>JANQIE010000278.1 GCA_028282295.1 Desulfobacterales bacterium | reverse complement strand
CCAGGCCGGCGTTCTCACGAATTTGAAATAATGGCGTAGCCATTCATGTTTTTGCGACGTAGCCTTGCTACGCCTGCGGTTTCAAATTTCAGGTCTCAAGCCCCCCCAACCTGAACGAGCGCTCGGTCAACCAACGCCTATAAAAACAGGTCGCGCAGTTCAATTCTCCGGCCGCTCGTTGTCGGGGTTGCCGCATTCAGCAATATAAGCAAGTCTACCGCTCGCACAATTCAACCAGCACCCCGCCGGTGGCCTTGGGATGCAAAAAGGCGATTCTGGCCCCCCCGGCGCCGGTGCGCGGCGTCTGGTCGATCAACCGCACCCCTTTTTCCTTCAATTCATCCAGGGCGGCTTCGATGTCGGCCACCCGAAAGGCGATATGCTGGATGCCGGTTCCCTTCTTTTCGATGTACTTGGCCACCGGCCCGTCCGGGCTGGTCGATTCGAGCAGTTCCACTTCGCTTTCGCCCACCGGGAAAAACGCCGTGGTCACTTTTTGCGCTTCAACAGTTTCAGCCCCTTCAAAATCGAGCCCCAGCACACCGGACCAGAACGACTTGCCGTCTTCGATGCTGTTCACCGCAATACCCAAATGATCGATCTTTAAAATTTTCATATGCGCTTTTGCACCTCCATCGCCTGATCCGTCCCGGCCGGGCTGCCGTGCGCCAACCAGACACCCCGGCTTTTGACATTTTGACTTTTAATTTTGAAATTCACGTTAACTCGCTACACCGCTCCATGGCCCGCTTGAACCCCGGCATCGCTTTGACAATGGTATCGTCGTCAACGCAATAGCTGATGCGAAAATGCCCCGGACCACCAAAACCACTGCCGGGGACGGTCAGGATCAACTCGTCCTGGAGCATCTTGACAAAGGCCACGTCATCGGCAATCGGTGTGCGTGCAAACAGGTAAAAGGCGCCGGGCGGCTTGGTGAACACGTAGCCGAAGTCGGCCAGTGCACCGCACAGCAATTCGCGCTTGCGGGCGTAGGCGGCCACATCCACAGTTGCATTTGACAGGTTCGCCACCACCCGTTGAATCAACCCGGGTGCGTTGACAAAACCAAGGATACGGTTGGCCAGGGTCATGGCCGCCATCAAATCGGCTTTGCAGGCGGCTTGGGGATTGACGGCGATATACCCCAAACGCTCACCGGGAATCGAAATATCCTTGGAAAACGACGTCGCCACGATGCTGTCGGCATAATACGTAAAGATGCTCGGCACGAACACATCGCCGTAAACGATCTTACGATAGGGTTCATCCGACAAGAGATAGATCGTGCGCCCGGTCTGCTCGCTTTTGCGGCGCAGCAGCTCGGCCAGTTCGGCCAAACTTGCGGCCGAGTACAACTGGCCGGTGGGGTTGTTGGGCGAATTGATCAAGACCGCTTTGGTTTGCGGACCGATGGCGGCCTCGATGGCCGCCAGATCGAGCGAAAAATCCTGCTGCGTGGCAACTGTTTTGAGAAGGCCGCCGTGATTGTCGGCGTAAAACCGGTACTCTACGAAAAACGGCGCCGGTGTGATGACTTCATCACCCGGATCGAGCAGGCTTTTTAAAATAACATTCAAGGCGCCGGCTGCGCCGCAGGTCATGACAATCTCTTCCGCGCTGATCGTAACCCCGTGCTCGCGGGCCACCCTGCCGGCGATCGCTTCACGGGTCTCGGGCAAACCGGTGTTCGGCATGTAGGCGTGCGCGCCGGGTGTTAAACTTTCAATGGTCTGCTTCAGACCCGTTTGGAATTGATCCGGCGGCGGCAGGTTGGGATTGCCCAGGCTGAAGTCGAACACATTGGCGGCGCCATGTTCCGCTTTGAGCCGGGCGCCTTCTTCGAACATCTTGCGGATCCAGGACGCGCTGGACATAAAGCCGTCAATCTTTTTGGCGATGGTCATGCGGGCTCCTTTGCTGGTGGATTTTTTCAGGATCGGATGTGATGGGATGATTTTATTCGTGAACGCAGAACCGTTCCAAACAGATTATGAGCATCACCAACAAAATTCAAGTAAAGAATTACGTCGCGTGGCGGGATAGGTGCACCGTTACCTCGTGCCCGCTTGCGAACGCAATCTTGCATCGTCGCACGAACATGAATGGTTGCGAGCGCAAACGCCGGGCCTGACGATGCGATGTCCGGATGGGCACGAGGTAAACAAATCACTACGAACCGTCACGTTGCGGCTTCCACGGATTTTACTTCCGGCACCTGTTGCTTCAGCATCCGTTCGATACCGTTTTTCAATGTCATCTGGGACATGGGGCAACCGCCGCAGGCACCCTGCAACCGGACGGTTACAACGCCGTCGGCATCGATATCGACCAACTCGACATCGCCGCCGTCCGCCTGCAACATCGGCCTGATTTTCTCCAGCGCATTTTCCACTTTTTCTTTCATGGCATTTCCTTCCGTTTAAATGCATGCAGATCGTCGTTTCAAGATATAACCACTGCTTCGCCAAAATAAGAACTATTTTGAGATTGTGCAATCATACGCCATTGTTGGACCGGTTGGCAAAAAATTTTTGATGAAACTGTTGAAACGTTCCCGTCTGGATGGCCCTGCGCATCCGGTCCATCAAATTCAGGTAGTAATGAATGTTGTGAATGCTGTTGAGCCGGTAGCTCAGCAGTTCGCGGGAGAGATACAAATGGCGCAGGTAGGCCCGCGAGTAATGTTGGCAGGTGTAGCAATCACAGTGCGGATCAAGTGGTGCGGTATCGTCCTTGAACCGCGCGTTGCTGATGTTGAAGGTCCCCTGGCTGGTAAACAGTTGACCGTTGCGGGCGTTGCGGGTGGGCATCACGCAATCGAACATGTCCGCGCCCCGCGCCACCAGGTCGACCAGGTCGTCGGGCGTGCCGACCCCCATGATGTACTTGGGCTTGGCGTCAGGCAATAAAGGCAGGGCCGCCTCGGCCACTGCCAGCATGGTGTCGCGCGGTTCACCCACGCTCAAACCGCCCAGGGCGTAGCCCGGAAAATCGATATCGATCAGCGCTTGGGCCGATTCGCGCCGCAGGTGCGGATACATGCCGCCCTGGACGATACCGAACAGATGACTGTGACGACGGTCACCGGCCTGCCAATGCTCACGACACCGCCGGGCCCACCGGCTGGTGAGTTCCATGGCGGCGCGGGCGTCGTCTTCCGTGGCCGGGTACGCAATGCATTGATCGAGGCACATGATGATATCGGCCCCCAAGCGCAACTGGATATCCACCGCGGTTTCCGGGGTGAGCATGTGGCGCGAACCGTCAATGTGGGACTGAAAGGCCGCGCCCGCCTCGCTGATTTGGGCCAGCTTGGCTAAGGAAAAAATCTGAAAACCACCGCTGTCGGTCAAAATCGGCCGGTCCCAGTGCATGAACCTGTGCAACCCGTCAAAACGGTCGATCACGTCGCAACCCGGCCGCAGATATAAATGATAGGTATTGCCCAGGATGATTTGCGCCCCGCAGGCAAGCAGATCCTCGGGCGCCAGCGATTTAACCGTGCCCAGGGTCCCCACCGGCATGAAAATCGGAGTTTGGATGATGCCGTGGGCGGTTTCAAGGCGCCCGCTACGGGCGCGGGTGTTCGGGTCAGTAGCGTCGATGGTGAATTGCATAGTCGGTTGATTTTGGAAATTGGAAACTGGAAATTTCAAATTTGGTTTATAGCGCGCTTGGGCCATATATTGCGCCTTACAAATCGTTTACGCACGATTGCACTAAATAGCATAAGCGAAATGGTTTGCAAATCCTTTAGACAACCGATACACGGCAATCGCATTTGGAAATTACAATGGAAGGCGAATGCGCACAAGTTTATGGATAACTATAAAAGGTTATTATCGTTTTGATTCTGGATCCCGGCGCCTGCCCCGGACCTGATCCGGGGTTCGCCGGGACGACAAATATTTTTTGGCTTTGATTCGGACACTTGGATAAGCCGTGCACGTGATCAGGGCGTTTCGGGTGAAGGGGTACCTTATGCGCGTCACCCCGGCGAAGGCCGGGGGCCAGGATCAAAACGATATGAACCTTTTTTAATCTCTGATTTCCAGATACGAGCGCCCTGGCAACCGATAAAAACCACGTTGCATATTCATGCCGCCAAATCGCTCTTTTTTCGCTGCTGGGGATATGCTACCGTCTCCCTTGTGATGCGGTTTACTTCGAACGATAGTTTTAAGCGGCGCCGGCTGGTTTTGCCAAGGAGTTCCAAATTGAATTTGCGTCCGTCTTCCCAACTGCCGAAACCACCCCGACCCCAGGGGCTTTACGATCCCAGGTTCGAACACGATGCCTGCGGTGTCGGCATGGTGTGTCACATAAAAGGCACCCCATCCCATCAAATCATACAAGACGGGCTGCAAATCCTGCGCAACCTGAGCCACCGGGGCGCCTACGGCTGCGACGCCGCCACCGGTGACGGGGCCGGAATTTTGATGCAGAGCCCCCATCGGTTTTTAAAGCAAGCCGCCTTGCAATGCGGTATCCGCCTGCCCCGACCGGGCCGTTACGCCTGCGGCCCGGTCTTTCTGCCGCCGGGCAAGGATCATCGGCAAGCACTCCAAAACATGATGGAAGCAGTGGTGCGCGAGGAAGGGCAAACCGTGCTGGGCTGGCGCCGGGTGCCCACCGAACCGTCGGTTTTGGGGCCGATCGCCAGGGCCGCCGAACCGGCCATTTTGCAACTCTTCATCGGCCGGGCCGCCAACGTGCCGGACACCGCCGCCTTTGAACGCAAACTGCTTGTAATTCGCAAAGTCATGGAAAACCGGACGCGTGCCCTGGCTGAACCCGACAGCGCGATCTTTCACATCCCCAGCCTCTCCAGCCGCACGGTGGTCTACAAGGGCATGTTTCTGGCCGACCAGATCGCCCCTTACTTTCCCGACCTGACCAACCCGGCCATGGAAAGCACCCTGGCGGTGGTCCATCAGCGCTACAGCACCAACACGTTTCCCACCTGGGACCTGGCCCACCCCTTTCGCTTTTTATGCCACAACGGCGAAATCAATACCCTGCGCGGCAACATCAACTGGATGAACGCCCGCCAGCACCTGTTTCAGTCGGACCTGTTCGGCACCGACATGGCCAAACTCCTGCCCATCGCCACACCGCAGGCCAGCGACTCGGCCAACCTGGATCACGCATTGGAATTGCTGTACCACACCGGCCGGCCGCTGGCCCACTGCATGATGATGCTGATTCCCGAAGCCTGGCAGGCCCACCAGACCATGCCTGCCGACCGCAGGGCGTTTTACGAATACCATGCCTGTCTGATGGAACCCTGGGACGGACCGGCCTGCATCATATTCACCGATGGCCGCCAACTCGGGGCGGTGCTCGACCGCAACGGCTTGCGTCCGGCCCGCTACACCGTCACCACTGACGACCGGGTGGTGCTCTCCTCGGAAACCGGTGTTATCGACATTCCGGCCGGCCAAGTCCGCACCAAGGGGCGATTGCAGCCCGGCCGCATGTTTTTAATCGATCTCGACCAGGGGCGGCTGGTGGCGGATGACGACATCAAAGCCCGCTTGTCGGCGGCCACCCCCTACGCAACCTGGCTGAGGGATCACCTGCTGGATCTTGACGACCTGCCGGAGGCCGCACCACCGGCACCGTACCCGGAACAGGAACTGCTCACACGCCAGCAAGCGCTCGGCTACACCCTGGAAGACCACAAGTTTATCATCGGCCCCATGGCCCTGACCGGCAAGGAACCAGTCGGGTCCATGGGCGACGACATTCCGCCCGCCATCCTGTCCGAGCACCCGCGGCCGCTGTTCGATTACTTTCGACAACTCTTTGCCCAGGTCACCAACCCGCCCCTGGACGCCATCCGCGAAGAACTGGTTACCTCGCTGGCCGGTACCATCGGCGCGGAGCAGGATCTGTTTGCCGCCACCCCGGCACACTGCCGCCGTTTGCGGCTGGCCCGGCCGCTGCTCACCGTTGGCGAACTGGCACGCATTCGCGCCAATCCAGCACCCCACTTAAAAACCGTCACCTTGCAAACGGTCTACCCGGTGGCGCAAGGCGGCGCAGGGCTGCAGAAATCGCTGGCTGCCCTTTGCAATCAGGCCGCTTCGGCGATCGAGAACGGCGCGGCAATCCTGGTCCTGTCCGACCGCGCCATGGACCGGGACGCGGCCGCCATGCCCAGCCTGCTGGTCACCGCCGGCATCCATCACCACCTGATACAAAAGGGCTTGCGCACCCGTTGCGGTCTGATCGTCGAAACCGGCGAGGCCCGCGAAACGCACCACTTGTGCTGCTTGCTCGGTTATGGCGCCAATGCGATCAATCCCTACCTGGCCCTGGCCGCCATTGACGCGATGAGCCAAGACGGCCGGATCAAAAACGTTACTGTTGATCAGGCCGTTGACAACTACATCGACGCCGCCTGCCAGGGAATTTTAAAGGTGATGAGCAAAATGGGGATTTCCACCCTGCAAAGCTATTGCGGGGCGCAGATCTTTGAGGCCGTCGGTCTCGATACCACGGTGATCGACACTTACTTTTGCGGTACCCCCTCGCGCATCGGCGGGGCCGATCTGGCGCAACTGGCCGACCGGACCGCGATGCGGCATCAGAACGCCTATCCGGCCACGGCCATCCCGGCAGCCGCGCATCTGCCCGCCGGCGGCAAATACCAGTGGCGACGGGGCGGCGAGCGCCATCAGTACAATCCGCAAACCATCGCCCAACTGCAACAGGCCGTGCGCCAAAACGACCGGTCCATCTGGCGCGCCTGCGCCCAAACCATCGATGACCACAACCGGCACGGCGGATTGATCCGGGGCCTGCTGGCCATCAAACCGGCCTCCCCGCCGGTGCCTCTGGACGAGGTCGAGCCGTGGACCCAAATCGTCAAACGGTTTAAAACCGGGGCCATGTCCTACGGCTCAATCAGCCGCGAAGCCCACGAAACCCTGGCCGTGGCCATGAACCGCATCGGCGGCAAAAGCAATTCCGGTGAAGGGGGCGAGGATGCGGACCGGTATCACCCCGACACCAATGGCGACCGGCGTGGCAGCAGCATCAAACAGATCGCTTCGGGACGTTTCGGAGTCACCGGCCATTATCTGGTCAACGCCACCGAATTGCAGATCAAAATGGCCCAGGGCGCCAAACCGGGCGAAGGCGGCCAGTTGCCCGGCTACAAAGTTTATCCCTGGATCGCCCGCACCCGGCATGCAACGCCCTACGTGCCGCTGATTTCACCACCGCCCCATCACGACATCTATTCCATCGAAGACCTGGCGCAGTTGATCTTCGACCTGAAAAACGCCAACCCCGACGCACGGATCAGCGTGAAACTGGTGTCGGAAATCGGGGTCGGCACCATTGCCGCCGGGGTGGTCAAGGGGCTGGCCGACGTGGTGCTGATCAGCGGGGATACCGGCGGCACCGGTGCATCGCCGCTGACCGCCATCCGGCACGGCGGCCTGCCGTGGGAACTCGGGCTGGCCGAAACCCAGCAAACCCTGGTCATGAACGGGTTGCGGCATAAAATCGTCGTGGAATGCGACGGGCAACTTAAAACCGCCCGGGATGTGGCTGTGGCCTGTCTGCTGGGCGCCGAGGAATTCGGTTTCGGCACCGCGGCGCTGATCGCCCTGGGATGCGTGATGATGCGGGTCTGCCACCTGAACACCTGTCCGGTAGGCGTCGCTACCCAGGACCCGGAGCTGCGCAAAAAATTCACCGGCCGCCCCGAACACGTCATCGCCTTCATGCGCTTTGTGGCTGAAGACCTGCGCGAAATCATGGCGCGTCTGGGATTTCGAACACTCAAGGAGATGGTGGGCCAAACCGCCTGTCTCGATTTTGCACCGGCTATCGGACATTGGCGGCAGCGCGGCATCGATTTATCACGCCTGTTGCATCAGCCCGAACCGCCGCCGGCCGTGGCCGCGCACTGTGCCGCGCCCGTGGTTGTGCCGACGGATCAAGCCCTTGACCACACCCTGATCGAGCAGGCCCGCCCGGCCATTGAAGATCAACGCCCCCTCTCGTTAAACGTTTCGCTACGCAACACCCGGCGCACCGTGGGGACCCTGCTGAGCAGCACTATCGTCAAACGCCACGGGGCCGCAGGGCTGCCGGAAGACACCCTGGTGCTCAACTGCAAAGGCTCGGCCGGTCAAAGCTTTTGCGCCTTCGGGGCGCCCGGTTTGACCGTGCATGTGGCCGGGGAGGCCAACGACTACTTCGGCAAGGGACTATCCGGCGCCAAGCTGTCGATTCGACCACCGGCTGCGGCTACGTTCAAACCGGAAGAGAACATCATTATCGGCAACGTGGCCTTTTACGGCGCCACCAGTGGCGAAGCCTACATCAACGGGGTGGCCGGTGAACGCTTCTGTGTGCGCAACAGCGGCGTGACAGCCGTAGTGGAAGGGATCGGTGATCATGGCTGCGAGTATATGACCGGCGGCCGGGTGGCCGTGCTGGGGCCCACCGGGCGCAACTTCGCGGCCGGCATGAGCGGCGGCATCGCCTATGTCTTCGACCCGGACAATATCTTTGCCCGACAGCAGTGCAACCGGCAGATGGTGGCCCTCGAAGCACTTACGGCCAAGGACAATCAATGGCTGCGCGCGGCCATCAGCAATCACCGGCAGTATACCGGCAGCCCCCTGGCCGGGCGGTTGCTGGATGACTGGGCTGCAATCGCGACGCAATTTGTCAAGGTGATGCCCACCGACTATAAAAAAGCACTAGCCCGGATCGATTCGGAGAAGTACGCTCATGGGAAAACCAACCGGCTTTAAAGAACACCAACGGGAACTGCCCGCCAAACGGGCCATTGCGGATCGCCTGGCGGACTACAAGGAAATTTATCTTCCCTTTTCCAAAGATAAAGTCAACCAGCAGACCGCCCGCTGCATGGACTGCGGGGTGCCGACCTGTCACGCGGGCTGCCCGCTGGGCAATTTAATTCCGGACTGGAACGATCTGGTCTATCGCGGGCAATGGCAAGAAGCAATTCACCGCCTGCACCAGACCAATAACTTTCCCGAATTCACCGGCCGGTTGTGCCCCGCGCCGTGCGAGGAAGCCTGCGTGCTGGCCATCAACGAACCGGCCGTGACCATCGAGCAGATTGAAAAGGAGATCATCGAGGAAGCATTCAAGAAGGGTTGGGTGCGGCCCGAACCGCCCCTGAAGCGGACCGGCAAAGCCGTGGCGGTGGTCGGCTCCGGCCCTGCGGGGCTGGCCTGCGCCCAGCAGTTGAACCGGGCCGGGCACACGGTCACAGTCATGGAGCGCGCCGAGGCGCTCGGCGGCTTATTGCGCCTGGGCATTCCCGATTTCAAACTGGAGAAGACGATTCTGGATCGGCGTCTGCATATCATGGCAGCCGAAGGCATCCGCTTTCAAACCGGCGTCACCGTGGGCCGGGATGTCCCGGCGAAAGTACTTGCATCTTTCGACGCCGTCGTGTTGTGCATAGGGTCCACCACGCCGCGCGACCTGCCGGTGCCGGGAAGAGAACTGGCCGGGATACATTTTGCCATGGATTTTCTTACCGCCCAAAACCGGCAAATCGCCACCGGCAACGCCGAGCCATCCTCGCCGACGGCGACCGGCAAACAGGTGGTGGTCATCGGCGGGGGCGATACCGGCAGCGATTGCATCGGCACCAGCAATCGCCAGGGGGCGCAATCGGTAGTCAACCTGGAACTACTCCCCCAACCGGGCCCCGCGCGGCCGGATCATCACCCCTGGCCCTATTGGCCCACCCGGCTGCGGACCAGCAGTTCGCACGAGGAGGGCTGCGAGCGGCACTGGTCGGTGATGACCAAAAAGTTCACCGGTCGCAACGGCCGTTTGACCGGCCTGGTGACGGTGGATATTGTTCTGCACCCGGGAAACGCGGGAGCGCCGCGTATCGAGGAAATACCCGGGTCGCAGCGTCGCTGGCCGGCGGATCTGGTATTGCTGGCGCTCGGTTTCACGGGACCGGAGAGCAAACCATTGGCCGACCGGCTAGAATTGAAATTGGATGACCGGGGTAATTTCAAGACCAACAACGACTACATGACATCGCGCCGGGGCGTTTTTGCCGCAGGCGACGCCCGCCGGGGCCAATCGCTGATTGTCTGGGCCATCGCCGAAGGCCGGGAAGCCGCCCGGGCGGTCGATATCTACCTGATGGGCCGCACCGATCTGCCCGCCAAGGGGTGCTGTGATTTAACACTACCTTCGTAAGGGCTCGCGCAAAAATAATTACCCATTTTAGGCGCCCGGATTTTGGTCAGATTGTTTCGATCTGAGGTGCCAAAACCGCAGCGATAGCGAGCTAGTGCCCATCCGGAAATAGCAGATTTTGGTTTCTGGCAAGGCCCGAGCTTTTTTTAAACCGCAGGCATAGCGCGCTATTCCGAGGATTTTGGGACCGAAGATCGGGCCAAGATGGCCTGAAGCCGGGATGCATAAAATGGGAAATTATTTTTGCGCGAGCCCTAGGGGTCAAGCCGCGTTGGACGCACTGATCTGGTCGTTCAGGGTCCAGTAGTCGTACAATATCCCCAGAAGAAAAAACCCGCCGGTCAACAGATAGACGATGCCACTAAACACTTTGCCGAGATAAAACCGGTGTACGCCGAACACCCCCAGAAAGGTCAGCAGAATCCAGGACAGGGTATAACTATGACTACCGGCCGTGTAGGTTTGATCCGCTTTACTATCCATCGACGGGATTAAAAAAAGATCGACAATCCAGCCGATGAACAACAGGCCCAGGGTAAAAAAGTAGATGGTGCCGCTAACGGGGCGACCATAGTAAAAGCGATGTGCGCCCATGAAACCGAGTATCCAGAGCAGATAACCGATGGTTTTGCGATGCGTGTTTTGCATGAGTCCTCCCTGTTTGCTTTATCTTTTTTGCAGTTTGGGAAATTTTTTTCCGCGAACCCTGAACCTCAACCGCAGCAAAGGTTTGCCGATGAAAGCTAAAATCAAAATACAACTTACTCATCTTTTTACGGTGGCCAAGACCTTCAACATCCGCGACCGCCTTTATGCCAAGCGGGCACAGCGGCAAAGCCGGACACGGCTGGCCCGGCTGATGCTGGCACTGGCGTCGTCCGAAGCGGTTCATGCCCGCCGCCTGCTGATGTACTTGCGCGGCAAACTTGTCAACTCAGATGCCTACCTGCAAGCCTATCTTGAAACCAAACAGGCCGTGCTGACGGTGTATCAACACCTGGCATTGGCGATGCGGACCGAGCAGAAGAAAAGTAAAGCCGAAAATTTTCACCAGTTCACCCAGGTGGTGCGCAGGCAGATCCAGTTGCTGGAAACCTACCGCAACCGCAGAAATCGCCTGGATGCGGCCCTGTATGTGTGCCAGGTCTGCGGGTTTATCCAAAGCGCCGCTGCCCCCCTGAACTGCCCGGTCTGCAACGCGATTCAATCCAAATTCCAAAAATTCGAATAGAGCATATTTGGTTGCTTCCATTTTTTCCCACAATGTGCTAAAATCAGGTATGCCAATAATTGTTACGGTGATATTTTTTTTGCAAATCAGTGGCTTGTATACCGGCCACACCGTTTAAACGGTTGATGCGCACTGAGATGAAACACCTGAAAAGCATATTATTCTGCGGTTGGTGATGACCGTCAGGTCATCTGTTGATATTGAACATGAACCGGAAAATGGATGGACAATGCTTAAAAAAATTTTTTTGCTCAGTTGCGGCATCATCCTGGCGGTGGTGCCATTGGCTTGGAACGAAGTAGCTGCAAAATCCTCACCCCCCGCAAACACATCTCCCGACGGCGACCCGATAGCGCAATTTGCGGTCTCGGAGCCCCTCTCACTTGATCAATGTATTCAAATCGCACTGAGGCAAAACCAGAAGCGGCGCATTTCCCGCCTGGCGGTTGAAACAGCGGAACTTCAACTCAAACAGGCGTTCTCCTCATTTTGGCCCACGTTGAATTTCGAAACAGGATATAACCAATTTGATGAGAATATCAACTTCATTTTTCCACAGGAAACAGCCAATTTGACCATCCCCATGCCGCCCGCCCCGCCTTTGCAAGGCACGATTACGGTTCCGGAGAAAGAAATCAAAGTTATCGACCGCGAAAGCGTTCTATCCCGCCTGCAGGTGAACTACCCGATTTTCACGGGCGGATTGCGCACTTCGACGGTCAAAGCGGCCAAGGCCGGTGTCAAGGCGGCTCAATCCGCCATGCGCCGCACGGATCTGGAACTGATTCGCGACGTACAGCGCATGTATTACGGCGTTGTGCTGGCCCGCAAGCTGGCCCGGATCGGAGCCCAGACCTTCAACCGCCTGGAAGTCACCACCGACTTGACGGAAAAACTGTACAAGCAGGGTGCCGCCGGTACTGTGACCAAACTTGACTATCTGCGCAGCAAGGTGGTGCTGGAAAGTGTCCGGTCGGTCAAGACAACCCTTGATGCCGGGGTCGAGCTGACCGAAGCCGCCTTGGGCAACACCATGGGATTAAACTGGCAACAGCCGGTCAAGCTGGCGGAAACGGAGTTGCCATTTCACCCCGTGAAGGTGGATCTGGATAAGCTCGTGGCCGAAACTTACCGGTTTAACCCGGACTGGCAGCGACTCGCGGCCGGTTTGGAGGCCGCCAACGCCCTGGTCCGCAAAGAACAGGCCGGCCATTGGCCCAAAATTGGACTCAGCGGCATGCTTTGGCGCTGGGATAATGATTTGGGCAGCGGCATGGCCACCAAAGAAAATCAATCCGGCTGGAGTGTCGGGGCAGGACTGCGTCTGCCCATTTTCGACGGTTTTTTAACCACCAACCGTGTTAAACAGGCCAAAGTCCGCGTCGATAAGATGGCCTCGCAGCAGATATTGCTCAAGGAAGGACTGGCACTGCAGGTTAAGCATGGGTTTATCCGCATGCAGCGCGCCCATAAAGTTTACGATTCGAGCCAACAAGCGATGCGTGATGCCCGCGAACATCGCGAGCTGGCTGTCAGGGCATATATGAGTGAACTTACAACAACTGAAATTGTGATCGAATCTCAGATTTTCGAAGCCCTTACGCGCGCCAGGGCGGTCATGTCCGCCTATGATCATATTAGCGCAAGATACGATATCGATTTTATCGTAGGGCGTGAGGTTAAGAAGATGCTGGATGCCGCCATCTAAGCGGTGTGAGGTTTACCGGCAAGTGTCCATCCGGAAATGGTAGATTTTGGTTCCGGCCAAGGCCGCAGCCAATTTGCAACCGCAGGCGCAGCAAGGCTACGTCGCAAGAACGTGAATGGCTGCGCCATTATTGCAAATTGGTGCGAACGCCGGCCCGGGCCAAAAGACGCTATTTCCGAGTGGACACCAGCAAGAAAAGCAATAGATCACCTGTTGTCCGAGGTTAAGACGTCATTGGATGCATTCATCCGGATTCGGTAAATATTGTTGTGTGCCGCAAGCCGTAGTTAGACAGTCGCGATCAGACAGGATCATGGGGTGCTACGCGGTAATTTTGGTTTTGACGGTTATTTTGGCGTTCACCGCAGGAGCATCGGCCGAGCAGGTGCAACACCGCAACCCGCAAAGCCAAAAAATTCATCCCCGTGAATTGATTGTTGGTCATCTGAATACGTTAAAAGGCGTTAATATCAAAGACGCCCGCGTGGCCATGGAGATGTACTTTAACCGCGCGTCTCACGATTACCCAACCTACACAGTCAAGTTTGAGATGCTGACCGATGTCGCAAGCACGGCCCAAATGATACGACAGGGCAGGCTTCACTTCATTGGCCTGTCCGGGGCTGACTACCTCGATCTGCGCGATCTTTATCCGGTCGTTCCTCTTTTTGTCTCCTCGCAGGTAAACGAACCCGTGGAACCTTATGTGCTCGTAGTCCGCAAAGGGATGACGCTTGAAAAGATGGCACAACTGCGCCAACGGCGGCTTCGGGTGGAACATATTGCGGGGCGAAGAATCGACCTTATGTGGCTGGATGTTCTTTTGGATGAGCATGCTTTACCTGCCAAGGATTCCTTTTTTACTTCCATTCAGGAAACCGAAAAGCCGATTCGCATCATTTTACCGGTTTTTTTCGGCCAGGCAGAAGCCTGTCTGGTGTCGCAAAGTGCTTTTGACACCATGATTGAACTAAATCCCCAGGTCGGTCGCAAGCTGACCGTACTAAAACGGTCACCCGGTTTTATCAAGTCGGTTACCTGTGTTGCTGACTATATCGATGATGCCCTGGCAGATAAAGTTGTGGGTGCGGCCATGGATCTGAGGCGCGTTGAATACGGCCGTCAGTTGATGTTGATTTTCAAAACCAAACGTAATTTTCTTTTCAACCGTGATTTTTTAGCTGAAACTGAAAGGTTACTTTTACGGTATGCAACCGCATTAAAAACAGGAGAATAAAGTTGCGTCCCAAAAGAACTTTTCGCCATGGTTCAGGCCAGGACGCGGGCCAGAACCACAAACGACGAATATTTATCCGCACCGCCTTGATGGCCTGGATTCTGGTGGTCTTCACGGTAACCTTTATTCTGGCGATAACCGTCCCTTTTCAGCGGCAGCAATTGCTCGAGGAGATGCGCCGGCGAGCCAAGGTTGCCTATACTTCCACCGCACAGGTTGCCGTACAATCCATTATCCTGGATGATTACAGCGTTGTGGTGGAACACTGTGTCAACATCGTGAAGAAGAATCCCGGCTTAAAATATGTGGTCCTGACCCGCCAGGACGGTTTTTCCCTAATCCATACCCGCAAGGATTGGATTCAAGCAAACCTGACGGGCATCTGGCAGCCGGCCAACCGGGAGGGTGACGCTGGTGGTCGCATCGAGCAAAACCGGTTTTCCGACGGGCAGGCCTACCATCTGAGCTACCCGTTGGTCTACTCGGGAATTGACTGGGGCTGGATTCACTTGGGCTTATCGCCGGATAAGTTTCAAAAGGACTCGCGGGTACTCTACTTTCGAGCATTCAGCGCGGCTTTGATTGCGGTGCTGGGAGGACTCGCCGCTTCATTTCTATATGCACGCCGGCTTAGTATCCCGATCCAACGTTTGGAGCAGTTTGCCCGCAGAATTGCATCCGGCGATCTTTCCCAGCGGATTGAACTTAAAACCCAGGACGAGATTCAAAGCCTGGCCGAATCCTTCAACTTCATGGTTGCCGAACTCAACCGCTCCAATCGCGAACTCGTTAAAACCGCCCACCAGGCGGGCATGGCGGAAATCGCCGTCAATGTATTGCACAACGTGGGCAACGTGCTTAACAGTATCGGCGTCACGACCCAGGCCCTTAAAAGCATGACCCACCGTTCCAAGGCCAATTCACTTCAAGATGCGGTGGCGCTGATGGAATCGCATAGCGACCATCTGGCCGAATTCATGACCGACGATCCCAAAGGGCAAAAACTGCTTCCGTATCTTGCGACGTTGAGCAATCATCTGAGAAATGAAAATCAAGCCATTGCAACCGCCCTTAACGACCTGGATCGGCACATTCAGCATATTCAGGAGATTGTTCAGTTACAGCAAACCTACAGCCGGGCCGTCGGTCTCACGGAAAGGGTGGATATTGCCGAGGTCATCGATGATGCCCTGCAGTTCAACGCCGGTTCCATCAAGCGGCATGGCATAATGGTCGACAAGCAATTTGAAGCGCAACCCAAAACCATCATCGACAGGCATAAACTATTGCAGATTCTAACCAATCTTATCCGCAATGCCAAACAGGCACTTCGTCATGACAATCAATCCGACAAACGAATTGTCGTTGCGCTGCAGTTACCGCGGCCGCATGTCATGTCCATTTCCGTCAGCGATAACGGCATTGGTATCGCCAAAGAAAATCTTACGCGCATCTTCCAACATGGTTTTACCACCCGGCGCAGGGGCCACGGATTTGGCCTGCACAGCAGTGCCCTTGCCGCAGCCGAGATGAACGGCACTTTGAGCGTCGAAAGTAAAGGCAGCGGGCAAGGGGCCACTTTCACCCTGCAACTGCCGTTAAGATCCGAGGAGACCGACCATGGAAGCCGTTGACATAGATAACAACGATACCCGACGGGTCATCATCATCGATGACAATCCGGATGTACACAATGACTATGCCACCATTTTAAAGGGCGGGGCCGATGTTTCCGAACTGGAAGCGTTCGAGCAAGATCTGTTCGGCCGGACCGACCGGCAACAACAATGGAGCGGACCTCAATTTGAGCTCGAGTTCGCCTTCCAGGGTCGTGAAGGGGCGGACAAGATAAAACGCGCCGTGGCAATGGGGAATCCTTTTCAGCTTGCGTTTGTGGATATGCGTATGCCGCCGGGTTGGGACGGCCTGAAAACGATTCTGGAGATTCGTAAAATTGACCGGAGTATTCAGATTGTTTTATGCACGGCTTATTCGGATTACTCCTGGGAAGATATTAGCCGCAAGCTGGAAACAACTGATAATTTATTGATTCTCAAAAAACCATTCGATTCCGCGGAAGTGGCTCAAATGGCAAGCACACTGACGCGCAAATGGTTGCTTTCCCGTGAGGCGCAAGTCAAACAAGATGAACTGCAAACACTGGTGAACAAGCGTACCAAGGCGCTCAAGGCGGCCAACCGGGAAATGGGCAAAGCCGTTGCACGGGCGAAAAACATGGCGATTCAGGCCCAGGCGGCCAACCGTGCCAAAGATGAGTTCATCGCCACCATGAGTCATGAAATTCGCACCCCATTGAATGCTATCCTGGCCATGGCGGAGTTGATCACGGAAACCGATTTGACCAGCGAACAGGGGCAGTATGTCGATATCCTGCGAAACTCAGGCCAAGGCCTGCTCGAATTGATCAACCAGATCCTCGACTTTTCCAAATTCGAGGGCAGTGATGTGGCCCTGGAAAAAATCCCTTTCAATCTGGAAGAAATTCTAACTGCGGTTTGCGATGTTATCGGGCCCAAAATACGCGCCAAAAAGCTCACCGTAGAGCGGCACATCGCCCCTGGCACCCCTGTCAATCTGATCGGTGATCCATTGCGTTTGCGTCAAGTTTTGTTGAACCTGATGGACAATAGCGTCAAGTTTACCGATCAGGGGTCCGTTTCAATCAAAGTCGCTGCCCATGCGCCTGTAGCGGATGATCATGATCCGGATGAGGTGCGCCTGCGGTTCACCATCAGCGATACAGGCATCGGGCTTGCCCCTGAGGCGCAAAAAATTGTTTTCAATACCTTTACCCAAGCCGACGCAAGTACTACACGCAAGCATGGCGGTACCGGGCTTGGCCTGGCCATATGCAAAAAACTGGTGCGGTTAATGAACGGCGAGATACAGATCAAAAGCCGGCTCAACGAGGGCAGCACCTTCACTTTCACAGTCAAAGTGAAGCGCCAGAAAGAAGTCGACCTCACCCGGCTCCATTTGGCTGCTCCCGGCAGTTCATCCAAAACACAGGCGCCTGATAATGATAGTCAACTCTTTTTGCCCGAACCGCTTCGTATCCTGGTGGTCGAAGATTCCGAATATAATCGCTTTATCATTACATCGTATTTAAAAGACGTCCCGACTAACTTCAGCATGGCCGCAGACGGCCGCGAGGCGGTGGCGTCGTTTAAAAAAGACACCTACGATCTGGTTCTGATGGATATCCAAATGCCGGTAATGGATGGATACACCGCCACCAAAATAATACGCTGTTGGGAACAAAAACACCGGCACCGCGCCACGCCCATTATCGCCATGACAGCATCCGTATTGCCACAGGATGCCCGTAGGTGTTTTGAAGCCGGTTGCGATGCCCATTTGCCGAAACCGTTTTCCAAAAAGGATTTGTACAAACTTATTCAATCGCATGTATGCCAGGCCAACCAGGGTACTTCCGGGACAAACAAACCGGTTAAAAAGTGACAATCAACAAAAGAGGATGAAATGGGCGCGAAGACACACCGTTTATTTAGCACTGGTCAGAAAACGGGCCGGCAATGGCTTCACAAAGTACTTCTTATTTTTACAGTGGTCTTGGCACTCACATCGAACGCCGTTGCCGATAGGAGTAACGCCACCAAGTATTTTCCCGAAGAGGTTATCTTCGGCATGCTGAATTTGTTAAAGGGCGTCAATTTTAAGGATGCCCTCGATACGTCCAAGATTGCGTTCGATCGCATGATCACCCACCAGCGACATCCGGATACCAGGATCAAAACCATGCTGGTATCGGATGTTCACAGCGCTGCACGGAAGATGCGCCGGAAAGAACTGCATATACTGATCTTATCCACCGGCGATTATTTGACTTTGCGCGAGTTGGTACCGACCATCCCCATATTAATTTCATCGCACGCCAATACGCCCGCGGAACCATATCTGCTGGTGGCCCAGAAAGGACTGCAACTGTCCGAGCTGGCAGATCTACCCCGAAGACGGCTTCGAATCGAACAGAATGCGAGCCGGCGGATCGATATGGCCTGGTTGGAATCGATCTTGAATAAGCATGGCCTGCCGCCGGCCAACTCTTATTTTTCGGTCATTCGACCAGCCGCCAATCCGGCCCGGACCATACTGCCGGTCTTTTTTGGGCAGGCGGAGGCCTGTCTGGTGCGGCAAAGCGCCTTTTTCACCATGGTCGAACTCAATCCGCAGGTCGGCCGCAAGTTGGCCGTTCTCGAACGCTCCCCCGATTTTGCGCATACCATCACCTGCGTTGCGGCTTATCTGGATGAGGCCCTGATCGGCTATATTATCCAGGACGCCATGGACATGGATAAGATTGACGCCGGCCGCCAATTGTTAATGATCGCAAAAATCAATCGGAATTTTTTATACAAGCCTGAGTATTTAACGGAAGTTGAAAAACTGCTGACCGACCCATCGACCGGGTTGGCATCGAAAGGACGAAATGAGCGCGGGTTGTCGCCCCTGAGCCAAAAAGAGCGCCGCAACTAATGTAAGTAAAAACTGCATCTTTACCATCGTCAAACCGCACCGGAGCCAGGAGAGTACCATGGACACTGATATTCGCCGGATAATCGTCATTGACGACAACCCCGATGTTCACCAGGACTATGCGACCATTTTAACTGCCAAAGGAACCAATGTTGAAATTGAAGCGCTTGAGCAGGAGTTGTTTGGGGGCGATCGTTTACAGCCACCATGGCACGGTCCTCAATTCGAACTCGAATTCGCGCACCAGGGTCAGCAGGGCGTCGCCAAAATTAAACAGGCCTTATCCTTGAAAACGCCCTTCCAACTGGCGTTTGTGGATATGCGCATGCCGCCGGGGTGGGACGGTCTGAAAACCTTTCTGGAAATCCGCAAAATCGACCCCCGGCTCCAAACGGTTTTGTGTACCGCCTACTCCGACTACACCTGGGAAGAGATCCACCATAAGTTGGGATTTTGCGAAAATCTGCTGATCCTGAAAAAACCGTTCGATTCGCTGGAAGTCGCCCAAATGGCCAGCACTCTGACGCATAAATGGTTTTTATCGCGACAAGCGAAGATCAAACGGGATGAACTGGAAAACTTGGTCGACGAACGCACTCGGGCCCTGCGCGACAGCAACGCTCATCTCAGGCAGGAAATAAAGGCTCGCAAGGAATTGGAAGAACAGTTGGTTCGGGTCCAGAAACTGGAGGCCATCGGCACGCTTGCGGCCGGCGTGGCTCACGATTTCAACAATTTGCTCCACGGCATTCAGGGGCGCTGTTCTCTGATCCGGCTTACAGCGCCCGAAGATAAAACCATTGGCAAGCATCTGGACCAGGCCGAAGACAACATTCGCAATGCTGCTTCTCTGACCGACCGGCTCCTGGGATATGCACGCAGTGGTAAACACCGCTCCAAAGTTTTGGACTTCAATCGGCTGGTCGAACAGAATCTGGAAACCTTAAATCGTACTTGCAAACAGATCCGCATCGACCAACAACTGGCGCCGAACCTCGCATCGATCTGCGGCGACCGTTTTCAGCTGGATCAAATGATCGCCAATCTTTGTGTCAACGCCTTCCAGGCCATGCCCGGCGGCGGCGACTTGAAGATAGTTACCGGATTACAAAACCTGGATCCAAAAGAGGCATGCGCGCTGGGAGTTGCGCCCGGCCCCCACGTAGTACTGAAAGTATCCGATACCGGTCATGGCATTGCGCCGGAGATTCAAGACAAAATCTTCGATCCGTTTTTCACCACTCGGCCACGGGGGCGGGGAACCGGTTTGGGGCTGGCGTCGGTTCACCGTATTGTGAAAAACCACAGGGGTGGGATCCGGGTCGACAGTTGCCCCGGCCAAGGTGCCACCTTCACCGTTTACTTGTCGGCGGTGGATCAACCGGCAACTGAAAAAACGGCCGGTCCCGCTTGTGAGCTTCACCGCGGCAATGCCTGCATCCTGCTGGTCGATGACGAGCAGCCAATTATCGAGGTGGGGTACGAAATGCTCAAGGCACTTGGCTACCAGGTGCTTACCGCCGACGGCGGCCATCAGGCGATCGATATCTGCCGGCAACGCACCAATACCATCGAACTGGTTATTTTGGATCTGATTATGCCGGATATGGGCGGAGAGGAAACGTTTGTGAAATTGCGGCAGATCTGTCCGTGGATTCCGGTGGTTGTTTCAAGCGGTTACAGCCGGGATGCAAAAACCCAGCGAATTCTCGACAATGGTGGCCGTGGTTTTCTACAAAAGCCCTTTGATCTTCAATCTTTGTCCCGGACATTGGACGAAGTGCTGCGGCTCGACCCGCCGTCTTGCGAATTTACCGCGCACGTTTCAAGCCATGGCTAGAAATACCGCAAACTGCATTTGCCGCGGCCCTTATTCGTCCTGTAAATCAATGCCCATGGACCTGATCCAGGCATACCCATAACTAAATTCCATATAGGCATATTTGGTCGACCGCTTGTCATTCCAATGCGCGGAGATGCTTCGCTCGGATGATGCAGGGTCCGATCCCCCTCCCCCCTCGGTCGGCGACTTTGGATTTGCATCAAGGGCGTGTGCTTTTTGCGCCATAATGATTTTATCAAGGACGCCACCTTTTTCACGTGTGCTCGCCGGGTTTTTGGTTTTCTCGCTTTTAGGCGGGGGAGGGAATGCATAAGGGCCTAGATATGTACTTGAGTTTTTCATAGCTCTATCTTCCCGTGGCCAAAAAAGACCGGAGTTAATGTTATTAAAAAAATACAACTGGATTTTAACCAAACGCCTACCACATTTTTAAGGGCCTGACCATCAGGGAATCCCTGAATTTGAAGGTCGAAAACCCTTAATTGAGTGGTTCAAAATCAATCAAAATGTCCTCTGCCGCAGTTGTGGACGATTTCAATTCTTAGCGCCAAATGAATATAACAAACTGATAATAAACAATAAAAATAACACGGGAGGTGATTTGCGAGGTCTATTGTCAGCGCATCTGCTGTGCCCGCTGGTTAATTAAAAAATGATATATGAGATCACAATAGCGGTCCAACTCTTCCATCCCTTTGCCGGAAACCGCGTAGCGCCAGAAGCCGTAAAGTTTGGCCAGATTGACCAACCGCCGGCTATATGAACGCCAATTAAAGTGCTGCTCGACACGGGTGATGCCGTTCGTGGAAATCTTTTTCCAATACTCCGGATTGTCGGCGCAGGTATCGACAAACTTTTCCAGGCTCTGGGCGATCAACTCCGGTTTGCTGGTGTTCAACAAAAAGCCGCTCACGCCGTATTCAATGATTTCCAACGGCCCGCCGAATTTGGGCGCAAAGGTGGGCAGGCCCGACGCCATGGCCTCGATGATGGTTAGTCCGAATGCTTCAAACAACGCCGGTTGCACGAAAACGCCGCCATGCTCGGCAATGATCCGGTAGACTTCACCGGTGTCCAGTTTATTGATACTGGGCAGCCAGCGCACTTTGCCGTGCAGGTTGTATTGGTTGATCAAATCGTAGGCTTTGGTGATTTCATTACGCTCTTCCACATCGGACGATTTTTCGATGTGAATGGTGCCGGCAGCGAAAATCAGGTTGGTATGCTGTTGCAGTTTTTCGCTCAACCCAAAGGCCTCGATCAATCCGGTAATGTTTTTGATCTTGTCAAAGCGGGCCATGGTGAACAGCGGCATTTTGTCCGGCTTGTCGAGTTGTCCGAAAATATCTTCGGATTTTTCGCTGAAAAGCTGCGTTTCCCACTCAAGCCGCTTTTGTTCAACTCGCCGCTCCTTTAAAAAGTAAGGAAAGTAAAGTTCCTCATCTACCCCGGGCGGAATTACATTAAATTTGGGGGCGAACAGATTGATCCCGCTGATGACCTGGTAAAGACCCGGCAGGGTAAAGAACTGATACGACTCGTACTGCCCCATGGTGTCTTCCGTGCCGATGATCTCCTGGGTGGTGCTGGTGATAATAAAGTCGGATTTGTTCATGGCGAACATGTCGGCGGTGAACTGGATCGAAAAATTATACTCGGGATCGTTTTCCTTCCAGTTCAAATCCGAAAAGGCATACTTGGTTTTTTCCAGGGCATGGGCAATGGTGCACTGAATTACATCGAACTTGTCCGACAGCAGCGACGCCACCAGGTTGCCGTCCGAATAGTTGCCGATAATCAGGTCGGGTTTGCCTTGGAATTCGCTTAACAGTTCCTTGGCCGAGTCTTCGGCAAAGGTGCCAAGATATGGCCAGATTTTAAACCGCGAGACCCAGTGCTTGTGCACATTGTAATCTTCATCACGAAAGGGAACCCGCAGAATCCAGCCGTTGCGCGAATGAAAGACCTTTTCCAGGCGCTGATTGCAACTGGTGTCCCCGGCTTCGGGTATCAGCCGGGTCAGGACAATGATCTTCGGCTCAACCTCCAGACCGGTAAGGCGTATCGCGTTATCCAGATATTTTTCCAGGGCCCGCACCTGATCCAGAATATAAATTACCTGCCCCCCGGTATCCGGCTTGCCCAGGGCATTGGTCTGGCCGAACCAGCCATGGGGCGAGATGATGGCAATCCTGGAAATAAGCGGCATCGGCACCCGTGAAATAAATTCTTCCAGCAAATGGTCGGTCGGTTCGGCCACCAGGTCGATCAACATTTGCATGGTCTCCACAATCCGCCCGGCGGTATTGCCCCAGCCCACCTCAAAGCCGGCCTTTTTCATGCGGCTTTCCACGGCTTTAAACGGTTTTTCAGCCTTTTGAGTGCGCAGCCAGGCGACCATTTTCTCCGCCTCGGCGAGAAAAGTTTCCAGATCATTGATGATGGTCCCGTTCACCAACAATTGTTTTTCCTGATAATGGTGCAGCTTGACAAACTCAAACAGCTTGGCATTCCATTCATCCGGCTTGCTGAAGATATTGCTGCACATGTACCGGTTCAGATAGCGAATGCCGTTGCCGATGGTCCGTGTATCACGGATGGAGGGTGAAAAATCGTAAAACGGAAGAAAATCGAGCTTCAGCCCGCCGCCGTCCTGATTGTGAACAGCCATGTAGTTGTCTTTCAATGTCAGGTAATGGGGCAAATCGATCTCTTCGATATACTCACCGTCCTTATGGATCAAATAAAACCGGAACCGGGTGATGGCGTGCCGGTGCATCACGGCCAAATGCTCGTTGATGGGAAAAAGCTCCTGACATTTTTTAATAAAATCAAATACGGAAGATTTGTCGCGAAACGCATCGGGTTTTTCGCAGTGATCACAAAACTCCCGGAACATCTGGATGATCGGATTGCGCAGCCATACTTGCAAAGACGGTTGGTTGGCAAAAAAAACCGTAAGCTCTTTAAAATCCCGTTGGTCCTTTTTAGAGATGAGATCTTTTAAAAGATTGTTCATACTAATTCGCCTTTTCTTTTAGCGGTTTTTTATCAAATTGGTACTTGCGGATACCTTCTACAATCCCGCCGGCACATGGTGCGTCGGCAAAGTAGACATTACGCGCGCCTTTAAGCCCCTCAAGCTCGGGGCTGTAATTACCCACGACCACTGCGGCAGGCTCGCCCCGCAACATCTCTTCATCATTGCCCGAGTCGCCGCAAACCAGAAAATTGCGCAACGGAATTTCCCACTTGTAGCTCAGGTACCGGATCGCTTTACCCTTGGAGGCCCGGTAGGGCAAAATATCCAGAAACTCGCCATGGGAGTAGACCAGGTTGTAGCGGACCTTGTTTTCCAGCAGGCAATTATGGATCGCCGCCAGACGATCTTTGCCCGGCGCCATGTAATAGCTGACCTTGAACTTGCGTTGGGTTTCGTCTTCCTGATATTTCAAAAAATCAAAGCCCGCAAGGAGCTCCACAATCCTGGCCCGGTTCCATTTGTAAGCCAGATGCGCATCCCAGCCTTTGCCGTAATGGTTGGATCGCCCATAGTAAATCTCGGTGCCCACCGACGAAATGACGATATCGGGGCTCAACACCTCATATTCTTGCAAAATTGCCAAGGCCGAGTCGATGGGCCTGCCGGTAGCCACCCCGAAACCGATACAGTCCCGGTTGTACTGCAAAAACTGGATCAATTCGGACAACGCCTGATTGTCGTCACCGATCAGGGTGTTGTCAATATCGGTCACCAGAAAATAACTCAATTTGGTCAACCGGCGTCCGATCGGATCGGACGGTTTGGCGACCTGCAGGCCCTCGCCGCCAAACTCTTTGACCAATTGTTTGAGTTTGCCGGCATACGTTTCGGCATGACTTTCCCAGGTATAATGCTTGCGCACGTTCATGGTGCCGCTCTTGGAAAACCGCTCCCAAAGCGTGGGATCTGAAACGATTTTCTTCAAAGCTTCGGCAATATCCCTGTGATTGTTCGGATCGACCAGAATGCCGTTTTCACAATTCAGCATGATGTCCTGCGGCCCGCCATTGCAGGTGGCCACAATCGGCAGGCCGGAGGCGCCGGCTTCAAGCAGGGTAAGCCCGAACGGTTCGGTCAGGGCCGGATTGATGAAGACCCCTCTTTTTTCGGCGGCAATGCGATAAAGGGCCGGCACTTCATACTCAAAATCATGGCTTTTGGGAATGGCCATCTTACCGTAAAGATCGTATTTATCCATCAGCAACAGCATATCGGTCAGCACATTCTTTTCATTTTCTTCCATGGTTTCGATGTCTTTGCGCAGACCGGCAAAAATAGCCAGATTGGCCATGGACTGCAGTTCCAGGCTGCGGCCGAAAGCTTTGATCAAACCGGAGATGTTCTTACGTTTATCCGGCCGACTTAACGCCAGAATCAACGGTTTGTCCGGTTGCAGGAAAAAGCGGTTCAGCTCCTTGAGCACATGGGCCTGGGCATAAGCGGCCATTTCGGTTTTTTCATTTTCCGGCAGCATGTCGTAGTAAAAGGGATAGAACTTGTCGATGGCGATCCCCGGCGGAATCACCTGAAACGCCGGTACATCCTTGTTACGATAAAGACCGTACTGCTCCTGGACCTCCTGATTCGTGCTGGCGATAATAAGATCGGCATGCTTCAAAATATCTTCTTCGGTGTAGATCCGTTGGTCGATTTTATACTGCCGATCGATATCGGCCTCGGCTATTCCCTCACCGAGCAGTTTTTGCTTCTTAGCCCGGCCCATGGAGTGGCCGGTGTAGATAAACGGTACGCCGAATATTTTGGCCAGTTGCATCGCCACGTAACCGGCGTCCGGGTAATGGCCATGAAAAACATCGGCCAGCACCCCCTGGCGTTTGATGAACTTGATGGTTTTGTCGATGTATTCATCCAGGTGGGGCCACAACAGTTCCTTGCGCCGGTATATGCGTCCCCCGCATTGAATGCGAACAATCCGCAATTTATCGTTCACCTGTTCGATGGGCCGGGCGTAGTCGCTCGATACGGCCTTATCGCTGATCAAGCGCGTGAACAAATCGATTTTTAGAACGTCTTTGCGCTGGCTCAGATGCTCGGCCAGTTCGACCACGTATTTGATCTGGCCGCCGGTGTCGGCATCACGTCCCAGTTCCATGTTTTCCGCCCGCAATAATCCATGAATGCTAAAAAGCTGAATGTAAAGTCCGTCGGTCGACATGCTTATCCCTTCTCCAAATAGGGTTTTAAGGACACATATAAATCGTCCGCAATTGGCAAAGCGCCCTTTACGGCACAGATGCCGGAGGCAAAGCGGGTCGCCAGCGTGAGCATCCGGCGATACGGCCAGTTGTGCAGGAGGCCCACCGCGCAGACCGACGCAAACGCGTCGCCCGCGCCCACGGTGTCTTCCATCCGAGGCACCGGTATGCCCGGCAGGCGATCATGGACAGTGGGGGTGAAAACCTCGGCGGCTTCGGCGCCACGTGTCAAAATCACCACCTGCAGGTTAAAGGCGCGGATCAGGGTGCGCACCTGTTCTTCGTACGGTGGATCATATCTGAACAACGACGCCAGGGCATCAAGTTCATCATTGTTCAGTTTGAGGATTTCGGCGTGACGCAAACAAGCCGTGATGGTATCCGGCGTGTAGCATGCGGATCTCAGATTGATATCACAAAAACAGCGGGTTCGAGGGGCGCGTTGGCCGAGCAGGGCTGCCAGACTGCGGCGGCCCAGTTCAGATCGTTGCATCAACGATCCAAAATAGATCAGCTCGACGTCATTGAACTGTTCTGAAGGGGGTAGTACCGGCGGCCGGATGAAATCATAGGCCACATCGGCATGGATGGTGAAGTCAGGCACTCCCTGCGCATCGACCGCCACCGTCACATAACCGGTTTTTCGCTGCGGATCGATTTGGATATCATCCGGATCGAATCCTTTTGCCTCGACAAACGCCAGAATCCTGCGGCCATCGGCATCCGCGCCGACCCGGCTGAAAAACCGCACCGGTAATCCCAATTTCTTAAGATGATAGGCAAAATTAAACGGTGCGCCCCCGATGACCCTCTCGCTGGCGAACACATCCACCAGAATCTCGCCGATCACATATATCATTGACTCCCCCCGCTTCTGCAAACCTGCAACCAAAAATCCTTGTAAATATCGCCCGGAAGAGTATATTGCCCGCTTCGGCTCATAAACAGTGCCCATCCGGAAATAGCATCTTTTGGCCCCGGGCGGCGTTCTCGCATTTTTAAAATCCTCGGGCCTTGCCAGGAACCAAAATCTGCTATTTCCGGATGGACACTAAATAAGATTAGGTTTCAACATCGATCCAGTGCATAAGGAAATTGAAATAATGCCCACCGTAACGCAAAATCAAGGCTTACGCAACATAGCCATCATCGCCCATGTCGACCACGGCAAGACAACCCTGGTCGACGCCATGTTTCGCCAAAGCGGCCTGCTGCGCGACAATCAGCAGGTGGACGACCGGCTCATGGATACTATGGATTTGGAACGTGAACGCGGTATCACCATCGCGGCCAAGAACTGTTCGGTCATGTGGCAGGGGGTGCGTATCAACATCATCGACACCCCGGGCCATGCCGATTTCGGCGGCGAGGTGGAACGGGCCCTGTCCATGGCCGACGGCGCCATCTTGCTGGTCGATGCATCCGAAGGCCCCCTGCCACAGACCCGTTTTGTACTGAACAAGGCGCTTACAGCCGGCTTGAAAATCATCGTCGTGATCAACAAGATCGACCGGCAGGACGCCCGCCCCGACGAGGTGCTGGACGAGATCTACGACCTGCTGATCGACCTTGACGCCTCGGACGAACAACTCGAATTTCCATTGCTCTACGCCGTAGGCCGTGACGGAATCGCCAAAAAAAATCTGACGGATGAAAGCGAGAACCTGCACATCCTGCTCGACACCATCATCGCCCAGGTTCCCGGCCCCACGTATGAACCCGACGCCCCGTTCCAGATGTTGGTGTCGGACCTGGGCTACTCGGATTACCTGGGCCGCCTGGCCGTGGGCAAAGTCTTCAACGGCTCGGCCCGTTCCCGCGACCAACTGGTCTGCCTGGGCGCCGACGGACACAGCGCCCCGCTCAAGGTGACCAAGCTGCAGGTTTACCAGGGGATGCAACCGGCCGACATCGACCAGGTGCAACCCGGCGATATCGTGGTCCTGGCCGGCATCGAAGCGGTAACCATCGGCGATACCATCTGCCATCATGAGGCGCCTCACGCCCTGCCGCGCATCCGGGTGGACGAACCGACAGTCGCCATGAAGTTCACCATCAACACGTCACCGTTTTCCGGCCGGGAAGGCAAGTATGTCCAATCGAGCCGGTTGCGCGAACGACTGCACAAGGAAACACTGCTTAACGTGGCGGTGCAGGTCGAACAGACCGGCGATCGTGACAGCCAGCTGGTCAAGGGGCGCGGAGAGTTTCAACTGGCGATCCTGATTGAAACCATGCGGCGCGAGGGATTTGAATTTTGCGTGGGCCGCCCCGAAGTCATCTTCCGCCACGAAAAGGGCGTCAAGCTTGAACCGATGGAACGTCTGCTGGTGGACTGCGAAGAGCAGTTTTTGGGTGCGGTCACCGAAAAACTGTCACTACGCAAAGGCAAGATGACCAATCTGGTCAACAACGGCAAAGGCCGTGTGCGAATCGAATTTTCCGTGCCCTCGCGGGCGCTGATCGGCTACCGCGACGAGTTTTTGACCGACACGCGCGGCACCGGCATCATGCATTCACTCTACGACGGTTACGACACCTACCGGGGCGATTGCCCCAGCCGCTTCACCGGATCGATTGTGGCCGACCGCACCGGCAAGGCCGTGGCCTACGCCCTGTTCAACCTGGAGCCCCGCGGGCGCCTGTTTATTGTCCCCGGAGATCCGGTCTACGAGGGAATGATCATCGGCGAACACAACCGCGGTCAGGATATCGACGTCAATCCCTGCAAGGAGAAAAAGCTGACCAACATCCGCGCCGCCGGCAAAGATGACAGCGTCATCTTGTCTCCCATCAAACCGATCACCCTGGAGCAGGCCATCAGTTTCATCCGGGCCGACGAGATGCTGGAAATAACCCCCCAGTCGCTGCGTATGCGCAAATCCGTTCTCGCGGCGCAAAAAAGACGCACCCTTTATGTTTCCAAAACCAAGAAAAAATAAATCGAAGGGAAGCAAAGAAGACAGACAACCCGCTACCACAAATCCAAATAAAAAAAGGCAACCCGCAAACGGGTTGCCTTGTCGTAGTCGGGTCCGGTAATCACACGACCGTGACGTTTACAGCCGCGGGGCCCTTGGGGCCTTGTTCAATTTCGAAGGTCACGCGATCGCCTTCATAAAGACTTTTAAAGCCGGAGCCGTTGATACCGCTGAAGTGAACAAACACATCCGGTCCTTCCTCCTGCTCAATAAATCCAAAGCCTTTTTTTTCATTGAACCATTTCACCGTGCCAGTAGCCATAGTGGCGCCTCCTTTCAAAATTAACTAAGTTCCAAGTTTCAGGTCGCCACACGTATCAAACTACCGCCACCCTACGCAAGAAACCCGGCCTGTGTGGCAGGCCTCAATTCAGCCCGCATCATATCCGATTTATCCGTAATGTCAAGTAGTTGCATCGCAATCCGCCTTTTTCATGCATAACCAATTGAAAATATTTATATTTTTGCCCCTTACCCGGTTAAAACCCCGCCCGGCGCCCCATATATCATTTGACAACGAATCCACCATCAGGTTTACTGAAGACTGTGCACAAACTAATAAGAGGAAACGGAGGAAACTGATGAGTGTTGAGCAAAACCAGCAAGTTGATTTCACAGTTGATAAAAACAATCTATATCGTGAAGAATCGATTACAGATATCAAAGTGGCTTCCATTCGCCGCCTGATCCCGGTCAAGCCGGACGGCAGCGACGATACCAGCCGCACACCGCTATTTATAGGCCATACCCAGGTCATGTCACCTGAGGGACCGTTGCCGATTCAAGCGCGGATCCCCGCGAACAACCTCAGCGAGGCCATGGATGAATTTCCCAAGGCCATGCAACAAGCCCTGGATAAAGTCATTGAAAAAATCAAAAAAATGCAGCAGGAGCAGCAGCAGAACGCGTCGCGCATTATTACCCCGAACCGCTAAAGGCAGGCTGCCCCACCAATCTGAACCGATATTTTAAAACCCTGCCCTGACGGGCGGGGTTTTTCGTATTTAGCGAGTGCCCATCCGCAAATAGTAGACGTTGGCTCAGGCCGCCGCCCAATTGCGATCCTCGACGCAGCCTTGCTACGCCTGCGGTCGCAATTGAA
>JANQIE010000251.1 GCA_028282295.1 Desulfobacterales bacterium | reverse complement strand
TAGTGCCCATCCGGAAATAGCATCTTTTGGCCCCCGGCGGCGTTCTCGCATTTTTAAAATCCTCGACATAGCCCGCTATGCCTGCGGTTTTAAAAATGCTCAGGCCTTGCCGGGATCCAAAATCTACTATTTCCGGATGGGCACTAGCTTGAGTGTTAGACACGGCTGAGAAAGGGGTGAACTGATTGCGTATTTTTGTGATGACCTAACGACGGGCCTGCCGAACTTTACAACCTAGTGTCCATCCGGAAATGGTAGATTTTGGATCCCGGCAAGTCCCGAGCATTTTTTTTAACCGCAGGCATAGCGCGCTACTGCCGAGGATTCTAAAAATGCGAGAACGCCGCCGGGGACCGAAAAATGCCATTTCCGGATGGGCACAACCTAAGTCTCACGTCACCGTGTAATATCAACACATTCAAAGATTCAACTTCTGATCAACACACGTAGCGTAGTGTCAAGTTTGGGCGGTCGCCCGCTTGCGTCCATCCACAACAGATAGTCGCTTTCGTGCGAGGCCAAGATTAACGGCAAGCTTGAACCGCGGGCGTACACAATTCAAATCTGCCGCCCCACGCAAACTGCGCGCGATAGATGCTACGTCCGGATGGACACCCGCTTACTTCATCTGAATTACAACCACTTCTGTTGTTCGCCCAAAACGGTTTCTTAAGTAGTGTCCATCCGGAAATAGCATCTTTTGGCCCCTGGCGGCGTTCTCGCTTTTTTTAATCCTCGGCAGTAGCCTGTGCTATGCCTGCGGTTTAAAAAAAGCTCGGGCCTTGTCAGGAGCCAAAAGCTGCTATTTCCAGATGGACACTAAGTAAGTGTTTTCGCAAAAATCTGGATTCTGTGATTTTTTTGTGGTCACGCGCCATGCGCTTATTCAGACATAAATTAATAATAAATTAGCACATATATCCGGGACGATCAATTCAATTGATTGCAGGCGGTTATGAATTGGGGCGGTTGGTATTAGACCCGGCACCTTAAGGTCATCACCCGCATAATATTAAAGAACCGACAGCAATTGGTCGAAAAAATGAGAAGGTGCGTGCAATGCTCAAATGGTTTTGATCAGGCCCCTATTCCTATTTATGTGTTTATGCTGAATTAGTGTCATGTTAAATCGATTTTACGGCCCGTCCAATCTGCAGTTCCTCTGCGTTCAAGGGCACCGCTTGGCGTACGAACGCTACGGCTATGGTAAACCGGTACTGCTTGTCCACGGGTTTGCCACCCATCGCTTTATCTGGTCGCCGGTGGTTGCCGGTTTAAAAGACCGCTTCGAGGTCGTGGCTGTGGATCTGTTAGGTTGGGGCGATTCCGACAAGCCGCTCGCAACCGACTACTCCATCAAGCACCAGGCCGATATGTTGTGCGAGTTTATTCAACAATTCGGCTGGCCGAAATGTCATTTGGTCGGCCATGACGTCGGTGGCGGTGTGGCCCAGCTAATGGCGATCTCAAATGCCGATCTATTTTACGACGTTACCCTGATCAACGCCGTCGGCTATGATTACTGGCCGGTTCAACCGGTAGTGGCGATACGCACGCCGATTGTACGCCAAATCATCCTGGCGACGTTTGATTCCCCTGCCTTTAAAACCCTGCTGCGGCGTGGATTGCACGACAAGAACGCGCTCACTTCGGAAGTGTTGGCCTGTTTCCAAAAACCGCTGAGCACCAGCCGGGGCCGCAAAGCCATGGTTCACTTTGCCAATTGCCTGTGCAATAGCCAACTCATGCAGATCGAAGCCGATCTACAGACACTGGCATTACCGGTACTGATTATCCGGGGGGACGCCGATCTTTATCTCGGGTCCCGCATCTGCGAACGCCTGCATGCGGATATTCCGGATAGCCGGTTGATTCGAATCGCCACCGGAGGCCACTTTATTCAACTTGATGAGCCGGAACTGCTGGCCAACCATATGACTTCTTTTTTTGACCGAAAGACTTATGCCGCTGAAACACAATCATACACATCGTGAGTTGGAAGAAAAGCTGCACCTGATCAGCAGAGAAAACGAACTTTTGGCCGAAAGTGCCGAGCTGGCGGTGCTTTTGAAAATTGCGCTGGAAAAAATCAATAGCGCCAAAACCCCTTCAGGGTTGATCACCACTATTTTGGAACGCGTATGCCTGACCCAGGACCTTTGCCTGGGATTATGCGGAAGCCTGACCGACGACGATTTGCACCTGCTTAGCGCCTATTCGGCCCACTGCAAAAATCCAAAGGCCGACCAAGCCATGCCCCTTCACCCCCAATTGCGACGGCAACTGGAAAAGGCACCATGCATCATTACCGGCAACGACGATTTTGTGGTGCCTGATCTGACACTCGACACCGTAACAATCGTTCCCACTTGGATCGCTGCGGTTCCATTTGAAAACAAGACGACCCGGTCCGGCCTGTTCCTGTTCGCCACTCAAGCGGACGAGCCCCCGCCTGCCACCCTATCGCTCGACCTTTTGCAGCAAATTATCGACATGACGGCGGTGAAACTGGACCAGTTGCTTTTAGTCGACGAACTGCGTGCATTGAACGCTGAATTGGATCAACGCGTAGCGGACCGCACCGATGAACTACATCGATCAAATCAACGCTTAAAATTGGCGATTGCCCAACGCGAGCAATCCGAAAGCGCCCTGAAGGAGCAGGTTACGGTTTTTCGGCTAGGTGCGGAAATCGGCAAGGCCCTGTCCCAATCGGACGATTTGGCCGCCATGACACAAAAATGCTGCCAGGCCCTGGTCGACTACCTGGGCGCGGCATTCGCGCGCATCTGGCTTTTCAATCCAGCCGAAAAAATGCTCGAACTGAACGCCAGCGCCGGGCAGTATACCCATCTTGACGGAAAACACAGCCGGATTCGCATCGGTCAATTGAAAATCGGACATATCGGCGCCGAACGCGCTGCCTATCTAAGCAACGACATTTCCAACGATAAGAAAATCGATGACGCCGAATGGGCCCGACGTAACGGTTTTGTCTCATTTGCCGGACATCCATTGGTCGTGGCCGATCGCCTCATCGGGGTCATCGCCCTGTTTTCACAAGAGCCCCTTTCCCGGATAAACAGCACAGCCCTTGGATCTGTGGCCGACCAGATTGCCATCGGCATCGACCGCAAAAAAGCCGGCGCCGCCCTGGTGGAAAGCGAAAGCCGTTACCGCAGCCTGGTTGAAGTTTCACCGGAGGCCATTCTGGTTCACACCGAAGACGTTATCGTTTTTATAAATCAAAAAGGCCTGGATCTGTTCGGCGCTCAAAAACGCGAAGAGATCGTCGGCCGATCGATTTTCGATTTTATCCACCCGGACGACCGCGCTCTGACAAAAGAACGAATCGATCGCATGTTGGCGCACAGGACCCAATTGGAACCGGTCGAGAAGCGTTGTCTGCGCCTGGACGGCCGGATCATGGATGTTGAAGCCACCGGTGTGTTTACCGTTTACATGGACAAACCGTCCGTACTGGGCGTCGTGCGAGACATTACCCCCAAGAAGAGGGCGCTGGCCGACAAACAGAAACTAGAAAGGCAATTGCAACATGCGCAGAAAATGGAGGCCATCGGCACCCTCGCCGGCGGCATCGCCCATGATTTCAACAATTTGATGATGGGTATCCAGGGGCGTGCGTCACTCATGCTGATGGACTGTGAGCCCGACAGCACCTTTCAGCGCCATTTAACCGGCATCGAGGAGCACGTCAAAAGTGCGGTCCATTTGACCAATCAGCTCCTCGGATTTGCCCGGGACGGCAAGCATGAGGTGGCGCCCCTGAACTTGAACCAGGTGGTGGAACACCAAACCGATTTGTTCGGCCGAACCCACAAGGAGATTCGCATCCATCTGGCATTTGCCACCGATCTGCAGTGTATCGAAGCCGATGCGGGTCAATTGAAACAAGTCATTCTGAACTTATACCTCAATGCGTTGCAAGCAATGCCCGACGGCGGTGATATCCGGGTAAAAACCCGCAACATGTCTCTGAGTCGACGCAAAACCCAACCCTACAACCTGCCGGCCGGCGATTATGTCAAGTTATCAATAACCGACGCCGGAACCGGCATGGATGCAGCGGTGCGGCGCCGGATATTCGAACCATTTTTTACGACCAAGGAATTGGGACGCGGCACGGGGCTCGGACTGGCCTCGGTATATGCCATCATCAACAACCACCGCGGATTCATCGAGGTCAGCAGCGTAAAAGGCCAGGGGTCAACCTTTGATATCTATCTGCCGGCGACCGACAAATCCGAGCGCCCCCAAGTGCAAGGATACACCCAAACCTGCAACCTGCGGAACAACGGCGGCGGGACGATTCTACTGGTGGATGACGAGACCATGATTATCGATGTGGCAAAAGAACTATTGACGCGCTTGGGATATGTGGTGATACCCGCCCTAAACGGAAAGGATGCCGTCCGGCGGTTTCAGGGCAACCGCGATAAGATCGATCTGGTGATTCTGGACATGGTGATGCCGGATATGGGCGGGGGGCAGGTTTACGACGAACTCAGGCGCCTTGACCCGCAGGTCAAAGTACTGCTTTCCAGCGGTTACAACATTGACGGGCAAGCCGAGAAAATCATTAAACGCGGCTGCAATGGCTTTATCCAGAAGCCCTACAGCCTGCAACCTCTTGCCGACAAAATCTGTTCGGTGCTGCGGTGTTAGTGGCCATCCGCAAACAGTAGCTTCTGGTTCAGGCCAAGGCCGCAGCCCAATTGCGACCACAGGCGCAGCAAAGCTACGTCGAGGATCGCGATTGGGCGCGAACGCCATTTTGGACCAGGGCCCAAAGATGCTATTTGCGGATGGATAGACACCTGCTAAATCACATTCCCGTCAATCAGATCGCGAAGACTCTGTTTGATGCATCCTTCCGGCAGGTCCTGGTAGCGGTGGTACCAGTCATCATTCAAGTATACAAACTCCTCCAAAACTCGCAATTGGCCGTAGGGGATCACCTCACCGCACAGGGCACATGAATACGTGGGGCCATTGTCCAGGCAACTGCGGACCAGATACTGCACCCCGTTGCCGTAGACTTCAACGTGAGGGTGCGTTAGCGGCCGACTCCATTTGACCTTGGCGCGGAAAAAACGATACGGCACCAATACATCAGCGCCCGCGCCCTCTTTCGGCATTTTGATACACACATCACTACCAGGTTCCAAATTGGTCGGACTCTCAAAATAAATCCCCCCACAACTTACATTGAGCGATACGGCCCGGGTGAAATGCTTTGAGTTAAACGTTGCATACTCGATTGGTGTCTCGTCACACAAACGCTCATGGTTACGATTGTCCAAGGCGACCATTCTGCACCCCCTTTAACAATAACAACATGATTTTCCAGCGCCCATGCCACAGATTGCAGGACGCTGTCGGCATATAGTCACGATCGGGTCAACGAACTAAAAAACATCCGCGGAAAAGAAAAAACGGTTCTGCACGTACATGGTAGGAAGAATGAATATTGGGTCAGTTGTCCGGTTGTGTTTTACAACTTAGAGCGAGATTGCAAAAAGTAACTTTAACACTGAAGATGTCAATAGGGGGTATTTATTTTTTCCGAAGGACCGTAACTAAAGATATTTTACTTTGGGATTCAACTTATTTTTCAACTGCTGCGCCATAGCCTGCCCCGACTCCAAGGCCCGTATTTTCGATGCGAGCTGGTCCTTGTCCCTTTCGATAACCTTGATGATTGCTTCCAGGTCGGATTTGTTTTGTTCAAGATCGGTAATACGGGTCTCAAGGTTGAATTTGGTCAATTCCAATTCATCGATACTGTTGATCAGACGATCGTTTTCAACCTCCAATTTGGCTATTTTGGTTACCAGAGCATATTTCTCACGTTCCAATTCAGCAACGCCGGCTTCCAACTCTTCGTTTTCAGCTTCCAGTTCTTTTATTTTCGAAGTATTTTTTTTACGAATCATAACACCAGAACATCCGAAAAAACGGGGAATGACGTTGAATCTTAGGGTTCGGCAGCTTGAAAGATTTTATTAATATGAACGATCGTCACAAAGCTGTCAAGGTGGAATCACCAATCTATTGTGCCCTAAAAATCATCGCTCATCAGGCCCCGTCTAACCGCACAATGACCTGGCGCATCGGCTTTTGCGGCCATACACCTCGCGGACGGGGTTATCCTCAATACCCCGGCCGGCCCTTTCGAATCAGCCTGTAAGGAACTTCGGCCCCTTGCGACGTATGCAGTAAGCATCAAGTTGTGTCCAACCGAAAAAGGCAATAATCGAACATAACCTAAAGAGGAATGAAAATGCAGAAAGTTACTTTTGGAATGACGTTTGTGATTTTGGCAATTGCGGCTGCCGTCTCCCTGCTGCCCTTCCCCGCACCGGCCGCGCCTGACACGGTGAACGATCAAATCTATGCGGACCTGCTGACAAAATACGTTCAAAACGGGGTGGTCGACTACAGCGGCTTCAAACGGGATGAAGCACTGCTGGACCAGTACCTGGAACAGCTCAGCAACATCGATCCCCAAAAGTTGGATACCAACGCGGCGTTTGCATTTTACACCAATGCCTACAATGCCTGGACCATCAAGCTTATACTGAGTGGCTATCCGGGCCTGAAATCGATCAAAGATTTAGGCAGCCTGTTTAAATCTCCCTGGAAGAAAAAATTTGTACGTCTGAACGGCGATACCATCACGCTGGATAAAATCGAGCATGAAATCTTGCGACCGCGTTTCAAAGATCCCCGGGTGCACTTTGCCATCAACTGCGCATCCAAGAGCTGTCCGCCCCTTATCAGCCAACCCTATCGCGGTGCGACCCTGGACCAACAACTCGATGCCGCAACCCGGGCTTTTATCAACGACGGCGTCAATGTGTATGTCAAAGGCGACGTCTTGTACGTCAGCAAAATTTTCGATTGGTTCGAAGAAGATTTTGACGGCGTGGTCCGCTTTGTCGAACGCTACGCGCAGGGCGATCTAAGGGCCCAGTTGCAACGCCGCAAACAGAATCTGAAACTCAAGCATCTGGACTACGATTGGTCATTGAACGGGCATTAGTCGCATCTTTGGAATGACAACAATCCTCCTGAATTTTAATTCACCGCAGTGTGTCTTCGCTCGCAGCCGGTTTAAAGATATTTCCCCCACCTTACGATTATAGCTTAGTGCCCATCCGCTATTTGCGAATGGGCACGCGGATACCCCAAACAACTAAATTTGACATCCAGCCGCCGTTTTGACTAAATAGCAGTCAGCCGGTTCACGCCAGGGTAACCGCATTTGGAGATCATCCGGTTGGTGGGCACGGCCCACCTGCCCGCAATTGCCGTTGGGTAGAATTGTGGGCCATGCCCACCAGATCGAGCTTTTTTGATCAGACGTGCGCTCCAGATTTGCCAATGCGGTGACCCGGCGGTTCAATCCCAAATGATTTGACAAACCATATAAAACAACGTAAATACAATAACTTAACTATCCGGATCGACTATTCAAAAAACGTGGCGGTTTGATTGGCCCGCAATCGTATGGTGAAGTTAAAAAAAATTCTACTATCCAACTGGCTGCTCAGCGCCCTGCTCATGGCGGGAGCCCTGTTTGCCATGTTGACCGACTTTTTGCCGTTGCAGTTGCTTGAATTGAAAGCCTATGACTATTTGGCGTTGCAACGCAAACGAGCCGACTTTGCCCCGGTGGTCCTGGTCGCCATCGATGAACCGAGCATTCAGACCCTGGGCAAACCTGCCTGGCCCCGCAACTACATGGCCCGTGTCATACGCCGGGTCTCCCAACAAGGCGCCAAAGCAATCGGTGTTTACACCCTCTACGACCGGCAGGAGCTGAATCCCGGTCTGGCCGCGATGAAAAACCTGCGCCAACAGTTGCAGGAACAATCCTTTAGTAAAATCAAGTCGGTGCGGCATAAAATAGACCGTTGGCTGGCCGCCTCCGAGCGCAAACTGGCCCACGACCGGCAGTTGATCCGTCAAGTCAAATCCGCCACCAACATTGTATTGCCCCTGCAATTTGCCACCGAAACCAGCAACGACGCCCCGGCTCGCCTGACCGGGTGGCTGCGGATGAACTCGCTGGATATACACGGTGACGGCGCCGATTTTTTTAAAAGCACCAACAAATGGCAGTATCTTGAAAAATCGATTCTCGACCAAACCCTGCAAGCCAAGGCCGTCACCCAGCCCTTTGCCGCCCTGTCGACCAAATCCGGCGGATTGGGACACATCAATTTTTTACAAGATCCTGACCGGGCCGTGCGCCAAGCCCCTTTGATGGTGGTTTATGAAAAGCGTATGTTCCCCTCATTGGCCCTGCAACTGGCGGCCAAGTACGCCGACAGCACCCTCAAGGAGCTAGTGCCCGGTAGCGCCGACAACGGCCTGCGGTCTCTGCGGCTTAGAAACCTGCGCATCCAGACCGACAGCAACTTCAATATGCGGATCGATTACAACGGCGGCACCAAGAATTATACCCGGGTCTCGTTCGCCGACGTTTACAACAACAAAATCCCCAACAATCTGTTTCGCGACAAAATTGTGCTGATCGGCACCACCGCCAAAGGCTCTACCCGAATCTACCGCACACCGGTCGAGCCCGAGGTTTCCGGTGTGGAAATCATGGCCCATATGGTCGAAAATCTGGTCAATGGCCGGCAACTCTCCCGGCCGGCATGGGCCCTGGCCATCGAGATACTGGCGGTGGTCTGTTTCAGCCTGAGCCTGGGTCTGGTCGTGCCCCGCATCGGTCCGCATATAGGCCTTTTGATCATGACCCTGTTCGTGGGCACCTATGTGGGGTTTGCCGCGGTTCTGTTCATGGCCAACGGCTACTGGCTCAAGTTGATCGCCCCGCTGATCCTGGCGCTTAGCGGCTATATCCTGATTCGCTACAAAACAACGCTTGAAAAAAAACGGGATGAAAGCCAGGAATTGAACAAAATGCTCGGTCTGTCCTTCCAGGACAAAGGCATGCTGGATGCCGCCCTGGAAAAATTCATGCAATGCTCGGTGGAAACCAACTCCGTGAAGGGGTTACTCTATAACCTGGGGCTTGATTTCGAACGCAAACGGATGTTCAACAAAGCGTTGTCGGTTTATGAGCATATCCGTACCGCCGGCCGTTTCAAGGATGTCGATGAGCGCATCAAGCGCCTCAAAGCCATCGGTGAACGTACGATGATGTCGGCCACCTTGTCACTGAACGGCGACACCCTTATGCTGGAAAGCGGCACGGCGCAACCGACCGTGGGCCGTTACGAAATCATCAAGGAGATTGGCCAAGGCGCCATGGGAACGGTTTATCTGGGCAAGGACCCGCGCATCAACCGTCAGGTCGCCATCAAAACATTGAAATACAATGACGTGGAGCAGGACCAACTGCCTAAAGTGAAACGGCGCTTCTTCAAGGAAGCCGAAGCCGCCGGCAAACTGTCACATCCCAATATCGTCACGGTTTATGATGTCGGCGAGGACCACGATCTGGCGTATATCGCCATGGAACTGATCAGCGGCAAGGAACTGACCGGTTACTGCCGCAAGGGCAGCCTGCTACCGATCAACCGGGTGCTGAGCATCGTCATCCAGGTTGCCGAAGCCCTTGACTATGCCCATCAACGCGACGTCGTCCACCGGGATATCAAACCGGCCAATATCATGTTGATCGAAAACGAAGTGCGGGTAACCGATTTTGGTATCGCCAGGGTGATTTCCTCCTCCAGCACACGTACCGGCGATGTATTCGGCACCCCCAATTATATGAGCCCCGAACAGGTCGCCGGCAAAAAGGTCGACGGACGAAGCGACCTGTTTTCCCTGGGAACCGTTTTTTATGAAATGCTAACCGGCCAAAAGCCGTTTCGCGGCAGCAATCTGGCCAACCTGATGTACGCCATTGCACAGGCCAAGTTCATACCGGTAACGAAGCTGGCGCCCCATACGCCCCGTTGTTGCGTCAAAATCATCAATCGATTGCTGACACGCAACCTGACGGATCGCTTCCCCTCGGCAACCCATCTGTTGAAAGACGCCCGCCGTTGCGCGGAAAATATGTAATCCGGCCCGCCCCACCCCGCCCTTGATCGGCAATGGAATCAAAATATTGTTGCCCATTGCGGTTATTCACGCTAAAAAGACGCCAGTGAAAATCAAGGCCGGGAATTACAGTGTCATGCCCTGCGGGTCACGCAAGCGCATGCGGTTGATTCAGGGAGTATTCAACTGGAAACAAAGAGGAGGACTTACCATGATCCAGCTTACGCTTAAATTCAAAGATAAAACTGTCCGCGAATATGTATATCAAAACCAGGTCGTTATGATTGGGCGTCATCCAAAGAACGACATCCATATCGACAACCTGGCCGTCTCCAAACGCCATGCCCGGCTATTGTTCGAAAACGACGAATATAAAATCGAAGACCTGGAAAGCACCAATGGGACCTTCGTGAACGAAAAAAAGATCACCAAACTGGCGCTACGCGATGAAGATGTGGTCTCCATCGGCAAACACAAATTGATTGTCGCCATCCCCCAATCCAGCAAAGAAGCCGAACACTCAAAAACTACCGGTAGCAAAATGGATCGAACAATGGAATTGGAGACCAAGGAACACAAAGAAATGCTGGATCGCCAGAAAAAATAAGATGCGGCCCCATCGCCGGTCTGTCAAAAAGGTGAGTCAATCGTTATGAGGGTACCACGAACATTCACGCGGAAATGCACTCTGAGCTGGCTTAACGAGCTCTTTTCGGTTCAGCGGGTTTAAAGGTTGGCCACAATATTGCTAAGTGGTGGGGATCGGCGTTTACGGCCTTCAGCTTTAATATTTCCAGTCATAACATTATTCGCCTCATTAATATTAAACGACGACCGCTTAGAACCAGTTCGCCCTCAAGATCAAGTGTTTGTAAAACGGCTTCCTTTGATACAGGTTCAATGAACGCATACCCCTTATTTTACCTGTCTTAGCATCCCTGCTGAGTAATGCTATAGATTTTATCCCAACTTTTTTTCATCGAATAAGGTTCTCAGTTCTGTATCTGTCGAATCAAATGGAATGTTTGCTAATGTCCATCCGGAAATAGCAGCTTTTGGTTCCTGGCAAGGCCCGAGCTTTTTTAAAACCGCAGGCATAGCGGGCTACTGCCGAGAATTTTAAAAATGTGAGAACGCCGCCAGGGACCAAAAGATGCTATTTCCGGATGGGCACGAGCTCCCCCAGTTTCTTTTACGCTCCAATTTTGGATATTTGAAAAAAGCAATGCTGTCCAAATTTTTAGCAAATTTTTCCAAGCACTATTCGATTTAAAGTGTATTATATGGCGTAAATAAGGAAGCTCGGTCCGCACCACACTTTCTTATAGAATTTTGATAAACTAAGGGGCGAGAAATAAATAGCGTAAACAAAGTTAAGTGTTTTCTGGTATCGCCCTATAGCTCCATTGACCCAAATAATCATCGCCAATAATTTTCATTGTTTCTTTAAAGTTTTCAGAATATTTCCTTCCTGTTTTGTAAACATTCTTTATAATGTTAGCAGTTATTTTCAGCCCGGTTCGTGTCGTTGTTCTTTCAATTAGCTCTTTGACAAAATCATGGCTTTTTTAGAATGACACCACTTAAAGATCTTGGGATATGTGGAAACACTTTATGTTCCAACGGATTCCATTTTGATGTATATGGTGGATAATGGGCACTGCGTATTTCCACTCCGATTTCATTCACAAATTTCTGCAAGTCTTCCTTGAAGATATAATGGCGACACGAATTGCTGCCACCGCAGTCTGCCAGCATAAGAATCGAAGTGCAATTAGAGTACTCAAACTTACTATAACTTTCCCACCACAACGTGGTCGAATCACAGGCAAATTCACTTGTATCCTCGATAGTGTCCATCCGGAAGTAGTATCTTTTGGCTCAGATCGGCGTTCTCACGAATTTGAAATAATGGCGTAGCCATTCATGTTCTTGCGACGTAGCTTTGCTGCGCCAGTATATGGTGTGAGGGATCACTATTCAACCAGCCTTTATTAAACCGGCGACTAAATATGTAAGCCTTCGTCATGCCGGACTTGATCCAGCATCCAGAGTTGGCGCTTGATTCCGGCGCTCGCCGGAATCACAGTATTAAAGGTATTTTATTGCCGGGTTAATAAGAAAGATTACATTTATATTTTCAGTTGGTTCGATCGTTGGTTTTCTTCCGCCCCTTTTTTGCGGATTCGATTTCTTATCATTGTGTCCGGGTTTTCTAATTCTTTTATGCCTTTATATAGAGTTAAGATGAGGAACCGTAGAAATGCAAAATATCAGACATAAGTTAAAATACATATTTCTTCACACCAGTGCACCGATTGTCTTGACCATTTTGTTTATGGTGACGATAGGATTCTTTTGGCTGTATTCAGAACAATGGGACCGCTTAGTTAATGGCGATTCCAAAAATCTATCGTCTTCCCGGCATGCCATGCCCGCTGCCTCCGAACCGCCCCGGGAGGACACGAAGACGCCGGTATCTACGGAAAAACCTGCGGCCAGGGTTGAGGCGGTCCGGTCAAAGTCGAAAAAGACAGATAGGAAAAAAGTTGTTGAAAACAGGTTCTTTGATGAGATGAAAGAATTTCCCGAAGAGGAAGTGTCTGAAGAAGAGGAAAAGGATCAATATGCGATGGCCGAGGAGTTTTTCTATCGGTCCGTTGAAGAAACTCGTGCGACCGAGGTCGAATTGGATGAATCCGGAGGCGTCAGTTTCGCTGTTGAGACCATTGACAATGCCACCATGAGAATCACGGCCGAAAAGATAGCGCTGATGTATTTTGAAACATTTCCGGATGCTTCCCATGTTACGCTCTCCCTTGTTGACGGATACGGAGAAGTTGTTGGAGGGCGTCAATATCCCAGAGGCTTTATGGGATATCAGCCTGAATCATAAGGATTATGTCCTCGATCAAAATATTATTCAACTGGCCTTTTGGAATATAGGTTCCCATTTCGTGCAATTGCTCGATTAGCAATGGTTGGGCCACATGGCAATGGTAGTATTAATATAAAACAAAGCGAATTAAATCGGGACTGAAATGTTTTCCGTTTAAATAGGGCGGCAGTTGGCTGGTCACATACTCGCTGCTTGGCGTTTCATAAATTTTGCGCCGGTAGCGGATGTTGCGGGCCTCAAGTTTTAGACCCTGAACCACAAAATCGTTGTAACCTGCAAAGCGGGACCCGTCAGGTGTATGTTCCGGTTCAATGGGCTCATCTTTATTAATTTTTAGTTTCGCGGTTTTTTCTTTTTTTGAGAGCCGGCTCTTTTACCCATGTTTTTTTGGATTTTGCCGTGCCCTTTTTTCTAAACGACTGGGTTTGATTTTGGGCTTTCGGGGGTGTTTTTTAAGCTTGTTGATTTCGTCTTTGAGTTGTTCGATCTGTTCGGCTTGCAGCCGGATGATATCCAAGAGCAGCAGTACAGTGGGAGTTTCTCTATCTTTTCCAGGAATACCTGATAGATCAATTGGTAGTCTCATACATCATGCGCATAGCAAGTAGAACTTTCGTTGTCCGGGACAATTTTGTTTGCGCCCATAGATTATTGAAAAGTTACTTGCTCCGAATGAGGCAAAGGTGTCAGACCGGATGAGGTTTTTGACAGAAATTTTAAAATCCGTTGGTTCAGGTCTTCATCCAACTTTTTATGAGGACTGAAAACCTGCGAGTCAGACAAAACAAAAATGGAGGAATCATGAAGAAACTGGTTCTCGTAGTTTGTGCGGTTATGTTTGCGGTGGTGGTAGTAGGAAATGTCCATGCAACAAGTCCTTATGCAACAACACTTCAAAGCTCCAGCGGATTCAGCGGCGGCTGGTACGGCGATCCCAACGACATTCTGGGTCCACCGACCACCTCGGTCTATGACAGTTGGGCCAATGATACGATAAAAGTTTCCATGGTTTACGCTGCATGGGGAGATAACGCGATTACGACTTTCAATTCCGGTCAGGTTGCTGTGGTAAAATTTGACCACAGTGTGACAGACAATGCGAACGGGCCCGACTTCATCGTTTTTGGCAATGCCTTCTACGCAGGAAGCGGATGGGTCGATGCGGACACGGACATGGATCAGTATAAAGTCACCGGCGGCGCGTTCAGCGAAGCCGTCACCGTCCATGTGAGCGCGGATAACTCCACTTGGTACACCTTCTCCAATGGCCCCTACGGAGATACTGAGTATCCCACCCAGGCGTATGACTGGAATTCAAGCACGAACGACTGGGGAAACGCGCTGGATTTCACGGAACCGGTTCCCGATGATGTGGACTCCTCCGACTTTGTGGGAGAAACTGTGGATACCATCATTGATGATTACTACCAGGGTTCCGGCGGCGGAACAGCATTTGATCTCGCTGATCTCTCAAACGGTCCCAGCAGCATCCAGTATGTCAAGTTTACGGGCACTGGCGGTGAGATTGATGCTGTCTCAGATATTGACTAATAATATCTGCTTGACAACATTAACAAGAAACCTCATCCGGTCTCAATGCAGCCGGGTTGCCTCAGGGCGATCCGGCTGTATTTGTTTTTTCGGAATCATATAGCACAAACTTGGATTTGTACCAGTTCGTTCAGGTTTAAATTCAATTTGAGTTTAACGGAAGGAAACAGAGTATGCAATATTTCAAAAAAAATTTCTGGTATCTGTTCATATTTTCTTTTTGCCTCACCAGCGTATGCTGTGCGAAAGAGAGCGTCAGTCGTTCAAAAATCCTTGTGGATCGGATTGATTTTTTCTCATGGATTCCTGTTTCTCTGAGGACACATTCGGATACAATGAAAATCGCTTATGTGGCCAAAGCTGACAACAGCATGTTTGCGGTTGTCAACGGAAACATCGGAAAAGCCTATGACGTTATTATGAAATACGAGGATATCTTCAGCCCGGACGGTACACGCGTGGCCTACATTGCCAGAGTGAATAATCGCAGCTTCGCGGTGATTAACGGCAAAGCAGAAAAATCATATCCTCATATTGTGGGAAATCTGCTTTTCAGTCCTGATAACCAAAAAATGGCCTATATTGTCAAAACAGAAGATAAAAAAATGTTTGTGGTGAATAACGGAAAAGAGGGAGACGTTTTTCACAAGATCAAAGGAAATCTCCTGTTCAGTCCAGATGGTCAAATTCTGGCCATGCTGGTTCAGCGCGAAGATAAAAAGATGTTTGTGGTGACAAATGGGCAGGCAGGTGAGATTTATGACAGAATTGTGAAGAACTCCCTGACCTTCAGTCCTGACGGAAAGCATTTGGCTTATATTGTCAAAACAGTAGACAAAAAAATGTTTGTTGTCATGGATGGGCAGGCAGGCAAACAGTATGACGAGATGAGCAGATACGCCCTCATTTTCAGCCCGGACAGCAGTCGCTTCGCCTACACTGCGAAACTGAACGACAAAAAAACAGTGGTTCTGGATGCAGTGGAGAGTCCGCTTTACAAGAATGTCAGCAACCCTGTCTTCAGCCCGGACAGCCAGCGCTACGCGTATGCAGCCCAGTCAGAGGATGGTATGTTCGTGATCACCGATGGGAAAAGGGGCAAACGATACGACGAGGTCCGGGCGAATTCGATTCTGTTCAGCCCGGACAGTCGACGTATGGCCTATATTGCCGAAATGAACGGGCAGGCGTTTGTCGTGGCAGACGACAAAGAAGGCATCCCCTGCCATTCCGTGGGCGACCTGACTTTCAGCCCGGATAGCCGGCATCTCGCCTATATTGCCCTGGCCGGTCCGCCCGAGGAGGGAAACAATATGCGTGTGGTCTTGGACGGCCATGAGGGCGCATTTTATGACAGTATTGCCAGAACCCTCACTTTTGCCCGGCAGAAGAGCAATGACCCCAAAGATGTGCTGATCTTCAGTCCGGACAGCAGCCGTCTGGCCTATTCAGTGCTTCAGTCAGACAAAAAGGCGTTTGCCGTCATAGACGGAAAACAGGGCCGGCATTACAGTGGCGTCGGAAAGATCGTTTTCAGCCCGGACAGCAGACATGTTGCATACATTGCCAGCAAAGGCAGCAAGAAAAAATTTGTTGTAATGGACGGAACCGAGGAAGCGGCGCACCATGATTATTTTCTGAGTGAAATTGATTTCAAGGACGGGCTTCAGTATTTCACGGTGAAAGGCAATGCGGTTTATCTGGTGGAACAGCCTTTGAATTAGGACTTGTTAGATGACCACGAATCACACGACTGAACTGTCTTGAGTGATTCGTGGTCTGATTTGATGATGGGGTTTTTGGCACATGGCCCCAAAAAGGGGTAATTCAGATCTCAAGGGTGGAAAATGAACCGAAGAGAACTCGCCAATTTTTGCCCGTGTCGAAACAAGAAAATCCACGTCCGGAAGAAATTTGCACAGTGATCGCCACCATTATGGCCCACGGGTGCAACATCGGCCCATACACCATGGGCCTGACAGGCATCAGCTATGGAAGAATTAAAAATATATCGGACTGGATGATCACAGCGGAAAAGGACCAGGCGAGGACTACTAAAAACCGAGCAAATGCATGCACTTGCCAGAGATTTGAACTATGGGAAGCGAGGCCGGATCAGCAGCCGTGATTTACATTAACAACGCAACTCCTGCAGTTGCTTGCCCCTAATCCTCGCCTGTATTGTTTACTGGCAGGCTAAAGAGAGAAATCGTGTGGTTACAGAATGTGATCCAAACGGAAACGGCATCGAGCTTCAATTGATGGCGCATATCAGCCCCATCACCTGGGATAACGTTATTTTGTAATGGCGAGTATGTTTTAGATGAAAAAATGGTGAGGCCATAATTCCTTAGGGTGCATTTTCGCGCGAATGTTCGTGGCACCCTTTATGCGTGTGTGGCTTCCATCAATCATCAAAGATGCATGCGGGATCGCCATGAGGCCGGCCTGGCAATCGTATGCCGCACTATTGTAGTGTCTCACAGGCGGGCTCACCGATAAGCATCTTGATTTTTGAGGATAATTCCTCGATACCGAACGGCTTCTGCAAAAACCCGTCGCATCCACGCGCCAATATCTCACTTGCCGGTCCATCGACCCCGTAACCGCTCGACAGCAAGACCTTGACGTCCGGTTTGATCGACCGAATCCGGTCATACGCCTCGCCCCCATCCATGCGAGGCATGATCATGTCCAAAATAACCAGATCGATCTCATCCTTGTGGTCGCCAAAAGCGTCGACCGCTTCACGCCCGTTATAGGCTTTCAATATCCGATAGCCCAGTTGCCTCAACATCTTGTCGGCCGCTTCCATGATCAGAAACTCATCATCGGCATAAAGAACTGTTCGCGGTTTGGCAAGCACCGGATTGATCCGCACGGCGGCAGCGGCCTGTCTTTTCGGTTTTTGAGGCAAAAACAGATGAAAGGTTGTACCTTGCCCCTTATGTGAGTCGACTTCAATATAGCCGCTATGGCCCTTGACGATACCGTATACCGAAGCGAGCCCCAAGCCCCGTCCCTTGCCCATTTCCTTGGTCGTGAAAAACGGATCGAACACCCGGTTTTGAATCGCGCGCCCCATCCCCAGGCCGTTGTCCTCGATCTTCAGGCAAAGATAGTTGCCCGGCCTCGGCTCGTAACGCGGGTTGTTTATCGCCTCATGGGTAACATTGGCACATTCAATCGTAATGGTCCCGTGGCCGTTCATCGCCTCAGCGGCATTACGGTACAAATTTATAAGCACTTGCCTAAATTGCTTGGGGTCCGCCTCAACCAGCGTGCTGCATTGCGTCAAGTCCAGTTTAAATTCGATACCGGGCTGATCGACCTGAAACTGTTCAACCGTTTCAGCCACGAGTTGCGGCAAGTCGAGGGTCAGCACACGATAGCGCCCCTGGCGGGCATAACCGAGCAACTGGGAGGTTAAGCGGGCGCCGGCTTTGATTTGTTTTTCAATCGCCCGCAACCCTTCATAGTGGGGATGATCCGGCGACAAATCATAAAGCATGACCGATACACCACCTTGCATCCCCATCATCAGATTGTTGAATGCATGGGCGATCCCGCCCGCCAAGGTTCCCACGGCTTCGTTTTTACGCGACCAGCTCAAATGATCGGCCAGCTTGTGGTACTCGGCCTCACTGCTGGTGCGCTCGGTAACATCATTGAAAATACCGAGACGCGCCGGTTTGTTTTCCCAACGGATATGCACACAGGTCTCTTCAACCCATTTGATTGAATGGTCGTGGCCGACCACGCGGTAGGTATAGATTGCCGGGGCCTTGTCGCCGTTCGGCTGTTTCTCAAAACGTTGGATGACCATCTGCCGATCACTTGGATAGATGAATCCAAACGGATCCGGATCGGCCTGCAAATGCGTCACCGGGCACCCCAAAAAAGCGGCGAAATCCTCGTCGAAATAGACCGGCCGGCCGTTTTGCACAATAAAAACCCCAACCGTGTCGGCCCCCAGATCAGGAAAGTGTTTCTTTTTCAGCTCGTGGAGGGCTATATCCCAAGAATCCATAATTCATCTCCCATCCAAAAGTTAACCGCACAATACGAGTTGAAAAACCGTAAATCAGGGCTGCAAATAGTGTGCAAGCACGCATATCGCTGCCATGCGGTTGATTTCGGCGATCGAGGCTGATACATCAAAGCGGTATCGTAATTTCATGACAAATCAGGGCAACAAAAGTGACATAATTTGTCAGGCACGTGGCCCCTTGATTATCGAAACGACTTGTCCATGGTGAGAACGGAAATTTAGGTTATGCAGTGGATTGTAATGAAGGTCTTAGTCGAAAACAAAGATGAGGCTTTGGCCACCGAAATTTTAACCGGTGGATTCGCAATGCATGGCATCACCGGCTTAACGATTGAAACACCAAGTTTAAAGCCGCAGGAAGGCTGGGGCGCCAATGCGCATGCCCTGCCGCCCAAAATGGCCGCTGTGGCTTATTTGCCGAAGTCCACAGCCTCCCAAAAAAAAAGCCGAACCATTGAAACCCACCTGCTCGAATTGGCGAAAACGTTCGATCTGAAATTGGCAATAACCTATGGCGAAATCGACGAGCAAGACTGGGCCGAGTCATGGAAAGCGTTTTTCTGGCCTGAAAGAATCAGTCCCCGGATGGTCATTAAACCAACCTGGCGGAATTTTAAGCCGACACGCGATGACATTGTGATCGAAATCGATCCCGGCATGGCCTTCGGCACCGGCACCCACCCGACCACCCGCATGTGTTTAAACCTGATCGAAGATTATATCAGGCCCGCAGACAGCTTGTTGGATATCGGGACCGGCTCCGGCATTCTCATGGCCGCCGCCGCCAAACTCGGTGCACAGCGAATGACCGGTATCGATACCGATGAGGTCGCCATCGCCGTCGCAAAGCAGAATTTACAGCTCAACCGGATCGCAACCGGGCAATACCAATTGGCGCAAAGTGATCTGCATGCCCTGACACCGGCCCCCTTTGATCTGATCACGGCCAACATTCTGTGGGAAGTCATTGATCCGCTGCTCAGTAGCCTGCCTGAATTCGGCCGCTCCGGGACAACGGTCATCGGCTCTGGAATCATCGCCGCCAATCGCCGCCTCGTCACCGACCGGCTGACACGTTGTGGGTATCGCATTCTCGAAATCCGCGAAGACGCCGAATGGCTTGCATTTGCGGCCGAAATCGGTACTCGCGATGAAGTTGGCACAGATGGCTTGGATCAGACGCTGTAGACCGGAGAAATCATTCCACCAAGTTTCCAGTTTCAAATTTCAAACAAGGAGCAAAAACTTGTTAGGCACCATTGTCAATACACTGGCCATCATCCTGGGAGGTCTGATCGGGCTCACTTTTCGCCGGGGCATCCCGGAGAAATTTAAAGTGACCATCATGCAGGCCATCAGTCTGGCGGTGATCCTGATCGGTTTAAAAGCGGCGCTGAAAACCGACGCCATCCTATTGGTCATTTTCAGCCTGGCCATCGGCAGCTTTATCGGCGAGCTATTGCGAATTGAGGATCGCCTGGAACAATTGGGACTTTTCTTTGAAAGTAAGCTGACCATGTTCGATGGCGGCATCGCCAAGGGCTTTGTCGCCGCCAGTCTGGTCTTTTGCGTGGGATCAATGGCCGTGGTCGGCGCCTTGGAAAGCGGCTTGACGAACAGCCATCAGACCCTGTTTGCCAAATCAATTCTAGATGGCGTCTCCTCCATCGTGTTCGCTTCCACCATGGGTTTTGGTGTCGTGCTTTCGAGCCTTTCAGTACTTATCTACCAAGGGGTCATCACCCTGGCGGCGACCCTGCTTTCACAGGTTTTGGTGCCGGCGGTGGTGGATCAAATTTCTTCGGTGGGCGGGCTGTTAATAACAGCGATCGGTATCAACCTGCTCGAAATGCAACGGTTGCGCATCGGCAACATGCTGCCGGCACTGGCGATACCGTTGCTTTACTATTTGGTTGCCACCCAGAGATAGCACCTTTTGCGCACTATCGTTTGAATCCCCAAACTTGCCATCCACCCTGAATTCACATGAAACTTAGTGTTTCCCGGCTGGATAAGAAAAATAAAAAAAGGGCAACCCGATGTTGTCCGGAATGCCCAGATGGTGCGCTTTTAAATGATCGCTCTATACTTTTTTTACATTACGTGCTTCGGGGCCTCGGTCACTTTGTTCGATCTCAAACGCGACACGGTCGCCTTCCGTTAGGGTTCTAAATCCATCCATATCAATTGAGGAATAATGGACAAAAATGTCCTTTCCCTCTTCATGCTCGATAAATCCATACCCCTTTTTGTTATTAAACCATTTAACAATTCCTTCTCCCATAACAAGTCTCTCCTTTTACGAAATGGACGTAAGGCTCACGCGCACGGCCTCTCATCCGGCTTGACGACCAATATTCATCTACTCCGCAACCCCAAACCATTACGCTGATTTTACCACATCAGGTGCTCACACCTGTCCAGCAAATCAACACGCACTGACTAATTTAGAAAGATAGAAATGTGCAAATCCGACAAATAGTAATTTTGTGATGGAGCATTAAAGAGCCAGCAAACAGGCAATCACCATATCAAGCTTCTATGGTGTAGTAGGAAGACCAACGCCATTCTTGATGTCCGGCGTCGAATTTCAAGACCTTCCGGCCGATCAAACATGTTTACTTAAATTGTTAATGCTTACTTTAAAAATGCTGGCAAGATAGAAAGCCCATTGTGGGCTGCCGTGCCTTTTCGAAGGCACCATTCGACGACAATTCGAAGCCTTCACTACAATATTTTGATTTGGATTGCAAGCATTATCCGATAGATAATTAAAAGAACCTGCGTATTATAAATTTCCATGCCACAGCGTGCTACCGCCCCACACATACGTTGCCGATGCGCCATGTTTTGGTACTGACATCATTCGTTAGCCAGTGTCCATCCGGAAATAGTAGCTTTTGGTCCAGGCCAAGGCCGCAGCGAATTTGAAACCGCAGGCGTAGCAAGGCTACGTCGAGGATTTCAAATTCGTGAGAACGCCGCCAGGGGCCAAAAGATGCTATTTCCGGATGGGCACGAATTTGTATTGCACCAGGATGGTTGAGGGTCAAGTTTTCCGTGAGCCCGTCAATGGCTGTATGGAACCGGTCCATCGAAACCGAAGCACGGGCGCCGCCCTTGGCGGCATAGACCGCATCCGGAGAAAAAGACGTTATCAGGGAATTATTCGGGACCGGCGGCGACAGCCGTATTGTGATACGCGGGAGTTGGTGACCACGGTAGTGGTGTTCGTAGCGGATAATGATAAATGCGTTGAAACAGCGACGTGGCGCCGAACAGGACGCCGTTCCAGTCCGGATTTTGCTCCGTCCCGGCCACCACGACCCCGTTTACTTCAAAGCGCTCCAGGCGACGCGGATCGATGGTGGTCTGCAGGAAGGCGCCGGCGTCATCGAACGCCAGTGTGCCGGCATGAATCCGCCCGCTGTCTTCGGGAAGGATGCTGCGCCCCGGGCCGGGCAGCTCGGCGATCAGCCAGACCTGCGAAACGCCGCGGTCATGCAGACCGTTTATCCGTACCCGCACATTGCCGCTTTCAAGATCAATTGCGGCAAGCCCTTCTACGTCGGGCGAAGCGTCGGCTGATCCCTTGTTCCACGTCAGCCGGATCTCCGGCCCCTTGGGTGCCGTCAGTGCATAACGCGCCGCCCACTTTTTGTACATCCGCTCCAGGTCGTAGTCCGGACCGGCAGTATTCTTCGCGGCGCGGGAAACATTATTGAAGAACGACAACAGAAAGGTTATCACCAGCAACCCGACAGCGCCGATGAACATTACCTGCCCGATACGAAATACATTTGCTTTGAACCACATACGACTTACTCCTCAACATGCGGCCCGGCAATGCTTTTAGGTGGGGTTGAGAATGGGTTTAATCGATGGAATCGGAAGTAAAACGCAAACAAGGTGACCGCGCCGCACGGTTGTCGTTTGACATCGCAAATAGCATACCAAAATAATCAGAATAAAATTAATACATCATAATTTCAGAAGGTTATACAATCAAACGTCGCCAGAAAAACAAATCGGCGTACCACAAAGTGTGCAATTTTAGTCGCCGGAATTACCAAAATTACCCAATCGCAAAACCAGGCGATTGGCCTCCCGAAATAGTGGCTTTCGTGCGGAATCAAAGCAGCCGCCCAACGCCGCCAGCGCGTGTCCATCCGGAAATTACTCTCTGCGGATGGACACCAGCGGGAAGATATCCGGTTCAAGCCTCCGGTTTGTATCAGACGATGAGTTGCCAGCAACGATGAATGCGCTTGTGTTTATTGCGGTAGTCCTCAGGAATGGTCCGGGTGGTGATTTCCTCGATCCCGGCCGCCGGCAAACCGGTGGCATCGAAATCAAAGCCCTGGTGATTGGTGGAGAAAAAAACCGTGGCGCCGGTACGCATGACCCTTAAGACGGCCTTGAGGAGCAACGGGTGGTCCCGGGCAATATCAAAATCGCGGGCTTCGGTCCGGCTGGTTGAAAACGAGGGGGGATCGACCACGGCCAGATCAAAGGTCAGGCCGGTTTGATGCGCGTTGGCAAGAAATTCAAAAGCCGGCGCCCGGACCGACATGTGTCCCGTATCTGTCAGATTGTTAAGGGCCAGGTTTTCCCCGAGCCGGTCGAGGGCGGTTTGGGACCGGTCCACGGAAACCGACGTACGGGCGCCGCCCTTGGCGGCATAGCAGGTAAACGAGCCGGTGTAGCAGAAAAGATTCAAAAAATCCCGGCCGGCGGCCATGTCGCGGACCATCCGGCGGGTTTCGCGATGATCGGCAAACAGACCGGTATCGACATAGTCATTCAAATTCACATAAAACTTGAGATCCCGTTCGTTCATGATGATCTTGTCGTCCGTGAATGCGATCCGCTGATAGCGCTTGCCGTCCTGCCGGCCGACCCGCCGCTGTTTCAAATGAACCTTTGCCGCCGGCACTTCGAGCGCGGCAGCCACCGCCTCGCCCATGCGGGCCAGCCAGCCCGGTGCCGATTGCCGGCGCACGTATTCGGCCAGCACCAGATGCCCGCCGTACCAGTCCACGGCCACCCGAATATCGGGGATATCACCGTCGTACAAGCGGAACACATCGATGCGCTGCCGGGCAAAGCGTTTACGCAGGTGTTTGAAGCGCTTGCTGACCCGGTTGGCCAGCGCCCCGGCCTGGTGTTGGGTTTTGCTGTCTGTGTTGGGTTCCGGCATTAAAAACACCTGTTATCTGCGTTGATGGACCCGGCCTGTCTGTCTGCTATCGCCGTCAGCAAGTGCCCACCCGAAAATAGTTAGTGTCCATCCGGAAATAGTAGATTTTGGTTCCTGGCAAGGCCCGAGCATTTTTTAAAACCGCAGGCATAGCGCGCTATTCCAAGTATTTTAAAAATGCGAGAACGCCGCCAGGGGCCAAAAGATGCTATTTCCGGATGGACACTAGTCAATGTCAAGCTTGCCCCTTTTTATGCTTCTCAATCATCTTTTTGGTCTGGTTGATCCGTTTGGTGATCAGGATCGAACGCGGACAGCATTGGGTGCATTTGAAATGGTTTTCGCAGGGCCACACGCCGTCCGGATCATCAAGTACCGGCAATCGGGCCTCGAAACCGCGGTCACGGCTGTCGGCCAAAAACCGAAACGCCTGGGCAATGGCGGCCGGCCCCAAAAAAGCCCGGTTTTCCGACAAGACCGGGCAGGCCGAGTAACACGAGGCGCACAAGATGCAATTGGTGGTGTCGTCAAACTGCATCCGCTGCTCCCGGGACTGGATGCGCTCTTTGGCCGCCACCGGTTCGTCGTTGATCAGGTAGGGTTTGACCGCGCGGTATTTTTCGAAAAACGCGTCCTGGTCCACGATCAGGTCACGTTGCACCGGCAGATAGCGCAACGGCTCGATGGTGACGGTATCCCCGTCCCTGGTCGCCACCTCCTTGATCAGGGTCTTGCACGCCAGGGCGTCCTTGCCGTTGATGCGCATGGCGTCGGAGCCGCACACCCCGTGGGCGCAGCTTTTACGAAATCCCAGACTGCCGTCCTGAAAGCGCTTGACGGTCATCAGGGCGTCCAGCAACCGTTCATTCGGGTCCGCCTCCACCGAATACTCCTGGAAACGGGGCGCTGAATCGGTCTCGGGATTGAAACGTTGTATTTTAAGAATGATCTTCATGGTTCACTCCTTTGGCGTCAATAGGTACGCGGTTTGGGGGGCCAGATGGACGTATCCACGGGTTTATAGTCGATCCGCACGCTGTCGCCCTCCAGATAGGCCAGGGAATGCTTGAGCCAGTTGTCGTCGTCGCGCCCGGTAAAATCCTCCCGGCTGTGGGCCCCACGGCTTTCCTGCCGGTTCAGGGCCGCCGCGGCCGTAATCAGCGACAAATCGAGCAGGTTACGCAGTTCGATAATTTCCAACAGGTCCGTGTTGAACCGCCTGCCGGTGTCCTGCACGCGCACGTCCCGGTACTGGGCGCGCAGCGCCTGCACGGCGTCCACGGCGTCTTGCATATCGGCGGCGTTGCGGTATATGCCCACCTTTGCCATCATGGTGGTCTGCATCTTTTCCATGATGCGCCCCCCGTGCGGTCCGGCCTGCCCGTCGGTGAGCCGGGCAATCCAGCCGCGGGCGAATTCGGCGGCGTCAGGGCCGATGGCCGGAGCGGCGGCCTGCTGGACATAACTGCCGATGTGCTGCCCGGCCCGCCGGCCAAAGACCACCAGGTCGAGCAGGCTGTTGGTGCCCAGACGATTGGCCCCGTGCACCGAAACACAGGCGCATTCCCCGGCCGCATACAGACCGTTGACGATGGTGCCCTTATCATCGCGCACCACCCGGCCCTGCACGTCGGTGGGAATGCCGCCCATGGCGTAGTGGGCCGTGGGCAGCACCGGAATCGGCGCGTTGGCCGGATCGACCCCCAAGTAGGTTTTGCAAAAACCGGTGATATCCGGCAGCTTGCTCGCCAGGGTCTTTTTGCCCAGGTGCGACGCGTCCAGATGCACATAATCGTCGATCTTACCATCGCCGCGAATCCCCTTGCCGGCGCGCACCTCGGTGAGAATGGCGCGCGCGACAATGTCCCGGGGCGCCAGATCGAGCAGCGTGGGCGAGTAGCGTTCCATGAAGCGTTCGCCATCGCGGTTGCGCAGGATGCCGCCTTCGCCGCGCACCGCCTCGGAAATCAGAATACCGAGCCCCTTGATGCCGGTGGGGTGAAACTGGAAGAACTCCATATCTTCCAACGGAATTCCGCGCCGGGCGCACACCGCCGGTCCGTCACCGGTGTTGGCATACGCATTGGAAGTAATTTTGAACATGCGGCCGAAACCGCCGGTGGCGAACAGTACCGCCTTGGCCGCGAAGATATGCAGGTCGCCGGTGGCCAGCGCCACCGCCACGAGCCCCTGACAGGTGTCGCCGTCCATGACCAGATCGACCACCTGGAATTCATCGTAAAACGCCACCTTGTGTTTGATGCACTGCTGGTACAAAGTCTGCAAAATCATATGGCCGGTGCGATCGGCCGCATAACACGCCCGTTTGACCGGGGCCTCGCCGAAGTTGCGGGTGTGACCGCCGAAGCGGCGCTGATCGATCCGCCCTTCGGCGGTGCGGTTGAACGGCAGACCGCGGTTCTCCAGGTCGTAAATCGCCTGAACCGCCTCCTCGGTCAGGATTTTGGCCGCCTGCTGATCGACCAGATAATCGCCGCCCTTGACGGTGTCAAAAGCATGCCATTCAGGCTGGTCCTCTTCTACATTGCCCAGCGCGGCGCTGATGCCGCCCTGGGCGGCCCCGGTATGGCTGCGGATCGGGTAGAGCTTCGACAACACCGCGGTTTTCGAATGCTTGCCGGCTTCCAGGGCGGCGTACAAACCCGCGCCGCCCGAACCGACGATGACAGTATCAAATTGATGCATCACTGGACACCTCCGTGGCAAAAAGATCGGTTTGCGTAAAATTTTTCTGGACAAAATCCTGGCGGGATAACAAAATCTGCAGCATGGATGAAAAAAATGCGCAGATTGAAAAATCGTACCGACAAGTCAATGTCATCAACTTAAACAATCCGATGAGTCGAAAAAATGTAGTGCAGGGCTTTAAGCCCATAGCCGTCAAGCTAGTGTCCATCCGGAAATAGTCGCTTTTGGTTCGGGCCAAGGCCGCAGCCCAATTGCGACCGCAGGCGTAGCAAGGCTACGTCGAGAATCACACTCGGACGAAAACGCCGTTCTGGGCCCAAAGATGCTATTT
>JANQIE010000188.1 GCA_028282295.1 Desulfobacterales bacterium | reverse complement strand
TCTGGTCGAATGGGCCTACGAAGCGGCCGGCGGCGACCTGGACGGCATGATCCGCAAGCTCAATGAGTACAACAACTGGGCCCGGAGCCAGCAGCGCGGCAAGATACGTGCCGCCATTGATAATGGCGCCGATGACCCATTTAATTAATCGCCGGGAGACGAGCATCCCGGCCCGCTGATCCGGCTGCGGCCGGCGACAAGGGCATCGATGGTGATTTGAACCGGGATGCGCGCTTTCAGGGTGGGTACATGGGAAATGACGCCGATGAGTTTGCCGTCACGATGCAGCCCGGCCAAGGTCTCCAGAGCGGTTTCCAGGGCATCTTCGTCCAGGGTGCCGAAGCCTTCGTCGAGAAACAATGAATCGATCGTTACATTGCGCCCGGCCATGCGGGACAGGCCCAGGGCCAGGGCCAGACTGACAATGAAACTTTCGCCGCCGGACAGATTGTCCGTGGAGCGGATTTCGCCGCCCTGGTAGTCGTCGATGATATTCAGATCCAGGGGATTGGCGCCGGCGCGCACAATCAGGTAGCGGTCGCTCATGGTGCGCAGGTGGTGGTTGGCGTGGCCGACCACCTGCTCGAAGGTGAGGCCCTGGGCGAAATTTCTGAATTTCTTCCCATCGGCGGAACCGATCAGTTCGTGCAGTTTTTCCCAGCGGGCGCATTCGGCCTGCTGTTTTTGCAGGTCTTCCTGCTTGGTCTGTTGGCTTGCCTGGAGCCGTTCCTGTTCCGCCCGTTTTTCACGAATAACACCGAGGCGTTCCTGGAGTCCGGCCAACTGCCGGTTGGCGTTTGCCAGTGCCGTGTTGACGGCTTCGGCGGTTTGACCGGTCAACTGTCTGGCGTTTTCTTCCGTCAGGGTTTTAAGTTTATCGGCGTGGCGGGCTTTGATGTCGGCGGCCTCGTGATCAAGGGCGTGCTGCCCGGTTTTGAGCCGGTGCAGGTCTTCGGCGGACAGGCGGGCCTGTTGAAAAGCGGCTTCGGTGGCAAAACCGGCGTCGCTTAATTGTTGCCGGAACTGTGTTTCTAGGGTGGCAAGCGTGGTTGCCCGCGCGTTGGTTTTGCTGGTGAGCGTATCGATCTGGTTTTGCAATATCGTCAGTTCATTTTGCACGCGATTGATGGTCTGCCGGTGTTCATCGCGCCGGGCTTCGGCGGCTTGCACGGCTTGGGCGACCTGGTGGGCCTCGATGTCCGGGTCCTTGTGGCCGAAGCACTGTTGCCGTTGCGCGCTGAGGCTGTCGATGCGGCCGGTTTGCTGGGCCAGATCTTTTTGTAATTTGTCGCGTTGAAGGTCGAGTTCGGCTTGTTTGCTTTCCAACCGTGCGGCCTGGTGTTGCAACATCGTGGTTTGCTTTTCCAGTTGCTGTTGCGCGGCGGCTTGTTCTTCGCAGGCGGCCTTGCGCCGGGTCAGGTCGTCCAGGACCTGATCGGCTTCTTCGGGAACCGGGCGATCGATGCCGTAGGGTGCAACAGCGGCCGCGGCCGCGTTACGGGCGTCAAGGCATTCGGCTTCCAGTTCCCCGGCCTCGCGCTGCAACCGGTCGTGCTCTTTTTGGGCTGCGTCGAGCACATGGCCGGCGTTCTGGTGCTGTTTCTCCCGGCGGCTTAGATCCGTACGCGCGGTGTTCTGTTTTTCATGCAGGGTGCGAAGCGCGGTTTCCTTGATGTCGGCGGCGTGCAAGGTTTGGCGGCCGGTGTCCAGGCATTTGCGGCTGTCTTTTAAAGCGGCTTGCACTTGTGTTTCTGTGTGATCGTTCACGGTCCCCGCAAGCCCGGCTTCGGTTAACAGGTTGATCAGTTCAGTCTGCGTTTGGGTGCGCTGTTGCGCCAGGGCGGTGCGGTCCTTGGCGGCCTGCCGGGTTTCGGTTTCAAGACGACTCTGCTGTTGGTTTAACGCGGTCAACGCTTGTTCGGTTTGGGTCAGGTTCTGGCGGGCGGCGGCCAGGTCCTTTTCCGCCTCATCGGGGCGCGGCACGTTACCCCGGGCATAGGGGTGCTCCTCGGCCCCGCACAAGGGGCAGGGTTGACCGTCCCGAAGCCGTTCGCGTTGCGCACTTAAATCGTCAACCCGGCGCAGCAGGACCAGTTTGTCGGTTTTATCGTCCACCGCCTGCTGCTGCAGATCCTTCTCGCGACCGGCGGCTGCGAGTTGCTGTTCAATTTGGGCTGAGGCTTCGGAAGTATTTGTCAGTTTATCACCGATGACTTTCTGCTGCCGGGTGATGTCGGTCAATTGGGCGGTCTTCTCCAGGGCCTGCTCCAGCCGGAGTGTCTGCCGGGTCAGGGTTGCGACCTCCTCGCGCCATTGGGCCGGCGTGCGCGCCTGAAGCAGGCTCGCCAGGGCATCCTGCGCCGCAGTGATGCTCTTCCCGGCTGCGGCCACGGCATTTTGCGCCGTCGTCAGCGCCGTGGTTTCGGCCTGCAGGGCGGCGGTGGCGGTCCGGATTTGCTGCCGGGCGTGCGCCTGTTGCTGCTGGACGGCCTGCACCTTCTGTTGCAGGGTTGCGGATGCTGTTATTTTATGACGGATACCTTCCAGCGAGGCAATCAGGGCGTGGTCGTGGGCATTCTGTTTTAAAAAACCGGCGACCTGGTCGCGCTGCCGGGCTGTTTCGGCCTGGGCGGTGTGGTTGGCCGCCAGGTCTTTGCGCACGGTGGTTTGGGTGTTGGTCAGCGTCTTGAGTTCCCGGGTGTTTTTGCGGCGTTGGTCTTCCAGGGTTCGAAGTTGTACATCCCATTCGCGCACTTGCCGGATAATTTTTTCACTTTGCTCTTTGTTATCACGGGCGGTTGCCAGCGCGGTGTCGGCGTCGGTGCACTCTTTTGCGAGGGTGGTGAGTTGTGTTTGCTTGGCCGGCAATTGCTTTTGGGTGTTTTGCCGGTCGGTGAGTTCGGTTTGCTGCAACCGCCGCGTCTCGGCCAGCCGGGCATGGGGCCCTTCCAGGGGAAGCGCCTTGCCGGCTGCCGCGAGTCGTTGCAGTTCGGGGGCGGCTGCGGCGATGCGTTTGTCCAGTTCGTTTTGCTGCCGATCAAGGGCGGCGATGTCACGGGTCAGACGGTCGATGCCGGCCCGCCAGGCGGACGCGCGGTTGAGGGCCTCGATTTCGGCGGCGGTCTGTTTGGTTTGACGGCGAAGATCTTCCTGCTCGCTCTTAAGGGCGTCAAGTTCTTCTTTTGAAAGTACTTTGACGCCGGCAAGTTCGATGCGCAGTACTTCGAGCCGTTCATGCTCAGCGCGGTTGCGGGCGTGCACCGCCATGGATATGCGGCTGTAGATTTCCGTGCCGGTGATCTGTTCGAGGATCGGGGCGCGATCATCCGGCTGGGCGGCCAAAAATGCGGCAAAGTCGCCCTGGGGCAGTAAAATCGACCGGGTAAAGCGGTCGAAGTCGAGCCCGGTGACGGCGATTATTTTTGCGGCCACCTGTTTGATTCTGGTCGTCAGCACGGTGTCGGTATGCGCGTCAACGATTTCATGCCGCGGCGGTTGCAGCTTGCCGTCCGGTTTTTTGCGGGCGCGGTGCTGGCTCCAGTGACACCGGAAGCGGCCTTTGATGGTCTGGAAGGTGACTTCGGCAAAGCACTCGCCGGTGTGCCGGGTCATGATTTCGTTGTCCAATTGGGAGATGGTTTTCAGGCGCGGGGTTTGACCGTACAGCGCCAGGCAAAGCGCGTCCAGCAGGGTGGTCTTGCCTGCGCCGGTGGGGCCGGTGATGGCGAAAATGCCGGCATCGGTATACTGGTTGTGGGTCAGATCGATGCGCCACTCGCCGGCCAGGGAGTTCAGATTTTTAAATCGGATTTGTTCTATGCGCATGACACTATCGATTTACTCCGCCAGGGTATCGGTTTCATCCAGGCCGGTCACCACTTCACGAAAGGCGCCCAGCAGATCGTCACGTTGCGCCGCCGGGACGTCATGGGCTGTGAGGCAGCGGGCAAAGACCTCTTCGGGGGTCAGGTCGTCCAGGGTTTCCTGGATCGCGCTTTGCTCAAGTGCTTGCCGTACCAACCGCCGGTTGCGTAGTCGCAGTATTTCCACCTGACTGCCGGCAACGGTTTCCTGCAGGTCTGCGGCGAGGTTGCCGATGATGTCCCGGCCGTCGTAAATTACTTCCACCCAGACGGGGGTGTCGCCCTGCCGCAGTTCGTCCAGGCGTTCGCGGATGGTTGTCAGGTCGCCTTGCACGGTTGCCAGCGGTTGAAAACAGGGTACCGGGATTGGGGTCACCTCGGTTTTTTGCGTCGTGACGGTAGCGGTGAGGACGATCTTCTGCTGACCGGCTTCGGCAAAATTGACCGGCATGGGGGAGCCGCTGTAGCGCCGGTGGTCGACACTGCCGACCCGTTGCGGCACGTGCAGATGGCCCAACGCCAGATAGTCGATGGTATCCGGGAAGATATCAGCCGGCACCCGGACCAGTGAGCCCACATACAGTTCCCGTACACCGTCACCTTCCACGGTGCGACCGCCGGCGGTGAACAGATGGCCCATGGCGATGATGGGCACGCGCCGGTTCAAAGCGGCCTGTTGGGCTTGGGCCAGGGTCAGGACCGCTTCGTAATGTTGCCGGATGCCTGCCAGGAGTTTGTGTTGTTTGTCGGCGACACTTTCCCCGGCCTCGGCGCGGCGCACATCCCGGTCGCGCAGATAGGGCACCGCGCAAACGATCAGCTCCGGTTGGCCCTGATTGTCGTGCAGAAGCAGCAGTTCATCCTGCGGCGAAGATGTGGCCGCCCCGATAACGTGTACGTGCAGATGGTGCAGCACTTCTTTCGGGGCGTCGATCAGGGTGGGCGAATCGTGGTTGCCGGCGATGACGACGATGTGGCGGCAGCCGGTTGCGGCCACGCGGCACAAAAAGCGGTAGTAAAGTTCCTGGGCACGGTGGCTGGGGGTGGTGCTGTCGAACACGTCGCCGGCGATCAGCAAAACCTCGACTGCTTGCGTGGCGATGGTGTCTGTCAGCCAGTCCAGAAAATGTGCTGTTTCGGCGTAACGGCTGCGTCCGAAAAGTTTCCTGCCCAGGTGCCAGTCGGAGGTGTGCAGTATTTTTATGGCGGTGTCGGCGGTTTCCGGTGTGGTCATGGTTGCTCTTTTACTTAGGTCACTGGTTGATGGACACTTGCTTGCTTTTTTTAGCCTAAATTGATTTAATTTAACAGTCCCTTTTGTCATTTTTGAATTAACCACTACGGGAAACCACACCGATGACCATTGAAAAGATTGAGCCGCAGACTTACGATCATTATATTAAGGCGCTCACCGATATCAGCCATGCCATCACGTCGGATCTGTTTCTGGAAGACTTGCTCAAACTGATCGTCCTGGTGACCGCCAAGGTGACCGGTGTGGCCATTTGTTCGCTGTGGCTGGTGGACGATTCGACGTCGCCGGCTCAGATCCGGCTCAAAGCCACCCAGGCCATTGCCCCGGACTATGTAAAGGATCGCACGCTCAATACCGACGAAGGGGTAGTCGGACAAGTGGTGACCACCAAACGGCCGGTGACGATCAAGAATGTGCTGCGCAACCGCCGCTTCAAGGAAAAGGAGATGGCCAAACGGCTCGGGCTGGTTTCCATGATTGGGGTGCCGCTCAAACTCAAGGACGAGCGGGTGATCGGGGTGTTGAATTGCTTTACTTCCAAGCCGCACAGTTTTTCCAGGACCGATGTCAACTTGCTGACCGCCATCGCCAACCAGGCGGCGGTGGCCATTTTGAATACCGAGTTGATGGTCAAAACCAAAATTATCCAGGAAGAACTGGAAACACGCAAACTGTTGGAGCGGGCCAAGGAAGTTTTGATGCACCGCCGTAAAATGAAGGGAGACGAGGCCTATCGCTGGCTTCAGAAGCGCAGTATGGACCGGCGCAAATCGATGCTGCAGGTGGCTGAGGCGGTTTTACTTTCCGAGGAGCTGGCCAAAGATTGAGGCGGCCGGTGTTTTGCGGGCATTTGCTTGGAAGAACTTTATTTTTTTAAGTTTGACAAAATAATCAAGTTAAACTAATTTCAGGTGAGTTTTTTTAATGCACGGCCCGCTTATCAACGGCGATAGCTACGGGTAATTTTGTGTAATACCCCCGTACAACGTGGTACGGGATGATCTGACTGAGACAAAGGCGTCTGGGCTCTTTTAACTAGTGCCCATCCGGAAATCTACTATTTCCGGATGGGCACTAACCAGAAAGAGCGGACGCCTTTTTGCGTTCTGGAACCGGAAACTTCTGAGTCCCACTTTTTAATTTTCAAGCTATGAGGAGGATGTTATGCGTTTCGAAAAAAAGAATGATGCTCTTGGAACCGTTAACCGGGGCAATCCGGCTGAGTCGAGTCTGTGTACGTTGTGCCGGGCGGATTGTGAAGGCAGGTGTGAAACCTGGTTGGCCGGCCTGCAGGGGCGTAAACTGCTTTACCCGCGCGATTTCGGTACGGTAACGGCGGGCGCCAACAATACCACGCATGTAGGGGTTTCGTACAACGCCCTGCGCATCCAGGGGTACGCTTACGGCGCATACGGGTTGAACGGCGATCTTTCCAACGACCCGGACGACTGCATCTTTCCCAACGTCGATATTTCCACGCAATTCGGCCGCAAGGTTAAAACCAGAGCGCGGGTGCCGATCATGACCGGCGCCCTGGGGTCCACGTTTATTGCGGCCAAATACTGGGATGCCTTTGCCGCCGGTTGCTCCCTGGTCGGGGTGCCGATTGTCATCGGTGAGAACGTGGTGGGGGTCGATTTGGCGTCGGAGATCAACCGGGGTAAAATCAGCAAGGCGCCGGAGCTTGACCGGCGCATCGACACCTACCTGCGCTACTATGACGGCTACGGCGGGGTGTTTGTCCAGCTCAATGTCGAAGATACGCGCAACGGTGTGGCCGAATACGTGGCGCAGAAGTACGGCGACAAGGTCATCATCGAATTGAAGTGGGGGCAGGGCGCCAAGGACATCGGCGGTGAAATCCAGGTGACCAGTATCGATTATGCCATGTTCCTGAGGAAAAGAGGGTATGTGGTTGATCCGAATCCTGAGCTGCCCGAAGTCCGGGCGGCGTTTGACAGTGGCGCCATTAAATCGTTTGCGCGGCACAGTCGCCTGGGGGCCACAAATCTGGCCAGCGTCGACGACGTGCGCGAGGATTTCATGAAAACCGTGGACTATCTGCGCAGCCTTGGTTTTAAGCGCATCTCGCTCAAGACCGGTTCCTACGGCATGGAAGAACTGGCCATGGCAATCAAGTTTGCTTCCGACGCCGATCTGGACCTGCTTACAATCGACGGTTCCGGCGGCGGCACCGGCATGAGCCCGTGGAACATGATGCAGAGCTGGGGCGTGCCGTCGATCTTCCTGCACGCCAAGGCGTATGAGTATGCCGGCATGCTGGCAGCCAAGGGACAACAGGTGGTCGACATGTCCTTTGCCGGCGGTTTTGCTCTGGAAGACAGTATTTTCAAAGCGCTGGCGCTTGGCGCACCTTACACCAAGCTGGTCTGCATGGGGCGCTCCCTGATGATCCCCGGTTTTCTGGGAGCTAATATTGAAGGGGTTCTAAAACCGGAGAACAAGGAGGCGGTTAACGGCAACTGGCGTGAATTGCCCAAATCGGTTCGCAGCATGGGCGCGACCGCCGAAGAAATCTTCGCCGGTTATTTTGATGTTCAAAAGAAAGTCGGTGCCGACGAGATGAAACATATCCCCTATGGCGCCTTGGCTTTCTGGACCCTGGCCGACAAACTCGCGTGCGGCTTGCAGCAGTTGATGGCCGGTGCGCGCAAGTTTACGCTGAACCGGATTACCCGTAGCGACCTGTTTGCCGCCAATCGCGAAACCGAGCGCGAGACCGGCATCATGCATGTGTCCGACGTGAACGACGAGGTGGCGCGCAAGATTCTGAATAGTTAAGGTTCATTTTTTACGATTGGTTTTTATCCCCGGGACCTGCCGGTGCGTGTGCGCCGGTGTCGCCGGGGATTTTTTTATACCGGCGATCTGTTTTGCCGCTTCGCCGCAGGGTATGCCCGCGGTTCGCCGTTCTTCCAAACTTGCCGCCGGATACAATTTGATACAACCTGTTACAGGCATGAAAAGCATTTGGGACTGCTTGGGGGGTAACTTGCGTTCAACACGACTTAATTTTACACTCAAGGAGGAACTATGCTAAGTAAAAAAATTATCATCCCGGTTTCGATTTTGTTGCTTGTGGGGCTTGCGGCGTTTGTCGGTTGCCGGCATTCGTCGCCGGAAAAACGGGCCGACCGGTTTGCCCGTTACCTGGCCGATGAACTTGATTTGAGTGACGAACAACGCGCCATGGTGGATACGTTTAAAAACGAAATCAACGTGCGCAAGCAAAAAATGCGGGCCGACCGGCATGCCACCATGGAAGCGGTCATGGCGCAACTCAAACAGGAAACTATGGACGAGGCGCAACTTAAGACGCTGATTTTCGCGCATCGACCCCAGGTGGAAGCACTGATCGAATATACCATCGACAGTGTGGCTGAGTTGCATCGGTCGCTGACTCCGGAGCAGCGGGGTAGGCTGATCGCCAAACTGGAAGAACTGCAAAAGTGGCATTCCTGTTTTCATGAAGATTGAAACTATTGACAGGGCGGGCGCTGCGACGACGGCGCCCGCCCTCTTTTTCGGAAGATTTGATGGACGCCACCATTTTAATTATCGACGATGATGCCAAGCTCAACACGTTGCTCACCGAGTTTCTTGTCGATTTCGGTTTGCGCGCCATCAGTGCGACCACGCCGTCGGCCGGGCTGGATCTGCTTGGATCGCAACAGCCGGATCTGATCATCCTGGATGTTATGCTGCCGGAGATGAACGGCTTTGAGGTGTGCAAGGCGATCCGGCGCCGTTCGCAGGTTCCGATCATCATGCTGACGGCGCGAGGCGAATTGATGGACAAGGTTGTGGGGTTGGAATTGGGTGCTGATGATTATTTGCCCAAACCGTTCGAGCCCCGTGAACTGGTGGCGCGCATTCAATCCGTGTTGCGCCGCGCGGGTTCGGCCCCCCAAACCGGTACGGTGCTGGACTTCGGCCGTCTGCGCATTGACCCGGCGCGCCAGGAGGCTGTTCTTGACGGGCAATTGGTGAACCTGACCACCAATGAGTTCGCGGCGTTGCTGCTGCTGGCGCAACATCCGGGGGTGGTCATGGACCGCGACCGGATTTTACAGCAATTGCGCGGGATCGATTGCGACGCCTTCAACCGTTCGGTGGATATCACCATGAGCCGGTTGCGCAGCAAGCTCAACGATGATCCCAAAGCCCCGCGTTTTATTAAGACTGTTTGGGGCAGCGGGTATGTGTTTATTGGCGGTGAGGCTTAGCATGGCCCTGCAACGGTTCAGGTGTGCATTTCGCTCCGTCTTCGCGGTGTTGCTCCTGGTGATTTTCATTGCCGGTATTTTTATCAATCTGGCGGTGTTTGTCTTTTTCCGTCAGGTATTCAAATCCGCCGGCCGCACGACGTTCAAAAATAATCTCATTGCCTATGCCGGTTATATTGTCGATGATGTGGGCACCCCGCCTGATCCGGAGCGCGCCCGCGTGATTGCGCGGACGCACGGCATCGATATCTGGTTTCGCGGTCCCGCTGGGCAGTGGGCAACTACTTCCAACAGCTCGCCGGGTCAAAAGGGCCGCTTGAGGCTGATCTATTCCCAGGGCAACACGCAGATCGCCCATTATCGCGAGCGTCATTTCATAACGGTTCGGACCGATGCCGGCGTGTTTACCCTGGCGCTGGCCGATGATTTCAGGAAACGGCTGGTGGAACACGGCCATGTGATCCAGTTGCTTTTTTTGCTCTCTCTTATTTTACTTGTTGCTTTTTTGGTCCTGCGTCGTCTGCTCAAACCGCTGGCGCTGCTGAAAGAGGGCGCGCGCAGGGTGGGCGAGGGCCGGTTGGACCACCGGGTACCGATCCGGCGCAAGGATGAATTGGGCGACCTGGCGGCCGCCTTTAACGAAATGACCCAGCGCATCGGACGGATGTTGCATGCACGCGAGCAACTTATGCTGGATGTCAGTCACGAACTGCGCACCCCGATTACGCGCATGAAGGTCGCCCTGGAGTTTTTGGCCGACGGCAAGGTCAAGGCTAATTTGCAGGCCGATGTGCTTGAAATGGAGCAAATGGTTACTGAAATCCTGGAGACGGCGCGGCTGCGCAACGTCAACGGCGATTTGAAGCGGCAAGCGGTTTTGCTGGGCGATCTGATTCGCGAGGTGGCCGGCCTTTACCCGCAAGCGCCGGGTTTGCAATTGCATGTGCCGGACGGCGTGACAGTGAGCGGCGAACCGGAATTGCTGCGCACGGTGTTCAAGAATCTGTTCAGCAATGCCTTGAAATACTCCGAAGCTGACAGCGGCCCGGTGCAGGTGCGGCTGCAAGGCCGCGCCGGTTGGGCGGTGGTTGCTGTCACTGACCACGGCATCGGTATCCCGGCCGAGGACCTGCCCCATATTTTCGAACCATTCTACCGGGTGGATAAATCCCGGTCCAAACGCACCGGGGGGTATGGCTTGGGCCTGAATCTGTGCAAAACCATTGTGGAGGCCCATGGGGGGCACATTGAGATTGAAAGCACGCCGGAGCGGGGAACGACTGTGACGGTGCGGCTGTTACTTTAAGGGAAAAATGGACAAGCGTACCATTATTTTAGGGGGGGCGGCCCTGGCCGCAATTGCGGGAACGATGCTGGGCGTCGAACCGTTGAGCCAGGATCCGGCTTACCACCGATTTGCCGATGACCGCACCTTTGGGGGGATCCCCAACGCCTTGAATGTGCTCTCCAACCTCGCGTTTGTTCTCGTTGGCGGTCTCGGATTGACGGTTATTTTCAAACATAGATCCGAACCGCCCGTGAATGATGTCGGTATTTTTTACGGCCTGTTTTTCGTGGGGTTGATTTTGACCGGCATCGGGTCGGGCTACTACCATATCAGCCCCGACAACGCGACGCTGTTTTGGGATCGCCTGCCGATGACCATTGCCTTTACCGGCTTTTTCAGCGCCATGTTGGCGGAAATGGTGCATCGTCGTTTGTCGCTGTTCGCGCTGCTACCGCTTCTGGTGGTTGGCGCGGCCAGTGTGATTTACTGGCGTTGGAGTGAGGGGCAGGGGTATGGCGATTTGCGTATTTATGTTCTGGTCCAGTTTTTACCAATCGGGCTGACAGTGGTGATGTTGGGGCTGTACCCTAAGCCGCCCCATTTTACGCGGGCGATTGTTCTGCTGATTGTCGCGTATGGATTTGCCAAGATCGCCGAAGTGTTGGATGCACCGGTGCTGGCGTTTTTGAAAGTGGTGAGCGGGCACACCCTCAAACATGTGATTGCGGCGGTCGGTGCTTACGCGCTGGTGGACATGTTGCGCCGTCGATTACGCGCGCAGGCAAAACGGCCCGATCACTCGGTGCGGTGACCGGGCCGTCTGTTTATAGCTGTCGGTAAAGCATCTATTTGCGCGCTTTGGCCAGTCCGATGCCGGTCAGGGCCTGCTCCATTTCGCCGAGAATCGTGGGATCATCGATGGTGGCCGGTACTTTGTAATCCTGGTTGTCGGCGATCTTCTGGATGGTGCCGCGCAGGATCTTGCCCGAACGGGTCTTGGGCAGCCGTTTGACCACCGTGGCCTTTTTGAACGACGCCACCGGCCCGATGCGGCCGCGCACCATCTGAATTACTTCGCCGATAATTTCGGATTGCTCGCGGGATGTGCCCGCGTTGAGCACCAGAAAACCCACCGGCACTTGTCCCTTGAGGCTGTCTTCCACGCCCAACACGGCACACTCGGCCACGTCCGGGTGGTCGGCCAGAACCTCTTCCATGGCCCCGGTACTTAAGCGGTGTCCGGCCACGTTGATAATGTCGTCGGTGCGGGACATCACGAACACATAACCGTTTTCGTCGATGAAGCCGGCGTCGGCGGTTTTGTAAAATCCGGGAAACTCGCTCATGTACGATTCGATGAACCGGTCGTCGTTGTTCCACAAGGTCGGCAGGGTGCCCGGCGGCAGCGGCAGCTTGACTACCAGTGCCCCGATCTGGCCGGCCGGAACCGGGTTGCTCGATTCGTCGACCACCTGCAGGTTCCAGCCCGGCGCGGCTTTGGTGGGTGAGCCGGGTTTGACTTCAAAATGATGCAGCCCCATGCAGTTGGCGGCGATGGCCCAGCCGGTTTCGGTTTGCCACCAGTGATCGATCACCGGCACCTTGAGCGATTTTTCGGCCCACTGCAAGGTGTCCGGATCGGTCCGTTCGCCGGCCAGAAAGAGCGTTTTAAAATTCGACAGATCGTAATCGGCCATCAGCCTGGCGTCCGGGTCTTCCCGTTTGATGGCCCGAAACGCGGTGGGCGCGGTGAACATGCATTTGACCTTGTGTTGGGAAATTACCCGCCAGAACACGCCGGCATCGGGGGTTCCCACCGGTTTGCCTTCGAACAGCACGGTGGTGCAGCCCCTGAACAGCGGGCCGTAAACAATATAAGAGTGGCCTACCACCCAGCCCACGTCCGATGCGGCCCAGTAGACATCGCCCCGGTCCACATTGTAGATGTTTTTCATGGTCCACTTGAGCGCCACCACATGCCCGCCGTTGTCGCGCACAACCCCCTTGGGCTGGCCCGTGGTGCCGGAAGTATATAAAATGTACAGCGGGTCGGTGGCCGCCACCGGCACGCAGTCGGCCGGTTGGGCGGCGGCCGTGGCGTCGCCCCAATCGATATCGCGCCCGGCGATCATGGTGGCGGTTTTCATGGGGCGCTGGAAGATAACGCATTTGTCCGGTTTGCTCGCCGCCAGGTCGATGGCTTCGTCGAGCAGCGGTTTGTAGGCAATTACCTTGGCCACCTCGATGCCGCAGGAGGCTGAAACGATGACCTTGGGTTTGGCGTCGTTGATCCGCGTGGCCAGTTCGTTGGCGGCAAATCCGCCAAAGACCACCGAGTGCACCGCACCCAGCCGCGCGCACGCCAGCATGGCGATGGCCGCCTGGGGGATCATCGGCATATAGATCAGCACCCGGTCGCCCTTGCGCACCCCCTGGTCGGCCAGGGCCCCGGCAAACAGGGCGGTTTCATCGCGCAGTTCGCTGTAGGTATAGCTTTTAATGGTATCGGTAACCGGGCTGTCGTAGATCAGTGCATTTTGATCCCCCAGCCCGTTTTCGATGTGATGGTCGAGCGCATTGTAGCAACTGTTGATAACCCCGCCCTTGAACCAGCGGTAAAACGGCGGATTGCTGTCGTCGAGCACCCGATCCCATTTTTCATACCAGTGGCAGTCGGCGGCGGCTTCGCCCCAGAAGCCGTTCGGATCCGCAATGCTGCGTTTGTATGCTTCGTCGTACTTGTTTGACATGGCTGCCCCTCCTTGTCGCGTTAAAGTTAAAAAACCTGCACTTAGTACCATAGGTAAAGGCCGCTGAACGTGTCAAGGAAATAATGAATGCGCTACAGTAACTGAACACCCTATAGCTTCAAAATAACCAGAAGAAGAAAAAAATGATTCAAGAAACAAATGGGCCTAAATCTTGAAGGTGGGTGGAGGCCTGCGGCGCGGTTTTGGATCGACTGGTGGTGGGCAGTCCGGTCAACAAGATGTGGCAAATAATGATTTGACGATACTAAATGTTGCGTGTTAGGGATGCAGATATATCGAAATTGAGTTTTTTCTCAATTCCGTCGAGGCGCCTGGACCGGCGGTTGCGTCATTGCACGGCCGGCTCGGGCTGAAAAGGGAATTCAGTGTAAATCTGGAACGGTCCCGCCGCTGTGACCCTGTCTTTTCTATTGGAAAAGCGTTTTTTAGTAGGTGGCTGCGCAAGCAGCAAGCAGTACCGAAATATTGTCACTGGCCGCAATCGGCTGGGAAGGCAACTAAAAAACGGGGAAGTCAGAAGACCTGCCTTGATGGTGTGCGTGTTGCGTTTTTGCGGAGCGACTTAAATGCAATGCCGAGAGGATTCCAGGACCGCTTGGCGCGTTCGCAGACCAGGCTGTTTGGGAAAATTCTCGCTAGTGTCCATCCGGAAACCAAAATCTACCATTTCCGGATGGGCACTCGCTAAGGGCCGGAAAATCCGGGTGCCGCCCTTCAAGCATTGTTCAATCGCTTGAAGGGTTTTTTTGTTTTAAGTCCGGAGCTTCGTCCTGTATGGCAGGCGGCGGGATCGATCACAACCGATGAAAGGAGTGACACATGAAATGTGGAACCATTATTTACGTGGTGGGTGATGCCGAGCTGCAATCGGCCAGCGATCCTGAAAAGGATGTGCGGGCATTGAAACTGCCCGTTGACCGGATTGAAGTGATTGCCCGTCGAGCCGGCCATTTCGAAATTGCCGATGCCTGGTGGGCCTTGATTGCCAAAGGGATGCAGCATATCGATTGCCGCATGGCCCGTTACACGGCTCCGGGGCGCCTTGAGTTGACCGGGCAACAGATGCGGTTGTGCGGCTGAAACCAAAGTCGATTTGGTGTCTTTTGACGTGGTTGTCAGGTATTTTTTGTTGCTGATGTTCTTGTAGTCCAAGTTTGCCGCCACTTTGGTTTTGGGGCGATTGCCTGCCTGAATCTGTGTTTTGGATCAAAAACCAAAATAGCAGGTGTTGGGGGCAATTAAGTCTTGACATACAATATATTGTATGAAATGTCATTTCCTGCGGATGATGATCAAAACCCGTTCGGTTAGAATATAGAGCGGATATTCACATTGAAGTATTTGCGAAGCTTCCGATGTTCGCAAATACTTCATCCTTTCACCTTATAATATCAATCCTGCTGAAGACGCTTGGTAGCGTACGCAACGTGTTGTAGCAAAACGACATGTGAAGGGGATCTATTCCCTTAAAATCCGGGAGTATTGCATTGCCCCACATGGGGGGGCTCTTCCAGGATATAAATGATGTGCTTATCATTCTTATTATTAAGGTAGCTGCAGGCTGGTGACAGTAAATTTTTCCATAATCGTTTTTTTTTGAGGAGGGGCAATGGGGCAAGGAGCAAAAGTGTTAGTAACGGAAAATGCACAGTTTGATTTAAAGGCCTACCGGCTGGATGACCGGCTGTTTTCCAACATCCTGATCAAGGAAAATGCCATCGACTCCCAAAAAGCGCACGACATCAGTCGCTTTGTCCGCGACGAGATCGGAAGGATGCGGCGTATCACCATGCCTGAAATTGAAAAGCTGATTGAAACCAAACTGGCCGAATTTGGTTTGAGCAAACCGGCGCCGGTACGCCTGGATAAATCGATTTTCATAAAAAACGGTCCTGATTTGTCGGAAAACGCCAAAACCGTGCTGCGCCGGCGGTATTTGCGCAAGGATAAAAACGGCAAGATCGTGGAGTCGCCCGACCGCATGTTTCGCCGGGTGGCGCAGCACATTGCCAAGGCTGAAAAGAAATACGGCACCGACGAAGACGTCAAGGAAATGGAAGACGTTTTCTACCGCTTGATGACCGAAGGCCGTTTTCTGCCCAACTCGCCCACCCTGATGAACGCCGGGCGCCGCCTGGGGCAGTTGGCCGCCTGTTTTGTGCTGCCGGTGGAAGACAGCATGGACGGCATTTTCGAGACCCTTAAAAATGCGGCGATCATTCATAAATCCGGGGGCGGCACCGGTTTTTCGTTTTCGCGGGTACGCCCGCAAAACAGCATGGTCGGCACCACCGGCGGCATTGCTTCCGGTCCGGTTTCCTTTATGAAGATTTTCAACACCGCCACCGAGCAGGTGAAGCAGGGCGGCACCCGCCGGGGAGCTAACATGGCCATCCTCAATGTTGACCATCCGGATATTATGGATTTTATCTATAGTAAGAAGAAAAACGGTGACCTGAATAATTTCAACATTTCCGTGGCTGTCACCGACACGTTCATGCGGGCTGTGGAGACAGGGGCTGATTATGAACTGATCGATCCGAACACCAAAGTCGTAATCGAAAAGCTCAATGCCGGCGAAGTATACAAGGCATTGGTCAAGCAGGCCTGGGAGAACGGTGATCCGGGTATTATCTTTCTGGACGTGATCAACCGGGACAATCCCACGCCGGAGATCGGAAGCATTGAAAGCACCAATCCGTGTGGTGAACAGCCGTTGTTGCCGATGGAAGCCTGCAATCTGGGTTCGATCAATCTGGCTAAATTTGTCACCTGGGTCGACGGTCAGGCCGCCATCGATTATCCCGCGCTTAAAAAGACCGTTTGGCAGGCGGTCCGCTTTCTGGACGATACCATCGACATGTCGCGCTACCCGTTGCAAGCCATCACCGACATGGTCACCGGTAACCGCAAGGTGGGCCTGGGTGTGATGGGATTTGCCGACATGCTGTTTCAACTCGGCCTGCCGTACAACTCGGCGGCCGGTTTGACGGCGGCCGAGGAAGTCATGGGGTTTATCCAGAGCGAATCTCACGCGGCTTCAGCCGCCCTGGCCGAAGATCGCGGCGTCTTTGCCAATTTTGACAAGAGCACGTATAAAGACAAGAAAGGGCGGCGCTTCCGCAACGCCACCACCACCACCATCGCCCCCACCGGCACGTTGAGCATCATCGCCAATTGCTCCAGTGGTGTGGAACCGTTGTTTGCGCTGAGCTTTGTGCGCAACGTCATGGATAATGATAAGCTGCTGGAAGTCAATCCCTATTTCGAGCATGTGGCCCGTGAACGCGGTTTTTACAACACCGACCTTATGGACACCATCGCCCGCACCGGCAGTATTGCCCACATGGAAGAAATACCTGAAGACGTGCGCCGGGTGTTTGTTACCGCTCATGACGTCACGCCGGAATGGCACGTGAAAATGCAGGCCGCCTTTCAGAAGCACACCGACAATGCCGTCTCCAAAACCGTGAACCTGCCCAACGAAGCCACGGAAGCCGACGTGCGCAGAATATACGATCTGGCCTACCAACTCGGCTGCAAGGGGGTCACCATCTACCGCGACGGCAGCAAGGAAAATCAAGTCCTCTCTTTTTCGGAGAAAGAAAAGCAGGAGGCCGACGCACAGGCCGGTGTGATGGATCGCCCGGAAACATTGGAAGGCTTTACCACCAAAATGAAAACCGGATACGGACATCTTTACGTTACGGTCACCGAACACAACGGTCGCCCCTTTGAAGTCTTTGCCACCATCGGTAAATCAGGCCGCTCCACTACCGCCAAAACCGAAGCCATCGGCCGCCTGATCTCCACTGCTTTTCGCGCCGGTGTTACCGTCGACAACATTGTCGATCAACTCAAAGGGATCGGCGGCGAACATCCGGTCTTTCAGGAGGGCGGTCTGGTGCTATCGATTCCGGATGCCATCAGCCGTGTGCTGGAAAAACGGTATGGGCGCGACAGGCGCAAAAAGAACAACGGCTACCACCAAAGCCTGATGGGCGAAAAATGTCCCGACTGCGGACAAACCATCAGTTTTGAAGAAGGCTGCATGACCTGCCACTTCTGCGGGTTTTCCAAGTGCGGCTAAGATGGGATGGACACATCTCCATGGACTGGTGAGAATTAAACGAAAAGGGTGTCTTGTCGTTTAGAGCCTGGACCCCGGCGTTCGCCGGGGTGACAAATGTTTTTCTGCCATTTGGTTCTTTTTCGGCAAATAGTGGTACCTTTTGTTACCATCCGCATCGCCATACCGTTACCGCGGTTAGCCGGTGCCCATCCGGAAGCAGCATCTTTTGGCTCAGGCTGGCGTTTTCGCATTTTTAAAATAATGGCGGGGCCATTCACGTTCTTGCGGCAGTAGCCCGCGGTGCCTGCGGTTTTAAAAATGCTCGGGCCTTGCCGGGAACCAAAATCTGCTATTTCCGGATGGGCACTGGCAGATTATTTTGTGATTCGGTGGTGGTTGCGCCTGGGGCTCGCCGCGCCATCGCCGCGTCGGTGGTTTTGCTCGATCCATCTGTTTGCCGGCGACTCTGCCGTTTGGCAATCAAAGCGCTTACAACCACCACCAACCGATTTTCTTCAAAGGTTTTTCGCATCACTCCAAACGCAATTCAGTATATGTCAACCCGTTGATCGGGCATCCCAAGTTTGAATTATTTAAAATCAACTACCGTGCCCTGTGCTTGAATGGTTTAGCGCGAAATTACAGTCCCCGGATTCGGCTCGGTGATCATTGGGTTGCCGGCTCATAGTCAAAGGCAGTTTTGGTTTTGGTACCGGATAGCGTGAAAATTTTATCGGTATAATTTTTGCATTTATTTTGAACCCAAACATAATGTCAAATCCGGTTTTATTCGGCTGGCGTATACAGATCACTCAAGGCCGAACTCAGATTTTTCATTTCTACGCGTAACACTATCAGAAACATCTTGAAATCAAAGAAAGCAAGAGGAGGAGTGCGTGCATCTGAAAATGAAACTGCGATTCAAGGACCGCGTAGGCATTGTGGCCGACATTTCCGCGTTGATCGCCAAGCGAGGGTTGGGTATCGACATGATGGAGGTGGTCCGCAAAAATGATGAAGCCCATGTTTTTGTTCAGATTGTAAACTGTCGTAGCCAGCGTGACAAGCAGGCCCTGTTCGATACTCTGGAGCGCGTCGATACACTCATCGATTTACGGTTTATCAATACGTTACCTCAAGAGGTGCGTGCCAACCGGTTCAAGGTTGTTTTAGATAATATCAGCGACGGGGTTGTGTCGATTGATCAGAATGGCTGCATTACGACCATCAACAGGGTGGCCCAAAGAGTGTTGGGGTGTGATTCGAAAAAGATGATCGGCCGCAGCATCCATGAACTCAAGCTGCCGGACCTTACGATTCTTGAATGTCTTAATGGGCGGCGTTTTAGCCGGGTCAAGCAGAATTTGATCACGTCCACCGGACGCTACCATTATTTTGCCACGGGACGGCCGATTCGCGATTCGGGCAACCGGATTGTCGGTGCCGTCCAAATTGCCAAGGACATGCAGGAGATCAAGCGGCTGGCGCAGTCGATTTCCGAGCCGGGCCGAGTAAGCTTCAGTGACATTGTTGGACGCAACAATCGCATTAGTGAAGCGATCATGGTGGCCGAAAAGATCGCGGACACCGATGCGGTGATATCGATTCGGGGGGAAAGCGGCACGGGCAAGGAATTGTTCGCCCGGGCGATCCATACCGCCAGCCGGCGCAAAGGGCCTTTTGTTCCGATTAACTGTGCCGCGCTGACGGATCAATTGCTGGAGAGCGAGCTGTTCGGTTATGTTGGCGGGGCGTTTACCGGCGGCAAAAAGCAAGGTAAAGCGGGTCTGTTCGAAATCGCCGGTGACGGTACGGTTTTTCTCGATGAAATCGGCGAAATGTCGCTCAATTCACAGGCCAAGGTGTTGCGGTTGATCCAGGAAAAGGCGGTGCGCCGCATAGGCGGGGCCAAGGAAATCGCCCTGCGGGCAAGGATCATTACGGCGACCAACCGCAACCTGGAACAGCGGGTGGCGCAAAAAAAATTCCGCCAGGACCTGTACTACCGCATCAATGTGTTGCCGATTCATATCCCCTCGCTGGCCGAACGGCCCGAGGATATCCCGATGCTTGTCAATCATTTTTTGTTTCAACTCGGCACCAAGCTGGGCAAGGTGTTGCAGGCGCCCAACGACGAAGCGCTGCGAAAGCTGGCGCAGCACAACTGGCCGGGCAATGTGCGTGAATTGAAAAACGTTGTGGAGCGTGCGGCCATTTTGAGTGATGGTGGTAAGATCGACGTCAATTGTATTGTTTTCAGCCATGAGTATACCACCAACTCGCTTTCACCCGCGCAGATTTGTTTCGAAGATGGTTTTGAGTGTCAGTCCCTCAAACATTTGGTGGGCGAATACGAAAAGGGGATTATCGCCAGCACGGTTGGCAACTCAAAGTCCGTGCGCGGGGCTGCCAGGAAGCTGGGGATGTCTCATACGGCATTACTTAAAAAAATGCGAAAATACGAGATAACTGTGGAATGATAAGTTGCCATCGGTAACTTTGGTTTCCATTGGCTGGTTAGAGTAAGGAAACCTTGTCGATAGGCTATTTGTTATTGAAATTTTGGAAACAATTGTTTCCGTTTTGGTCGTGCGATTTTGATTGGGTGCCGCGCCGCTGAATTGGGTGGTGTTTGTGGCGCCCTTTTTTTTTGTCTGGGAGCCGGATCTTTGTAACCGTTTGAAAAAATATTGATTATTTCCTCTTGTGGCAACTTTGGGGTGCAACTTCGTGTTGATCCGGGTTTGTTTATTTGAGCAAGATTTTTTTTTTGAAAGTGGCAAGCATTTTGCCAGAACACACAAGTGTTGTCATCAAATCCATTCATTCATATCGAAAATTTTTAAAGGAGGACAAATGTTAGTAGGTATTTTAAAAGAAATCAAAGCGGAAGAAAATCGGGTATCCATGACACCGGCCGGCGTGGAAGTGATGCGTCAGAACGGCCATCAAGTGATGGTGGAGCACAATGCAGGCAAAGGCAGTGGGTTCGAGAATCAGGCCTATGTTGATGCCGGCGCCGAAATTATTGAAGGTCCCGAGCAGATTTTCGCCAAGGCGGACATGGTGATGCATGTCAAGGAGCCGCTGCCATCTGAGTATAAACTCATTCGGAAAGACCAGATTGTGTTTACCTACTTGCATTTGGCCGCCAACGAAGAGCTGACGTATGCCTTGATCAACAGCGGTGCAGTCAATATCGCTTATGAAACCATTCAAAAGGCCGACGGGTCGCTGCCGCTGTTGACCCCGATGAGTGAAGTGGCCGGCCGCATGGCGATTCAACAGGGCGCAAAGTATCTCGAGATGGCGCAGGGCGGCCATGGCGTGCTGCTCGGTGGCGTACCGGGCGTCGATCCGGGTTCCGTGGTCATTATCGGCGGTGGCGTGGTCGGCATTAACGCGGCGAAAATGGCCTGCGGCTTGGGCGCCAAAGTTTACATTCTGGATATGAATTTGGAACGGTTGCGTTACTTAAGCGACGTCATGCCGCCGAACTGCTACCCGTTGATGGCCAGCCCGGCGACGTTGCGTGAGCTGATTGTCGATGCCGACGTGGTGGTCGGTGCGGTCCTGGTGACAGGTGCCAAAGCGCCGCGGCTGGTAACGCGTGAGATGTTGAAAACCATGAAAAAAGGCGCGGTTCTGGTTGATGTGGCCATCGATCAGGGCGGTTGCTTTGAAACATCCAAGGCCACCACGCACTCAGAGCCGATTTACACGGTTGATGATGTTGTTCACTACTGTGTTGCCAATATGCCGGGCGCCGTGGCCAAGACGTCGACCCTGGCACTGACCAACGCCACCTTGCCGTATGCAGTCGAAATCGCCAACAAAGGCTGGCAAAAAGCCATGCTGGAAAACGAAGAGATCAAATTGGGCGCCAATGTCATCAAGGGTGAGGTGACCTATGCCGGCGTTGCCGAGGCGTTTGATCTCAAATACACTCGTATTGTGGATCTGCTTTAAGATTTGTGATACAAGCAATATCTGTTGTGTATTTACTGCGCGGCAGCAGGCTTTTACTAATCTAAACAGAGAAGCTCTCCGGGTCACTGAAATGTGATCCGGTTCTCTGTTGTTAAAGTGAAAGGAGTGTTGTTATGGAGGCGTTAAACGCATTAGTCGGCAAGGTAGGTGGTTTTGCATGGGGTCCGATCATGATCACCCTTTTATTCGTTACCGGAGTGTTGCTGACCCTGGGCACCCGGATCGTGCAATTTCGAAAGCTGATCCAGGCATTTAAACTACTTGTCTCCAAAGAGCATGCCGGCGATGGGGATATTACGCCTTTCCAGGCCCTGATGACCTCGTTGTCGGCCACCATCGGTACCGGAAACATCGCCGGTGTCGCCACGGCCATCGCCGCCGGCGGGCCCGGCGCGGTCTTCTGGATGTGGATCACCGGCGCTTTGGGCGGCTCCATGAAATTCGGTGAAGCCGTTCTGGCGGTTAAATACCGCATCACCAATGAAAAAGGTGAGCAATCGGGTGGTCCGATGTATTACATCAAACATGGTATGAAAGACCAGTACGGCGGCAATTGGGCCTGGCTCGGCTGGTGTTTTGCCCTGTTCGGCTTTATCGCCTCCTTTGGTATCGGCAATATGGTCCAGTCCAACTCGGTGGCGGCGGCAATCAAATCGTCGTTCGGTATTTCCGAGTGGATTACCGGTGTTGTTATCGCTGTTGCGGTGGCATTGGTCATTATCGGGGGGATCAAGAGCATCGCCAAGGTAACTTCCAAGATCGTCCCGGTCATGGCTGTCATTTACATCCTGGGCAGCTTGATCGTTCTGGTGGCCAAAAGCTCGATGATTCCCGATGCTTTCGGCCTGATTTTCTCCAACGCCTTTTCAGGCAAAGCGGTAGCCGGCGGCTTTTTGGGCGCGGTTGTCCGTTTTGGCGTGGCCCGTGGCGTTTTCTCCAATGAGGCCGGCTTGGGAAGTGCGCCAATCGCGCATGCCGCCTCGAAAATCAAAGATCCGGTGGTTCAGGGGATAATCGCTTCTTTGGGCTCCTTTATTGATACGCTGATCGTGTGTACCATGACCGCTCTGGTTATTCTGGTGTCGGGCCTGTTGAGCTTCAACGATGCCGGTTTGATGTCGATCACGGATAAACTGTCCGGTGCGGCATTGACTTCCACGGCTTTTAGCCAGTCCTTGCCGGGCCTGGGCAGCTTCATTGTCACCTTCGGCCTGATTTTCTTCGCTTTTTCCACCATCATCGGTTGGTATTACTATGGTTCCAAGTGTTTTGAATATATTGCCGGCGTTTCCGCCGTGAATGTTTACAAATGGATCTATGTGGCACTGACTCTGGTGGGCGCTGCGGTTCCGCTCAGTTTTGTTTGGAATCTGTCCGATACCTTCAACGGGTTAATGGCGATTCCAAATTTAATCGCTCTGATCGGTTGCTCACCGATGATCTTCACGATGTTGAAAAACTACGAAGCCGGTAAACCGCCGATTGTAATGGGATCCGATAAGTGATTCGTTTTATAAAACCGATAGTCAAAACCCCCGCAGTTCAGGTTGCGGGGGTTTTTTTGTGGTGCGTCTGCAAGGTCCTATCCAGCAGCCCCTGCCCGGATCTCGTTTTTTTAAAATCTTCGAATTATGAAAGGATGCGGGCTTTTATGGCGCGATCCAGATAAAATCGCCGAAAGACAATTTTACTTCAGCCTTCACGGGAGACAAATAAACGGTTTTAAAGGTTTGCTGATTGCGCCGGTGGGCGCGATCGGGGATACCGAATTTTTCGATGATGTGACCATTGCCGGCCAGCACCACCATTTGGCCGTCTTGCAGATGCCGATGGATCTGCCCTGCCATGGCTTCATCCCAAACACATTGAGCCGCGTAAAAATACTCAAATTTACGACGTCCGCGGATGCGGTGACGATCGAAGATGGTGCGCACGTAGGCCCGATGCGCGGGATGGGTCAGGTCGATTTGGGACGGCAAATGCTGCTTGTCGGTCTCCGCGAGATTGGTCAGGCCACCGGTGGCGATTCGGGCCGGCAGGTAAAACGGCACATTCAAACCGACCAGGCGCAGGTCGGCTGTTTTCAGGTATTCAAGGATCGGTTGGTAGAGTTCAAAATTGTATCTCCAATTGGCGTACCAATGCGTTTTTTCGATAAATTGTTCCGTGTCCAGCCGCCCGCTGGACCAATCGTCCAGTATGGGCTGATAGGTATAGTCGAACATTTCCATGCCGACCATCAGCGCCGGATTTCTCGCGGCCAGCGCCTGGATAATGCGTAGCTGGATGTGGTGATGGTGCATGTTGGGATGGTTTTCACCGACGTACACAACACGGACGTTTGCCAGTTCGTCGATCAGGGCATCAAAACCGATCGACTGCCGGGTTGCCGCCGCCAGGATGGTATCGCGGGCAACAGGGCGATCCAGGCCCTCGATTTCAACTTTGGTAAGTTTTGTGCCGCAGCCCATGAGTAAAACCCCCAGTATCATAATGCTGAAGACAAGTCTTCGGGTCGGCAGTGACAATGTCTTTGCTAATTTTTGAGGCTGCTTGTTAACTACTGTTGGATTTGGCATAATGCGCTCAATGATTTTATTTCATGAATGGAAGGAGGTGCCTGATTATGCGGTTGGATCAGAATCCGCTTTTTCGCCGCGTTATCGTGCCGTGGTATGATTCCAATACGGCTTGTCTGGTTTTGTTATTTGCCATGTTGGCGGTGTTGTTGTTCGCTGTTGCGGGTATTTGGGTCGCCGTGGATACACCTGCCTATCAGGGGTATTGGTGGTTGCCGGTGCTTTTGTTGGGGTTCAGCCTGCTGGTTATCGTGTCGGTGGCCATCCGGCTGGTCAAACGGTATTACGCGATCCACTATCCCAAATGAGTGGCCGTCCCGGATTTAAGTCTTGTGTAAAAAATCCTTGAAGCTCATATCCTTGTAGCTATCTGTATGGAAAAACTGTAATAGTTTCAATAGCCTTTCCGGCTCGATGTAACCCGGACGGCCGGCAAGCTTGGCGCCGTCGTGATCTATGAAGATCGTCATGGGCAAGGGGCGTACACGGTATTTGGCGGCGATTTTTTTTCGGCGGTCGACATCTATTATAATTGAAACAAAATTGTCATTCAGATAGCGAACCACCGGGCGGCTGACGAACGTTTCCTTGTCCATCTTGGTGCAATAGACGCACCAATCGGCTTTGAAGTGAAGAAAGATTTTTTTGCCGCTACGAACCGCCTGACGGCGACCTTCCTCATAACCATACCACTTGATCCCTTTTTTTTGATCCTGTGAGGCTGCCCATAGGGGCGGCGTCAAAATCAATCCCAGCAATACGAGCGTGCTTTGCAATACCGCAATTTTTTGTATCATGGCAACCGGTTACCTTTATAAAGAATTGACGCCAATGGCGCCGAGTTTGTCAAACATAAGCAGCACGCCGACAATAATCAAGATGATGCCTGCAACGGCATTGACGTACTTCATTAACGGTTTGAATTTTTGAATGATGACGATCAAAAGCTGGATAAAAATCGAAAGCAGGATGAACGGCAAGGCCAACCCGGCAGAGTAGACACCGAGCAACACCATGCCCTCGCCGACGGTCTCCCTGTTCATCGCCAACACCATGACCGACCCCAATATGGGACTGATGCAAGGGGTCCAACCGATGCCGAACGCCATCCCGATAACAAAGGCGGTAAAATAATTGGTTGTTTTTGGAGCGATATTGAGTCGCTTTTCAATTTCCAGGAATTTTAGACGGTACAGCCCGGACACATGGATACCGAATAAAACGATCAACACGCCGCCGCTGATTCTGATCCAGCGGCCATGGGCGGTTAATACATTGCCCAGTAGCGATGCCGAAGCGCCCAACAACACGAACACTGTCGAAAAGCCAATTACAAATGCCAATGTGGCCAAAATGGTCCGGCGGTGAATCCGGGCGGAATCGCCGGCCGTGAGCTCGTCCAGCGAGCAGCCGGTGATGTAGGTAAAATACGCCGGGATGAGCGGGTAGATGCACGGGGTCAAAAAAGACAACAGGCCCTCAAGAAAAACGGCTGAATAGGTTAGGGTTTCATTGAGCATCGGTCAGTCGCGTCCGTTTACGGCTATAGGTTAATGCAAATTCGGTTATCGGCTTAGTTCCCTGGAGCGAGCGGCCGCGGCTTCGATTCCCCGAATGATGTTGGTTTTGACGTCATGGGCTTCAAACAGGGTTATTGCCGCTTCGGTCGTCCCGCCCGGTGAAGTGACGTTGGCGCGCAGGTTTTCAGGGGGCTCACCGGATTTATCCAGCAACGTCACCGCGCCCTTGAGGGTTGTCAGCGCCAGGGTCCGGGCTTGTTCGGGCTGTAGGCCAATTTTGATACCGCCGGCGATCATGGCTTCGGCTAAGTAAAATACGTAAGCCGGACCCGAACCGGAAACCGCCGTGACGGCATCCATGTCGTCTTCCTCAAATTCGAGTACCTGGCCGACTGCCTCCAGGACTACCTGCAGTTCGTCGATGTCTTCAAGGCAGGCATTGGAATTGGGGCTCATGCCGGACATACCGGACAGTACGAGCGCGGGGGTATTGGGCATGACGCGAATGATCGGCAGGCGCTTCCGGGCCGCTTTATCCAGCGGGGAGTAGAGAAGCGCCTCCAATTGGGCCAGGCGCACACCGGCGACGATGGAAACGACCAATTTACGGTTTTCGATGCGATAGGCCGCATCGGTTGCGATACGGGACAAGACGGTATCTAATTGTTGGGGCTTGATCGCCAGCATCAACACATCACACGCTGTAAACAACCCGAGATTATCTCGTGTTGTCGAAACGTTATATGTGTTGGCCAAGTATTCCAGGCGCGCGTCGCTGATATCGGAAACCTGGATTTGGGCCGGCTGGAAAATACCGGTTTTGATGATAGCACCGATAAATGCTTCGCCCATGTTGCCGCCGCCGATGAAGCCGATTTTTTTTTCCGAGGCTGTCATGTTGGGAAGGATTCCTTTGTTCTTTTTTATTGACCCATATTTCCGGGATGCGGATTTGCAAGGGATTTAAGCTGATCAGGATATTCCAAAGTCTTAGTTTTAAGTGTTTTAGCCGTGCCGAATCTGCTATGTCAATGAATTAAGTGAAAAAACTTGACTTATCCATCGCAATATACTTAATCTATGCACGATATTTCCGATAGAATTGAAGACGTGTCTAATCCAAATACTTTGTAATAATCGAATGCTCCAAATTGCCGAATTCTTCGTATCGGTCTACCAAGCGTGGAAAGGCAGGTGACACATCATGAATATAAATCCGATAGAGATCCAGCAGAAAAAATTTCATGTCCGTTTTCGCGGCTTCGATGTGCGCGAGGTGGATGGCTTTCTTGAGGAAATTTCTGAATTGGTTGATGCCCTGCAACACGAAAATGAAACCCTCGGCGAACGCGTGGCGCGTCTCGAGCAAGAGGCAGAGAGTTTTAAAGAGCGTGAGGAAACATTCAAGCGCGCCTTGCTTAACTCGCAAAAGGTAATGGAACAGATGAAGGCCAATGCGCATAAATCGGCAGAACTAATCATCGCCGACGCCGAAGTGCGGGCCGAAAAGATCTTGAATCGGGCGCATAATCGACTGGCCCAGCTCCATGAAGATATCGCCGAATTGAAACGACAGCGTGTTCAAATTGAAATACAATTGCGCGCCATCATCGATGCCCACGCCAAACTACTTGATGTCGGCAACGAAGAAGCCTTGGCCTTGGATGAGGAAGATGCCAAGATCAAGTTTTTAAGCCACTCCAAATAACCGCCGGGGGTGCTCCCCGTATTTTCATCGTGGGCGATTGCGCTTGCCGCCGCATGCGATGATCCTCTCCCAATGGAACTGATTTTGCAGTCTTACAGCCCGGTACTTGGGCAATCCCCATGCCGGGCACTTCGGGTACAGGCCTTATTTGTTGATATTGTTGGCAATATCGATCTTGATCCCGTTCCCCCCGGTACGAACGACAGCACGGCATAAAGCGATCGTCAAAATTTCTGCGTCAAATAGTGCGATTTTTTATAATCTATTCAAAAAGACGGGAAAGAGATTAATGGCCAAAATCGATGCTTTTTTTAAACTCATGAACGAGCAAGGCGCATCCGACCTGCATTTGTGTTCGGGACAGCCGCCGGCCCTTCGAATTCGCGGCGATATTGAACGGATAAAATACAAAGTACTGAACAACGATGACCTTAAGTCGATGCTCTATGAGATATCCCCGGAAGACAAGGTCAAACTTTTTGAGGAGACCGGTGATGTCGATTTCGGCTATGAAATTCCGGGATTGGCGCGATATCGCGCCAATTTTTTTCAGCAGCGCAATGGCGTGGGGGCGGTGTTTCGTGAAATCCCCAGCGCAATCGCCACTTGCGAGGAACTCGGCCTGCCGCCGGTAATCGCCCGTCTGGCCAGCCTGCCGCGCGGATTGATTGTGGTTACCGGCCCTACCGGCAGCGGCAAATCGACCACTCTGGCCGCAATCACCGACGAAGCCAACCGGCTGCGACGCGATCATATTATCACCATCGAAGATCCCATCGAATTTGTCCACAAGAGTCAGGGCTGTATTGTCAATCAGCGCGAAGTCGGCTTACATACAAAAACGTTCTCCAATGCTTTGCGCGGTGCGCTAAGGGAAGACCCGGATATCATTCTGGTCGGCGAAATGCGCGATCTGGAAACCATCTCTTTGGCCATCGAGGCGGCCTCCACCGGGCATTTGGTCATGGCGACCCTGCATACCACCAGTGCCCCCAAGACCGTCGACCGGATTATCGAGGTTTTTCCGGCCAACCAGCAGCCGCAGATTCGCTCGACCCTGGCCGACGGTTTGCGAGCGGTGGTGGCCCAGGTATTGTTTAAACGCATTGACAAACCGGCGCGGTGCGCGGCTTTGGAAATACTGATCGCCAATCCCGCCGTGCGCAACCTGGTGCGCGAGTCCAAAACGCATCAGATTCCATCGATGATGCAGACCGGTAAAAAATTCGGCATGCAGTTGCTGGACGATGCCATTATGGATTTGTTCGAAAAAGGGTGGATCAGCGGAGATGAAGCCTATGCCAAGTCGAATGAAAAGTCACGTTTTCGACCGTTTCTCAAGAATCCGCCGAAAGATTTTACCGAGGCATAGCGCCAAGGCAATATTAAAAATCAACAATTTCTTACCCGGAAAAAGCGTATGCGCAAACATGAAATAGACCATATTTTAACCCGCATGCTCGACTCGTACAACAATGTGTCGGACTTGAATTTTACGGTGGGCAAGCCGTTGCAGGTGGAGGCCGACGGTCAATTGGTTCCTGTTAAAATGAATCCCGAGTTCAGAGAGATCACGCCCTTCCAGGCCGAAGTCTTTGCCCTGAATTTGGTTGGTAAAAACCGCCGTTTGACCGAAATGCTGCTGCAGCACGGCTCCTGTGATTTGTCTTACAGCCTGCCGGGCAAAGCCCGCTTTCGTGTCAATATTTTTTCCCAGTCCGGTCACTATTCGATTGTGCTTCGGAAGCTCGAATCGAAAATACCGACCATTTCCGAGATGAACCTGCCGCAACCGTTCTTCAATGTCGCCAAGGAGCAAAACGGCATTGTTATTTTCACCGGCGCCACCGGTTCGGGTAAATCAACGTCACTGGCCGCCATTTTGGATGACATCAATGAAAACAAATCGGTCCACGTGGTCACGCTGGAAGATCCGGTCGAGTACCAGCATCCCCACAAACGGGCCACGTTTAACCAGCGTGAGCTGGGCATCGATTTTGATTCTTTTGCTAACGGCTTGCGCGCGGCCTTGCGTCAGGCGCCCAAAGTAATCCTCGTCGGTGAAATGCGGGATCGTGAAACGGTGGAAATCGGTCTGAGCGCTGCTGAAACCGGCCACTTGGTTTTGACCACGCTGCACACCGTGGACGCCGGGCAAACTGTCAACCGCATTTTGGGTATGTTCAGTATCGAGGAAGAAAAACAGATCCGCGTCCGCCTGGCGGATTCGGTCCGCTGGATCGTCAGTCAGCGCTTGTTGCCTAAAATCGGCGGCGGCCGCGTGGCGGCCTTTGAAGTAATGAAGTCAAACTTGCGGACCAAGGAAGCCATGTTGCATGGTGAAGATGAAGGCAAGACTTTCTACGATATTATTGATGCGGGTGACGCCTACGGGATGACCACATTTGACAAATCGATCATTGACCTGTACGAGCGCGGCATGATTACCGAGGAAACGGCCAAATCGTACGCCTCACGCAAGGGGGTCATGGGCCGCGGCATCGATGCGGTGAAAAGTTCGCGCGGCGAAACAACCACCGATATCGATTCGCTGGAAATCGACAAAGAGTATACCAGACGGCAAGCCCGGTAGGGCCGTGCCGTGGGGCATGACAACGGATCGGTTTTTACCGTGCAACGTGTTTACACAATCCAAAGAATCGAAGCGGCTGCTTTAACCAGGTGAACCGAAATGCAAATTATCTGTAGTAATTGCCAGGCCAAATTCAAAATACCTGACCACAAAGTCCCCACGGACCGCGTGTCGTCCTTTGCCTGTCTGAAATGCAAGCAGCGCATCACCATTGATCCGGCCGATATGATCGACGAAGCCAATAGCTTCGCCGGTTTTGACCAGGCTGAATCCGATACGTATGAGTCACCCGACGTCCCGTTCTCGTTTGCCGAAGAAGAAGGCAAAACCGCACTGGTTTGCGAACCCGACCCGATGGCGCGCAAGCAAATCACCGCTGCACTCGATTTACTCGAATATCACCAGACGGCGGTGGACACAACCCGCGAGGCATTGAAAAAAATGCGCTTTCACGACTACGATCTAATCGTGGTCAACGAAGAGTTCGACACCAACAACCCGGATACCAACGGGGTCTTGATCTACATCGAACGGCTGGAGATGTCCGTGCGGCGCAATGTCTTCGTTGTCCTGTTAAGCCGGCGCTTTCGCACCAAAGACAACATGATGACGCTCAATCGCAGTGTCAACCTGATCGTCAACATGTCCAATATCGACGAGGTCGGTAGAATTATCCAGAATGGCACAACGGAGAACGAGTTTTTCTACCGCATTTATAAAGAGTCGTATCGGGATGCGCAGCATATATAGGTCGCCTTGACATGATTTTGAACTCGAATTACCGTACACAAGCGCGGCGGATCTTTTGGGCAAACAATCGGTAAGGGCGACTTTCAAGTTGTCGAAAGGGACCATCCATGCACTGAGCCTTATCGCCAGCCATTTGGGGCTTAAACAAAAATCGCTATTTGATCATCTGATCGGCGATACCGCTGCCTTGGAGACAATTGCCCGCGAAATCAAGAAAAACAAACTGGACAAATCCGGACGGGTACAAAAAACAATTGTTATCAGCCGTCAATCGCTTTCGATATTAGAACGTATGGCGCAAGACTACAAAACGCCGCGTGACGCACTGGTCGAATTTTCGATTCAACGCCTCAAACCGATTATCGAGCAGGAGAAAGAGAAACTGGTCCTTCGAAAACAAATCGCGGCCAATATCAAAAAACAGCTCAAACAGCAGCAAGTGATCGTGCAAAAGGTTAAGGACCAATTGGGGCCTGATGATCCTGTGCTCGAAAAGCTGGAACATGCAGTTGACAGTCTTGAAAATACCTACTGCCTTCTTAGTGAATGCATACGAAGGGGGGAAAAATCGCAAAGCTGAATTAAACTGGCGGCCCTTAAAACCTGTTATCTTTATTGAGAAAAAACACCATGGTCAAAAGGCAGGACAATCACTCGCCAAGGCTGCGATCAGCATTTGTTTGCATCAACTCTAATTTAAGCTGACGCTTATCGTCATTGGCCATATAGAGCGTACGAGTGGGAAAGGCGAATTCGATCCCTTCGACCTTGAATCGGCGCATGATTTCAAGACAGGTTCGTTCCAACCAGGCGGTATACTCCCAATACTCAGGCGGATGGTACCAGGCTACAACCAGAATGTTGAGGCTCCAGTCATTGAAATTGTTAAAAGCGACGCGGGGCGGAAATTCGGGATCCATTCCTTCATGATTCTCCAAAATGTCATTGATGATCGCCACCGCCCTTTCGACCTTATCGGGTGGCGTATCATACGTAATGCCGATATTGGTCAGCCAGCGGATGTGCGGCCGTTTACCAATGTTTTCGAGCCCCGAGTTGATCAATTTTTCGTTGGGGATCGTGACCAGATGCCCGGCCAGTGTTCGGATGCGGGTACTGCGAAAACCAACATGTTCCACGGTGCCGTCATAGTCGTCGATGACGATCCGTTCGCCCACCTGAAAGGGTTTATCGAATATAATCGTCAATGTGCCGAAGAAATTGGCGATTGAATCTTTAGCTGCCAACGCCACCGCAACACCACCGATGCCGAGCGACGCAACAAGCGGTCCGATCTCGATTCCGGTTAGATTCTGAATGGCCAGCATGCCCCCCACAATTACGATAAAAACACGTAGCGTTTTTCCAACAAGTGGGACCAGAATATTGTCAATAGTGCTTTCAGTCCCTTCGGCCCAGCGTTTTAAACGGGCGTCGATGAGATTGACCAAGCTGAAAACAAACCAGATAATGGCGATGGAACCGCCGATTTGGAAGGCTTTTTGGGCCGCAAAATGAACCAGGTTGCCGCCTTCGTCTGATTGAAAATGCCCAAAAATCGGAGTTAAAGCGCCATAGGCACCGTAAATCAGAATAAACAAACTCAAGGGTTTGTTCAGCGCGATCAAAAATAGTCGAATCCATGAAATTTTACCTTCGATCTGAGGTATACGTTCAATCCGTTTCTGAATCGCCCAACGGATAATTCGTTCCAACAGAAAAACGCCGAACAGCAACACTAAACAAAAGCTGAGCTTTAGCCAGGAAATATCCGCAATGGTCTTGGCATTAATCCAATTACCGACCCGCCGGGACGCTTTGTCGGCAAAGGCCTCAATGTTTTCCCCGATTTTCTCCCCCGCTTGATCCAGTTTGGTAGGCTCGGTAACTTTTAATGGCTCCGGCTTGGCGTTTTCCGTTTTTTCTTCAGCTTGTGCCGATTTCGCGATTTTTGCGGGATTGGTTTCTTGGGCATAAATCATAGGTGGTAGTAAAACTATTAATACTACCGCAATAAGGTATGATATATATCTATGGATGGTGATTGTGCGGCCTTGCCTTTGTTTGGTTTTAGAGATTTGCATTTTTTTTGCGCGAGCCCTGAAGTGGCAGTGGTGGTCCCTAAACGGCTTGCCACTTCTGAAGCATTCTATTTAGGGGCGCCTATCGCGGCCATTTACTTCGCAAGAGAGTGTGTCCGCAATCAGTTTCAAGCCCTCCAAGGTCAAGTCCGCCTCCACCGCCTCAATCGATTCGGCCACTTCATGAATGAGCCGCGCCAGGCCGCCGGTGGCGATAACTCGGGGCAAGGTCGGCAATTCCCGTTTGATTTGCCGCACCATGCCGTCGACGAGTCCGGCATAACCATAGATGATACCGGATTTGATACTGCTGATGGAGTCTTTGCCGATGACCGTAGCCGGCGGTTCGTGGATTTCCACGCGTGGTAACTTGGATGCGCGTTGAAAAAGCGCTTCCGAGGCGATCATGACCCCCGGGCAGATTGCGCCCCCCAAATACTCCCCTTGCTCGGAGATGACATCAAAGGTGGTGGCCGTACCGAAGTCGATCACGATCAGGCTGGTTTTGTATTTCGCATAGGCCGCCACCGCATTGACGATGCGGTCGGCGCCGACTTCATTGGGATTGTGGGTAAGGATTCGCATTCCGGCGGCGGTTTTGGGATCGACCCATTGGGGGCCGTGGCCCAGGTATTTACGACAAAAGGCATCCAGGATGGTTACCATGGACGGCACGACGCACGCTATCAATGTTCGTCGGATCTGAGCCACTTTGATGGCGCTTTCCTTGAACAGGTTGACCAGCAGAATGTTGTATTCGTCTTCGGTGGTATCCTTGACGGTACGGATACGCCAATGCTTCAGCAGACGGTCGTCTTGGTAGATTCCCAAAACCGTGTTGGTGTTCCCCACATCAATAACCAGTAGCATAACCACTCCGGTTAAAAATCAGAAATTAAAAAACTGAAGAAAACTTCTTTGTTCGCAAGCCCTTATATTTACGGGCAAGGTTACGGCTGTCTTCGGATTTACGGTTTTGTAAGCGTGACAGTGAACAGCTCCGGCTCACTGCCGACCAGGGTTGTGTTCACCGGCAGGCGAATAGTGGCCCGGCGCACGTATACGCCCGGCTCGTGATTCTTTAAGTCGACGAACACGTCGATGCTCTTGGTTGCCGCCAGTTGCGCCAGGGTTTGTTGCGGACCTTTGATCCGAATGTCCACCGCTGCAGGCGTAATCGCGGTTTTGTATGACGTGTTTCGGGCCGTGACAATGATGCCGGCGAACGATTGGGTGATGACCTTGGCGGCGATGTCGATTTGCGCCAGAATAATGACCGGTCCTTTATGGGCGGACAGATTTTCAGGCAGATTCAGCGCAATTTCTTTTTTCTGCGGTTCATCCAGGCCACTGACATCCAGTGGTTTCGTGGTAATCGAGCTTAGGACGGCAAGGGTGTTTTCAGGGCCGCGCACCACCACGGTCGAGGGGGTGACCGCAACACCAGCCACCTGAAAGCCGGGCGCCGGTTTACCGGTGAGCACCGTTTTGACCGGCAGGACCTTGTTGATTTCGCGCTCGATTTTAAGGCGTATCATCGGCGGGTTGATTTCTGTGACCTGCAAATTGTCCGGCAACTTCATTTGTGCAAGATCGATTGTCACTTGCATGACACCGGCCTCGGCCTGACTGAGATCGAGACGGTACACCGGTTTTTTTCTGGTTACCGCACCAATTCTGGCTCGCGATCCCTTAAGCCGGATTTCAAACCCCTTCGTGAAAATCTCCGTTACAATTAAACCGGTCGGCGTCTGGCCGAGTTGCACGGGGACAAAAAGATCTTTTTCGGTAGCGCGTCCCTGGGGAAGCCAAAAGACCATGGCGATACCGATGAGCGCGAACACGATTAGAATCTGTTTGAGCCCGATAAATCTGAAAATCGGTGGTCTGATGCGCGGTACCTGGGGTTGTTCCCACATAGTCAATCCGAAAACCGTTTTACGTGCCGCAATTGCGGACGGCATCAAGAATTTTAACCGTTGCTGCCGTATTGGCGACATCATGGACCCGTACGATGTGAGCCCCGTTTAAGACGGCGGCACTCACACTGGCCTGGGTACCGGTCTCCACCAGCGGCAACAACGGGTCAATATCCGGGTGATCCTCGTTCTTGAGCAGATTACGGATAAACGCTTTGCGTGACGAACCGACCAGAAGCGGTGTTTGTAGATCACAAAAAAAAGATAGCTCCTTGAGCAACTGCAGATTGTTGTCGGCATTTTTACCAAAACCGATGCCCGGATCGATGACAATCTGTTTGCGGCCAATACCCTGTTGTTGGGCCTGTTCAATGGCCGTTTTGAAAAACTGGTGAATTTCGCCCAAAAGGTCGGTGTACTGCGGGTTGACCTGCATGTTTGAAGGGGTGCCCTGCATGTGCATCAGGATGACCGGCACCCCTGCCCGGGCGGCCAGTGGCGCCATTTGTGGGTCCTGGCGCAGGGCGCTGATATCGTTGATGATGGCGGCACCGGCATCTAACGCGCGTTCTGCAACGGCGGCTTTGGTGGTGTCGATGGAAATCGGCACGCGGACACGTTGTGCCAGTGCTTCGATCACCGGTATCACACGCCGGGTCTCTTCGTGTTGCGAAACCGGTTCGGAAAAGGGCCGTGTCGACTCACCGCCGATATCGATAATATCGGCACCGTCGGCGACCATCTGTTCACCGTGAGCAATTGCAGCAGCATGATCATAAAAATAACCCCCGTCCGAAAAAGAATCGGGGGTTACATTTAAAATGCCCATGATACGGGTGCGGCGACCAAGCGTTATCCGGTGGTCGTTCCAGGCAAGTATGTAGTTTTGCATCGGGCTCAATTCATTTTTTTGCGAACTGGTATCAAGTCGATTCGGAACCGGCTTGCGGTGGCGATTTTTCTTCGCCGGTTTCTTTACCCTTCATGGCGGGCAACTGGATACCCGGCCGCATGTTTTGGATCAACTCATCGAGTTCCTTGCCCAAAACCGTCTCTTTTTCCAGCAGCAATTCGGTCAACTTGTGCAGGATGTCAATATTCTCATTCAACACATCCTTTGAAATCTGATAGGCTTCCTGGATCAGGTTTGAAATCTCGTTGTCGATTTTCTGGGCCGTGGCTTCGGAGTAATCGCGATGTTGGGCGATCTCGCGCCCCAGAAAGATCTGGTCGTCGTCCTTGGCGTAGGATAACGGCCCCAGCTCTTCACTCATGCCCCAGGCCCGGACCATGTTCTGGGCGATATCGGTGGCCTGTTTGATATCGTTGGAAGCACCGGTGGTGATGCGGTTGTAAATGATTTCTTCGGCTGCCCGGCCGCCGAAGGCTACCGACAGACGGCTTTTCAATTGGTCCTTGAACAGATGGTCTTTTTCTTCCGGCAAGTACCACGTAACGCCCAGGGCACGGCCCCGGGGGATGATCGTGATTTTGTTGACCGCATCGGTTTCCGGTAAAAAGCGGGCCACCAGCGCGTGGCCGGCTTCGTGATAGGCCGTGATTTTTTTGTCTTCCTCGGTAATTACTTTACTCTTGCGCTCCAGGCCCATGTAGACCTTGTCCTTGGAATCTTCAAAATCGACCATGCCGACTTTTTCCTTGTCGCGCTTGGCCGCCAGCAGTGCGGCTTCGTTAACCAGGTTTTCCAGATCAGCGCCGGAAAAGCCGGGGGTCCCCTTGGCCAGGATGTTGGCATTTACATCGTCGTCCACCGGTGTTTTTTTCATGTGAACTTTAAGAATCTTCTCGCGGCCCATGATATCCGGCAGTGACACCACCACTTGGCGATCAAAGCGTCCGGGTCTTAGCAGGGCCGGGTCGAGCACGTCGGGCCGGTTGGTAGCCGAGATCAGGATCACGCCTTCATTCGATTCAAAGCCGTCCATCTCCACCAGCAATTGATTCAAGGTTTGTTCGCGTTCGTCATGGCCGCCCCCCAGACCTGCACCGCGATGGCGTCCCACCGCATCGATTTCATCGATGAAAATAATGCAAGGAGCGTTTTTCTTGCCTTGGACAAACAGGTCGCGAACCCGCGAAGCACCTACACCCACAAACATTTCGACAAAATCCGAACCACTAATGCTAAAGAAAGGCACGCCAGCCTCGCCGGCAATCGCACGGGCCAGAAGCGTTTTACCGGTACCCGGCGGTCCCATCAGCAGCACCCCTTTGGGGATGCGGCCCCCTAAGCGGGTGAATTTTTTGGGATCCTTCAAAAATTCGACAATTTCCCCCAGTTCTTCCTTGGCTTCGTCAATTCCGGCCACGTCTTCGAAGGTTACCTTGGCCGATTGGTCGGACAGCAAACGGGCGCGGCTTTTTCCGAAAGACAGGGCTTTGCCGCCGCCGGCCTGCATTTGGCGCATAAAAAAGATCCACACGCCGATCAGCAGTATCATGGGGAACCAGTTCAACAAAATGCTGTACCAGGGCGATTCGCGCACCGGCTTGGCTTTGATCTTGACGTCTTTTTGGCGCAGAATTTTGATCAGTTCGCTGTCTTCGGGAGCGTAAGTTTTGAAACGGCCCTGACCACTGTCTTTGATGAACAGTTCCTGGCCCTGAATGACGACTTCGTCCACACGTTCGGACTCGACCATGGCCAGAAAATCGGAATAGCTGAGAGAGGTTTCAACGAGGTGGGGCTGGTTGAAAAGACTGTAGAGCATTATCATCATTAAGGTAATAACCAGCCACAGTGCCAGATTTTTGTAAAATGGATTCAAAAGGGGTGCCTCCTGCTGGTGTTCTCGTGATTTGTATTTGGAATCGTCCGTTCAGATATTTCAGAAAAACGCCAAACGGCATCGTGATGCCGGTAGCGGTTACGTGATGAACGGAATCAATCCAGTAACTTAACCATCATTCGCCCTTAAGCAAGGGTTAACGTAATTTTAAGTACCTGCCGTGTTAGCGGACCTGTTTTGGCCTTTTCATCAATTCGGCTGCCGGCAACTGCGATGATACGGTCGCCGCTCAGGATCACCGGGTATCGTCGGCGCTGATGCAGTGGAATTTTCTGTTTGCTCAAAAACGCCCTTACACACTGCGTGCCACGCATCCCAAGCGGCTGGAACCGGTCCTCCGGTTTGACATGGCGCACGGTAAGCGGAAATAATAAGCCATGCATATCAAAAAAGGCAACCCCATGTCCAGCTTCACCCCACGGCGGCAATGCGTCGGCATCAAGAAGCGCCAGTTCCAGCCGGGCGTCGATCTCCTTTATATAAAGGATGGCAGCTTCCCTATCAGGGCGATCGAGCAAATAAGTGTAGTGCGGCGCGGTATTGCGTGCGGTCGTCTTTGACCCGGACATCAATTTGCGCAAAGGCGTTTGGCTACGGGTCAGCCGCAACACCGGCGTACAGCGCTCGACCAGAATCTGATCAGGCAGATGCTGCTGTTTGACCTGTTGGCCGTGCGTGTTGACAAGCGCAAGGCAGGCGGAAATGTGGCGCCGGCTCAGTCGTTTTAAATCACCTTTGAGCCGCGCAATCGCAGAGCGCAGAACACGTCTTTGCAGCGCGGGGTGCAAATCAGCCAGCGCGTCCAGGGAAAGTTCGATTTTATTTGCGGCAATGCTTTGGCACGCCTGCGTGAACGCACCGTCCGTTGTTTCTTCCAGCCACTTGTTTTCAGCGCTTAAAATCGAGGCGGTGCGGCACAAAGTCGCAACAATATTCGGATTGTACTCCCGTTGCAAGAGCGGCAACAAGCGATGCCGGATACGGTTGCGCAAAAAAGTGATATCCTGATTGGATTGATCTTCGCAATAGGTGTAGCGGTGAGTGCTCAGAAAGCTTTTGATTTCGGCCTTTGACAGGTCGATCAAGGGGCGAATAATTTCCAGGGGTTCGTTTGGACGGAGTCGGCGTTTGGGCGCAATACCGGCCAAACCGCTTGCGCCGCTGCCGCGAAAAAGAAACATCAGCAGCAATTCGGCGTTGTCGTCGCGGTGGTGGGCCAAGGCGACCTTATTCAGGTTGTGTTTGCGGGCGATGGCTTCAAAAAACGCGTAGCGACAGCGACGGCCGGCGTCCTCCAGCGAAAGCTTGCGCTGTCGGGCCACTTTGGCCACATCCTGGCGTTCTTCATGATAAGGCCAACCAAGGGTTTCGGCCAGATCGCGGACCAGGCGGGCCTCCTGGTCCGCCTCTTGGCGCAGGCCATGATTCAGGTGGGCCACGGCCAAATCGAACGGCCAGGTACGTGCCAGCCGGTCCAATGCATAAAGCAGCGCCACCGAGTCCGGTCCGCCGGAAACTGCGACCAGAATACGATCGTTTTCGTCCACCAATGCATGCGCATGGATGCTGTGCTCAACGCCGCGGACAAACTTGTCATCACCGCCGGCCGGTATTTTTTTTCCAAGATTCAAATGGTTGCGTCTATCCCGGTTCAAATTGTGGGTGTCCTTTTTCCCTTGAAAAAAGGTTTTGATCCGCTTATAAGTAATGCCTTGGTTGTGCTAGGCGGGGAGTTAGCGGTGCCCTCCACCCGAAATCCGCTTTATGCGGGGCTGAACTCCCCCTTGAGGGTCAACCTTGAACGCCGTGAGCCAATCTGACCGGCCGCCGCGCAACAGACGGTCCCGAACCTCGTCAGGTCCGGAAGGAAGCAGCGATAAGGGATGCAGGCTGTGTCGTGGATCGATCCCGGTTACGTTTTGGTTCATCTATGTTCGGGAAGGATTCGATAGGGGGTGCACAACCATATTTTTTATTTCGGTTGCATGGGCTGCCGCAACGCTGCCAATCCATCCCATCCCGCGCCGCGCTCTTTGCGGCCTATTTCCCTTCCAGACTGTGAACCCCGCCTTTTGTTCTTTGCGCAATCATAAATCATGCTTGATCCGACCCTTTTACTCATCTTCAGCACAAAAAGCAAATTATGCCAACGCGGTCGCGTCAATTTTTTTCAGGTCGATCCAGAATGCAATTTGTCGGGAATTTCGGTCGGTTCGGGTTATTATTTTGTGCCTTGACATTAGTTTAAACAGTATTATTTTTCATGGCAATTAAAACTCCGGCCGCCGGGTGTAAGCCGAGCGAACCCTTCGGCCGGACCGGCGGTCAATCATTGTAGAGCCCATTTTCAGGTGCATCTCCCACGAGACGGTTTGAGGTTCCGAGAAGGAAACCAGACCCAGCCTCCAGCCAATTCGGACAAGAGGCGTGCGTTTAGAAAATGTCGCTTTTTTTATGCCGGATTATTGCTGTCATTTGAGTTGGAGCACAAAGCCATTTTTAGGAGGCACACTGTTTTGAATGCGCAAAACAAATCCATGAATTCGAAATCAGCAAACCCGTCGACGGTTCATAACCGGGCAAAAGAAAAGGACACCCCAAAAGACCAGTCCGCAACGGCTGCAAAAGACACCCCGTTGGAAGACGCAGGCCCCAAGGATGATTCACCGGAGGCATGGCAGCAAAAATATGAAAACGCTATAGCGGAATCGCAACAACATTATGACCGTTTGTTGCGGGTGACTGCCGAATTCGAGAATTTTAAAAAACGGACATTGCGGGAGAATGAAGATTTTCGCAAGTTTGCAAACAAGTCCATAATCCTGGAGTTGTTGACCGTGGTCGATAACCTGGAGCGGGCCGTGCAATCCACCGAAAGCAGGGAATCCAAGGCGGTGGCATGTGTGGTTGAGGGGGTTGACATGACCCTCAAGGGATTATTGGAAACATTGAAAAAAAACGGAGTCGAACCGATCGAGGCCTTGGGACAGGAATTCGACCCGACTTTTCATCAAGCTGTTATGCAAGAAGAATCCAACGAACAGCCTGAAAATACCATCCTCAAAGAATTTCAGAAGGGGTACCTGCTCCATCAACGCTTGTTACGGCCGGCCATGGTGGTAGTCGCCAAAACGGCCGGCAATAAGAATACAACTGAATCAACACAACCAAATAGTGATTAAAATTTTTTAGAGTAAGAGGTCTTTTTTACACAAGCCTCGTAAGCTAAGGAGGATACGACATGGGCAAGGTCATCGGAATCGATTTGGGAACCACCAACTCCTGCGTTGCCGTGATGGAAGGGAGTGAATCGAAAGTTATCACCAACCCTGAAGGTGGACGCACTACACCGTCAATTGTTGCGGTATCGGAAACCAAAGAGCGCCTGGTGGGGCAGATCGCCAAACGACAAGCCATTACCAACCCGGAAAACACGGTCTTTGGCGTAAAACGGTTGATCGGCCGTAAATATAAATCAGCCGAAGTACAAAACGATGTAAAAATTCTGCCGTTCAAGATCGAGCCGGCATCCAATGGTGATGTCCGTATAAACTTACGGGGTAAACAGCACAGCCCGGCGGAAATATCTTCCTTTATCCTGGCCAATATCAAAAAAACCGCAGAAGAATATTTGGGTGAGGCGGTCACCGACGCGGTTATCACCGTACCGGCCTATTTTGATGACAGCCAGCGCCAAGCCACCAAGGATGCCGGCAAGATCGCCGGTTTGAACGTGCTGCGCATTATCAACGAACCCACAGCGGCATCGTTGGCCTATGGCCTGGATAAAAAATCCGAGGAGAAAATCGCAGTCTTTGACCTGGGCGGCGGCACCTTCGACATCTCCGTCCTTGAAATCGGCGAAGGCGTATTCGAAGTAAAAGCCACCAACGGCGATACCCACCTTGGGGGTGAAGACTTTGATCTGCGCATTATCGATTTTCTGGCCGCCGAGTTCCAGAAAGACCAAGGCATTGACGTGCGTCAGGATAAAATGGCGCTGCAACGGCTGAAAGAGGCGGCCGAAAAAGCCAAAATGGAACTGTCCAGCGCCATGGAAACCGATGTGAATCTGCCCTTCATTACGGCCGACGCCAGCGGACCGAAGCATTTGAACATCAAATTGACCCGCGCCAAACTCGAATCCCTGGTCAGCGATCTGCTGGACAAACTGGTGGCGCCGTGTCAAACCGCCATGAAAGACGCCGGCTTGAAATCCGGCGACATCAATGAAGTGATCCTGGTCGGCGGGATGACCCGCATGCCTGCGGTTCAGGACCGGGTCAAAAAAATATTTGACAAGGAGCCGCACAAAGGCGTCAACCCGGATGAAGTGGTTGCCATCGGCGCCGCCATCCAGGGGGGGGTGCTCAAAGGCGATGTGAAGGACGTCCTGTTGTTGGACGTCACCCCGCTGTCGTTGGGCATCGAAACCCTGGGCGGAGTGATGACCAAATTGATTGACAAAAACACCACCATTCCCACCAAGAAAAGTCAGGTATTCTCCACCGCCGCCGACAACCAGCCGGCGGTTTCGATCCATGTGTTGCAGGGTGAGCGGGATATGGCCGGCAGCAACAAAACCCTCGGCCGCTTTGAGTTGGTCGGTATTCCGCCGGCACCGCGCGGTGTGCCGCAGGTCGAAGTCGGCTTTGATATTGATGCCAACGGCATCGTGAATGTGTCGGCCAAGGATCTGGCCACCGGCAAGGAACAGTCGATCCGCATTACCGCCTCCAGCGGCATGTCCAAGGACGAGATCGATCAGGCCCTCAAAGATGCCGAGATGCATGCCGAAGATGATAAAAAGAAAAAGGAACTGGTGGAGGCCCGCAATCAGGCGGATTCATTGATCTACGCCACGGAAAAATCGATCAAGGACCTGGGAGATAAGGTCGACGATGAAACCAAAACCAAGGTTGAGGCCGCCACCGCCGCTCTCAAAAAGGTCATGGATGGTGAGGACCTTGAGGAGATCAAACGGTTGAGTGAAGAGCTCCAGCAGGCTTCGCACAAATTGGCGGAAGCCATGTACCAGCAAGCCTCGCAAGCCGGTCAGGAACAAGCCGGGCCCGGTGGGCCTGACGGTGCGGCCGACGCCCAGGCCGGTAACGCGACAGCCGATGCCGAGGAAGATGTTGTGGATGCCGATTTTGAAGAGGTCAAAGAAGAAAAGAAATAAACGGCTTCGCTCCCCAAAGAAAACAATAAACCCCGAAAACTAATAATCCCGCGCCTCCGTTATCCGGAGCGCGGGTTTTTTTTTAGCAGTGCCTGTGTCTAAAACAGAATGTTGTCAGCGCTCCAATTGGAAGCTTTTCGCGGCACCGGCATATTTTGGCGCGAACCCTTAACTCGGCAATCAGAGTGTCCATGCGGGCGCCATAGCCAAAACGCTGCTCGGTGTAAAGTTTGGCCGATACATTTTGACCGCATTTACTAAAAGAATTCTTATGCAGCACATAATGTATCACCTTAGGGCTCGCGCATAAATAATATCCGCAAATTCAGTGTAAAGCAATCATTGCAAAATCATTGATCACCGAGTTTTAAGCATCATTGTTTTTCATTAT
>JANQIE010000143.1 GCA_028282295.1 Desulfobacterales bacterium | reverse complement strand
GAAACTGAATTTTATTTTTAGCCATGCCATTATCTCCTTGCGGTTATAGATTTTGACTAACCTTAAGATAAGCATGGCTGACGAATAGTGGTAATCATTTTATTTATTGATCGCCTCAGCCTGACGGCCATGCCTCAAGAGGGGAACCCCCTGAGAAGCAATTTTCACCGTCACCGAACGCATATAGGTTTTATAAGCAACCGCTTCATATTAACCCGGCAATAAAATACCCTTAAAATTGTGATTCCGGCGAGCGCCGGAATCAAGCGTCAATTCTGGATGCCGGATCAAGTCCGGCATGACAAAGGTTTGCATATTTAGTCGCCGGTTTAATATTATTTTCAAGTCCCCCTCTCGTCACCCCGGCGAACGCCGGGGTCCAGAATCTAAACGACAGAATACCTTTATTTATTGATCGCCTCAACCTGACGGCCATGCCTCAAGAGGGGAGCCCCTGGAAAGAAATTTTCACCGTCACCGAACGCATATAGGTTTTATAGGCAACCGCTTCATATTAACCCGGCAATAAAATACCTTGAAAATTGTGATTCCGGCGAGCGCCGGAGTCAAGCGTCAATTCTGGATGCCGGATCAAGTCCGGCATGACAAAGGTTTGTATATTTAGTCGCCGGTTTAATATTATTTTCAAGTCCCCCCCTCGTCACCCCGGCGAACGCCGGGGTCCAGAATCTAAACGACAGAATACCTTCTTTATTTATCGATCGCCTCAGCCTGACGGCCATGCCTCAAGAGGGGAGCCCCTGGAAAAAAATTTTCACCTTCACCGAACGCATATAGGTTTTATAGGCAACCGCTTCATATTAACCCGGCAATAAAATACCTTGAAAATTGTGATTCCGGCGAGCGCCGGAATCAAGCGTCAATTCTGGATGCCGGATCAAATCCGGCATGACGAAGGCTTACATATTTAGTCGCCGGTTTAATAATATCTGGTAGTAACATCCCCTTATAAAATGACAACCTACCTTATTTCTTAATTCCCCATTCTTAATTGTTATCCTTGCACTTCCCGCCGCAGATCAATACCATATTTTTTTATCCGCTTCCAAACCGTGACCCGGCTGACGCCCAGCAAACGGGCGACTTCGGACTGATTGCCGCCGGTCTGACGCAACAGGTTGATCAGCTTTTCCCGTTCGCTGTCGGTTGAGGGCGTGCTCGATGGACATGATGGCGCCTGTCCGCCGGTATCGAGCACCTTGGGCGGCAGGTGGGGCACATCGATACTGCCCCGCGGGCATAACACAAAGGCATATTCCACGGCATTGCGCAATTCACGCACATTGCCGGGCCAGGCGTACCGGGCCAGGGCCTGCAGCGCCCGGGGGGTCAACCCGCCGATTCTTTTTCCGGTTTTGACGGCATTGTGGCGGATAAAATTTTGCACGATCAAAGGAATATCCTCGGCCCTGTCCCTGAGAGCCGGGCACTCCAGGGGAAACACGTTGATGCGGAAAAACAGGTCCTGCCGAAACCGTTCGGTGGCGATGAGATGCTCCAGATTCCGGTTGGTGGCCGAGACGATGCGCACATCGACTTGAATGGGGGTGTGCTCGCCAACCCGCTCGATCTCCTTCTCAGCCAGCACTCGCAGCAGTTTGACCTGGGTGGCCAAAGGAATGTCGCCGATCTCGTCCAGGAAAATCGTGCCCCCGTGCGCCGCTTCGAAGCGCCCGATCCGCGAGCGATCAGCGCCGGTAAAGGCCCCCCTGGCATGTCCGAACAACTCGCTTTCCAGCAGATTTTCATTCAACGCGGCACAGTTGACTTTAATAAACGGTTTATCCCGGCGCGGCCCGGCATCGTGAATGGCGCGGGCCACCAGTTCCTTGCCGGTGCCGCTCTCGCCGGTGATCAGCACCGGCGCCTGGGTCAGGGCCACATTGTCGATCAGCTCGTAAAGCCGCTGCATCACCGGCGAAGCCCCCAAAATACCGTGAAAGCCCTCTTCCAGATGCAACGATTTACGCAACGCCATGATCTCTTCCTGCCGGCGCACCACATCGGACATATCCTTGAGGGTTTCCACCGCGCCGATCATATTGCCGTCGGCATCGTGCAGCACCGCGGCGTTTTTTACCACCGTCACCGTCCGGTGGGCCTTGTTGGTGATGGTGCAGCGTTTGGCCTTGACCCCGCCCTCGGCGTACAAGCCGCACCATTCGCTGCCGGGCCCCCGGCCGATGATCTTACAACCGGAGCAGTCGAGAATCCGGCAGGATTGGCCGATCAACTCATCGGCCGCATAACCGGTAATCTGCTCAGCCGCCGGATTCAACGCCACAATCTGTCCCATCGGATCGACCACGATCACGCCGTCCTGAAGGGTTTCGACGATGGTTTTCCAGTGGTTGGCCAAATCCATGAATCTTACACTCCTTTATCGCAACATCGGTTGATTAACACCTGTTAACATAGGCCCGAAAACGGCCAAAGGCAAGTTTACCGCCAAATCCGGGGGTTCACCGTCTTCCCACCGCACCTGTTAAGCCCAACCGTTTACGGGTGTTAACCCGCTGGGGCTGCCCTTTACCATACACAAACCATCCACTAATTTTTTTTAAACATAATTTCCAATAGTTACACATAAGGGCGCCACACCGCGGCGTTGGCATACCGGTTGCTCTATATGGGAATGACCAAGACCGTCAAATCGGATTTCGATTAAAATTATAACATCAAGGAGAGACACCATGCTTGGAAAAACCATGCTCGGCCTTTTCACACTGGCGCTGGCCGTCGTTTTCGTCGATGCCGCCATGGCGATTGAACGAGGCAACAACCGCAAGGGCAAATATGTTTACCGCAAAGTTTACAAAGCCTGCTTCGAACGCGGCGCGGTGGCATCGAAGACCCCGCCGGTCAGTCCCGACACCAAAACCCAGGCCGAATGGACCACCTTGTTCGACAACCGGGATTTCGGCCAGTTCGGCTGCCCGGAAGAATGGGAAAAGCTGAGCGACAAAGACATCAGCGACATCTACACCTATCTGCACGACCACGCGTCCGACTCGCCCACGCCGGCCAAGTGCAAATAAACGGGGCTGTCTTTTCCGACACCCCCCAAGCGTTCGCAACACCGTAAAAACGAGGAGGACCCTATGTCGATCACACGCAAATTGACCTTGCCGGCAACCATTCTTGCCGTCGCCTTTTTAATTGCGGCCTGCACCGCCACCACTTTGCAACCGGCTCCCGAGGCCGCCACCGATACCGGCTGGCAATACCATGCCATCGTGGATGTCGATTTCGTGGGGCAGCACGTCAAAGTCCCCATGGCCGCAGATGTCATGATCATCGACGCCCGCCCCAAACGGGCCAAATACGACAAAGGCCACATCCCCATGGCCGTGAGCATGCCGACCAGTCAATTCGACAAACTGGCCGGATTACTGCCCGCCAACAAAGACACCCTGTTGATTTTCTACTGTGGCGGCCTGAAGTGCAAACTGAGCCATAAATCAGCCTACAAAGCCGAGGCACTCGGTTATACCAACATCAAAGTGTTTGCCAAAGGCTTTCCGGCCTGGATGAAAAAGCAAGGCAACTACGCGGCGGTCTCGGCCGACTGGGTGAAAAAACAGATCGACCGGAACGCCGACATGGTGATCGTGGATGCGCGTCCCAAGCGTAAAAAATACGACAAAGGCCATATTCCCACCGCCATTTCAATCCCCGACTCTCAGTTCAACAAACACGTCGCCAGACTGCCGGCGGATAAAAATAAACCGCTGGTGTTCTACTGCGGCGGCCTGAAATGCAAATTAAGCCACAAATCGGCCCGCAAGGCGCTGGCCCTGGGTTACACCAATGTCAAAGTCTTTGCCAAAGGATACCCGGCCTGGAAAAAAGTCGCCGGCATCGCCGCCCAGACACCGGCCTCTAAACAAATCAAGGCCGGCGCCGAAGAAGGGAGCATCGACATCGCCTATTTTAAAAAAATCATGGCGACCAACCCCAAAAGCATTTATCTCATCGACGTGCGCGACAAAGATGAAGTGGCCACCGGCACCTTGAAAACCGCCGTCAACATACCGGTGGACGATCTGGAAGACAAAATCAAATCACTGCCCGGCGACAAGCCGATCGTGTTCATCTGCGGCACCGGCGCGCGCAGCGGTGAATCCTTCTACATGGTGCAGGATATTCGCCCGGGCCTGAAGAATGTTTACTACCTGGACGCGGAACTGACCGTGCGCAAAGACGGTAGTTTTTCGGTCAAGAAACCGTTGTAAAACAGCAATAACCAACTGTAGGAGCGGCGTCTCGCCGCGAATCAAATACCCTTTAACCATTTTCAATCGCGGCGGGACGCCGCTCCTACAGTACCAAAGCACATCAGGTTGCACCCCATGAAAAAAACCAATTGGCCCTCGTGCACGAGGATCTTGATTTTCGGCTTGCTTCTCGCCGCCATTGCAGCATCACCGGGATGGGCCGCCGTTGCCGACGAAGATCCCATGGCCCCCGGCCGCAAGCTGGCCCGGCAGGCGGTCAAAGCCCTGGAGACCGGCGCCACCATCGACCACGGCAAGCACACCGCCCTGCAAAAAGAATTTGCCGACGGTCAGGCGATCACCGCCGCCTGTATTTCCTGTCATTCGGAAGCCGCGGATCAATTCAAGCAAACCATCCACTGGTCCTGGATCGGCAGCACCGACGCCAATGGCAAGCAACTCGGCAAGGCCGGCGACTCCCTGAACAACTTTTGCATCTCCACCAACAAGGGCGCCGACAAAAGTTGCAACGCCTGTCATCCGGGCTGGGACGGCAAGGCCGAGGGAATCAACTGTCTGACCTGTCACAGCCGCAAACCGATCAACTGGTCCGAAGCATTTGAAGACTACCAGGCATTTGCCGCCTCGGACGATCCGAGCGAAAAAGAAATCGCGACCGAAATCCAGGCCGAGATCCAGACCGCGGCCCGCAGTATCGGCCGTCCCACCCGCGCAAACTGCGGTGAGTGCCATTTCAAGGGCGGCGGCGGCGACGGGGTCAAACACGGCGACCTGGACACCTCACTGGCCAAACCGAACAAAAAGCTGGACGTCCACATGGGAGTGGATGGTCAGAATTTCGATTGCACCCGCTGTCACACCACGGTGCGCCATCACGTGGCCGGGCGGATTTACTCCAAACCGGCAGCCACCGATCGCAAGAGTCTCATCGAAGACGACCTGACCCCCAAGATCACCTGTGTCTCGTGCCACAGCAGCACGCCCCACGCCGCCGGGCACAAGGCCAACGACCATACCGACAAAGTGGCCTGCCAAAGCTGCCACATTCCCGATTTTGCAAGGGTGGTGCCCACCAAGATGTCCTGGGACTGGTCCCGGGCCGGCAAGCTTAAAAACGGCAAACCATACAAGGTAAAAGGGCCGCTGGGCACTATCGACTACATGACCATCAAGGGACAAATGACCTGGGCCAAAAACGTCAAACCCGAGTACGCCTGGTTCAACGGGTCGATGACCACCCTGACCGTCAAGGATCCCATCGATCCGACCACCGTGGTGCCGGTGACCGCGCCGGTGGGCAACGCCACCGATCCCAATGCGCGGATCTATCCGTTCAAGGTCCATCGCGGCAAGCAGCCCTATGACAAAGTCCACAAAACCCTGCTGGCGCCGCTGCTGTCGGGCAAGGACGGCTACTGGTCGACCCGCGACTGGCAGCGGGCCCTGACCAAGGGCCAGCAAGCCATGCAGGTCCCCTACTCCGGTGAATTCGACTTTGTGGCGACCAGCTATGTCTTTCCCACCACGCACATGGTGACCCCCAAAGACAACACGGTGGCCTGCATTGAGTGCCATGTATCCGCAAACGGCCGTCTGGCGGCCATCGAGGGCGTCTACCTGCCGGGCCGCGATACCAACAAAACAGTGACGTTCCTCGGCTGGATCGCGGTGCTCGGCTCACTGGCCGGTGTTTGCTTCCACGGCCTTGGTCGCCTGATCACCAACGGCAACGGCAAAAAGGAGCGCGCATCATGACCCCGTCCAAAATGGTGAATATCTATCTTTACACCCGCTACGAGCGTTTCTGGCACTGGTTGCAAACCGCTTTTATCCTTCTGCTGCTGGTCACCGGTTTCGAAATCACCGGCCTGTTCACCCTGTTCGGTTTTGAAACCGCAGTCGAAATCCACAACTTTGTCGGCCTGGCCTGGTTGATCGCCTTTGCCTTCTTTGTCTTCTGGGTGTTCACCACCGGTGAATGGAAGCAATACATCCCCACCTCCAAAAAAATCGTGACCGTGGTGCGCTATTACGCCTATGGGATCTTTCGCGGCGAGCCGCATCCGGTCCCCAAACGCAGGGACGCCAAGCACAACCCCCTGCAACGGCTCGTATACCTCACCCTGGCCGCGGTGTTGCTGCCCGTGCAGATGATCACCGGTTTTCTCTACTGGGGATATAATTCCTGGCCGGCCTGGGGCCTTGACGGGTGGTCACTCAGCCTGATCGCCACCATCCACCTGGCCGGCGCCTTTGCCCTGCTGAGTTTTCTCATCGTGCATGTATACATGATCACCACGGGACACACCATCACCGCGCACACCCGCGCCATGATCACCGGCTGGGAAGAAGTGGCCGAAGGCACGCCGGTGGAAGAATGGGAAAAAGCCCACGAACGGAAATACTGCGACACCTGAACTGGAACCAACCAGCGGATGAAGATCATTTATAACCGGATACCGGGCCTGCCCCGGACTCGATCCGGGGTTCACCGGCATGACGAAGATGAGGAACCCTGTTACCCGGCGAACCACTGACCACGTCCACTGCCGGTCCAGGAGCTGGTAGTAAAAATAAAAAAAACATCTGTCACCCCGGCGAAAGCCGGGGTCCAGAATCTAAACGACAGGATACCTTTTTTTATTTATCGCCTTAGGGCTCAAAGGGCGATTTCTGGTGGGGGGCTTTTATTTTTTACCGAACTCACTTGGGCTTTATGGACAACCGCATACCTTAAAAAAACAGCCGTCCGGTTCCGGACGGCTGTTTGCATCCCATGTATCCGATCACTCCAAACGAGTCCCCAAAAAACACCGCGGATGACTGTTATCGACCAACATGGCCCCACCAATATTTCTGCCCTGCGAATCGACCAGATTGAACTGCATGGTGACCATTTTACCGCACCGGCCGATCAGTATGGTTGTAAGCGGCGGCCCCAAGAGGCTGACATACATGCCGCCGCTTACTTCGCACACTTCATCGCCAAGAATGTCCGCACTCGTAAACTTACCTTTGACGGTGAACACACTGACCTGTGTATCAGTTGAATCAGCCAGTGCCGTCAGCTCGCCGGCGTTCGACACCTTTTTGTCGTCGACAATACCGTAAGTGAGTTTGCCGGTCACTTTTTCTCCTGCCAGATCGAACATCGTCAATGTGTAAGTAACTTCTTGCATCGACACCTCCAGTTTAGGGTTTTGGGTTGCAGCGTCGCACCAAAAAAAGGCAACGCATTTGATGGCGAACACCTGTCTCAAGAAACTTGTCTTCGAAGTCGGCAAAAATGCGGTTGCCGAACAAAGCGCAGTAGGCCCGGTAAACGCGCCGCCCGACACGGTGGCGATAATGTCGACTTCGTCGAGCACAGTACGGCCGGTGCCGGGCAGGCTGAACTCCCGCAAGGCCCGCAACACCCCGCAGGACAGCTTGCCGCGCGGGTGCCGCCGCCGGAAAAAGCCGGCACCACGAACGTTTCGTCGACGTTGGGCGGCACGTTGAGCCGGTCAACGGCGTATGCATGCGGCGGTGGCGGGTATTGCGGCCAACCGTACAATTAAATACGCCATCTCCGCCCTCCTGTTTCCAGCATTCCGTTTTCAGTCGATGAGCGTGCACTCGCACGTGCGGGCCGGGTGATTGTAGCCGTTCCACACCAGCAGTTGCATCCCGATCGTCCGGTCGCCCTGGTCACGATACTGATTATAGTTGCCGTCGGTTAGATAGCAGGTACTCCAGATGTTGCGCACATGTTGAGTTGCGCCGTCATTGTCCTTACCACTGGCATCGCCCGCGTCGGTCGAACTGGCGCGCCACAGGCCAGTTTGGGACGAGTAGTAGAATGTAAAAAAAACAGATGCATGCCGGGTTTCCTCCCCCGGCCCCCAGCCGGTCATGGCCAGCCGCACCTGACATCCGTCCGGATCGGCACATAATTCCTGCACGACACTTTGGGGAATCGTTTTGGTTTTGCCGCCGTAATTTTTGGCGGTCAATGACAGGTGATACCGGGGCGAGATCTCGTAGCGCGATTCGGGTTGGTCATCCCGCTGGTAGCGCGCGCTTTGCGTCAAGTTGCCATTAACACGGGCATCACCGCCGACCTGCAAATTCTTATCGACCTGCAGCCCCCCTTTGACTTCGACATCCCGCCCAAATGTCGTGTCCCCACCTACCTTGACGTCTTTGCTGATCCTGACATCACCATTCACATCGAGTTGCGCTTCCGGCTCGCCGGTACCGATGCCCACCTTGCCGCCCTGCATGGTTACGTCGCCCTGGGGTGAGATCGTCATCCAGTTGGCCTTGCCGCCGGGACCAGTCACTCTCAACGGCGCCTGATTCCCGGCCGGCTGGATAGTCAGTTGCTGTCCGGCGTCGGGCGTCGTGCCGATACCGACCGCCCCATCGAGCTTCGTTTGACCGGCCACATCGAGTTCAGCCTCCGGCGACGGCGTGCCGACACCGACGCGCCCGTCGGCATCCACATGAATGGCATCGTCGCTTTCGGCGGATTCGCCATAAACACTAAGCGGCGTCAAGATCACCAACAGTAAAATCAATCCCAATGCGCCCCACTGATGGACTTTCCTTGTCTTCAGAGTAAACATCCTCCACCTTCCTGTTAGTTTATGTCATCTATTTCTGCGTCTTTATTTTGGATTCAAGCACCTCTTCGCAGATATCCATATTTTTTGTGTATACCAGTGTCCGTGCCAACGCACTGATTCCGCTGGCATTACGGCAATAGAGATAACCGGCGTTTTCAACTCGGGATTTGATCCAATAAGAACTTATAATGCCTGCCGACAGTAACGCAATTAAAAGGAAGATTGCGCCCAAATTCATCAAACGTTCATGTTTATGAATCAAAGCGGGACGAAAATATTCCACAATGATAAAAATATGAATTAAAGGGAGGAATAGACCTAGTACAAAGAAACCCAGTCTGTTTCCAAATTTGATCATATCAGCCTGATTGGCTATTTCCACAAGTATACGCTGGAACTCATGGTAGCCTATCCAAAGTCCGCCAAAACACAACAGATCAAAAAAGAAAAGAAGTGTAATCGCATTTTTCCTAGTCATTTACTCATCATTTTATAAGGCCGCGCTCAATTTCTCCATCAAATCATAATTATCGTTGTTTTCTTTTATCATTAACCAACGTTTCACAAACACCCATATTTTTTGTGTAGACAAGTGTTCTTGCCAGTGCGCTAACCCCGCTTGCATTGCGGCAGTAGAAGTAACTGGCGTTTTCAACCTGAAATCTAAGCCAGGAAGAACTTACAAAACCTGTAGATAACAATGCTATTACAAAAAAAATTAGACCTATATTGACTAGACGATGAAATTTCTTTGGAAAACCTGGAAAAACGTAGTCGATGACAGACAGGAGGTGAATCAAAGGAAGGCCGATACAAACGATAAAAAACCCCGATCTGCTATTGAATTCAATGGTATCTGCCCGATTAGCAATTTCCGACAATACATGTTTAAAATCATTAAAGCCTATCCAAAGGATCCAAATAAAAAGGAAATCACCAATAAGAAATATTGTATGAGCAAGTTTTTTATTCATTTATCCGTTTTCAATCATTTTATCGATAACACAAAACAAAATAAATCACAGAAATATTAAAGTGGCCCTCTATAACCGGTTTGCCCTCTGACAAACCCCTCAAGTCCGCGATATATCGACCTTTGGGCCTCATCGATTCCATTTTTTGTAGCTTTGGTAATTTGACTGCCCATATCTTCCATGATTGATGACAGCTTTTGGGTCAATTGATATTTATCGTCTAAAATATTCAAACCGAACCCTACGCCGACACTTACTACAATCGCAACCGCAATTGGTGCGAATGCATATGTGATGATCCCACCTGCGGCGATACCAAAAACAGCCCCCATTACAGAAGCCATTCCGATTTTGAATAACTCCATAGAAAGATTACCGGCTAATTGATACATGGTGTGACGATCTTTAAGGAAGGCTTCAAGTATGGTAAGCGGTACGGTGATGCAGATAGTCAGAATCCCTCCTGATTTAACCATATTCCGGATACCCAGCGCACCGATAGCCATGGTGATGATTTTACGATTTTTGACCGAATAGATGGTGCCCGGAAACCTGGTTCGTAAGCCCGGATACCCGGAAAAAGCGATGTACTGACGGCCTTTGATCACTTTGGGGATGGCCCTGCCGGTGATGCCTAAATCTTTGCATACCAGAGATAGTGTGGTGGTGTCCAAGATGGGCGAGATATAGGGCGCAACGTTTCTCTTAGCAAAGGAAACGGTGTCCAGGACGTCCAGGTCCTGAGTTGACAGGTGATCCGTCCGGCCATGGCCGTGGCAGGCCCTGGTGGCGTATTCAGGCGCCGGTTTTATTGCTTTGGTAATATGGGACCGGTGGCGGCGAACAGTAACGTGGCAGGGCATCAGTTCAGCCCTTTCATTGGGCGGTGCTGAAAGGCGATACTCCTTGGGCACTCTGGAAAAATCAAAGCAACGACAACTGCGGGAAGTTTTCTCCCTTCTATGTCTCCATGCGGCCAACAGGTCGTCGGCATCAGTAATAAATATGACGCGTTGATTATTTCTCAGCTTTAATTTTAGATCTTCTGCAATACTCATCCTACTTTCCTTCCCATCAAATATGAAGCTATCACAAAATTAAGGCTACTCCCTCTCCATACATAAGTGAGGGGCCGGGAAACGATACCCGAAGCCCTATAAAAAAGCTATGCGATTCAATTGGTTAAAGCCTTTCAAAAATGGAATGGCTTTTCCGTTCCCTCTCCTGAGATAAGTTGGATCAGACAATATCAGCCAAACTGGTAGCCCCTCTGAACCCAATAGTGCCAGTCCTCAATCGCCTGTTTCGTTTGTACTGCGGTGTGACTTATGGGCGTAAGTTGGGACAAAGGAACCGCGAGTCCATCTTTTTCCCAGCGCATGGTCACAAACATCTCATTCTCACACTCCTCTTCCGGAGCCATACCAATGACATCAACTTCATCATTAACATGCAAAGGTGAAATAGCGCGTTTCTTATTGCAAATCGCTGTAAACGGAAACTGAAGCGTCTCTTCCAGGTAATAATACCAACCCATTGCTTGTTCTTCAGCTCCGTATGCATCAACGATGGCCTCCATCGCTATGCGTTTTTCACGCTCTCTATCCTTGCTTTTTGCATTTGCCATATGTCCACCTATTCGGATATCAGAATCAGAAGCCCAACCCCATGCATCACCTGAGAGCAGGGCGTATACCCTGCAAGTCGGATGCGCATACCAAGGTTAACAGCCAACGTCATTAACTTAGACTATCCGATGAGTCGAAAGAGATGTAGCGCAAGGCCTTAGCCCATAGCCGTCAAGCCAAAGACTCGCGCAAAAATAATGAATAAATGAATAACAATGTGAGCAAAACTGCATATCGAAGCCTGATAATAACACTCAGGCATTTTTGCGATATCTCCTGGATTTCCGCCTGCGCGGAAATGACGTTTAAACACGACGGAGCAAAACCTACGTCGTCATTCCCGCGCAGGCGGGAATCCAGGAAATGTCACAAAACGCGCAAATTGTTTGTTCCGGCGGCTCGCCGCAACGCAAGTGCGTTTTACAGATTTCCTTGGCCTGATGGCTATGGGCTTTAGCCCTGCCTCGCGGTCCGTAGCACTTTTTATCTAGTGCCCATTCGGAAATAGCATCTTTTGGCCCAGACCGATGTTCTCGCCAATCTGCAATAATGGCGCAGCCATTCACGTTCTTGCGACGTAGCCTTGCTATGCCTGCGGTTGCAAATTGGCTGCGGCCTTGGCAAGCTTATCTTGAGATTAGCCTATGGCTATTTTATTACTTTATTTCTAAAAAGGTTCTATATTCAACCACTCTTGCCTTTTTAAAAAATTGCAATGATTGTGAATGGGTCAGATCAACATCAGATGTTGTACAGTTTGCAGGATCATCTGAAGAGAAGTCGTCTACATAAAGATTATTAACGTCAAGCCTTACACCGCCGACCAAACCGGCGCCGCCACTCGGACTAATCCGCCGATGAGGTCTTTTATCGCGGCGATCTCCATTCGTTTTACTTTTTGCGGCAGGCCGTTTCTATTGAGGTCGTCCTGGGAGAGCTTTTCTTTTTCTGCGATCGCGGGTACCGACTCCCCAAAGCTGAGAACTTCGCCCCCGCCGATGGAAAGGGCCACGTGGTCCAGCTCGGTGCCGATCCTGGGGCGGCTGAAAAATACCAGAACGCCCTCATCCGGCCAGTCCCGGGTCACATTCGAGCCATAGCCCGCGCCGCCAAGCTCTTCACGTTGCAGCAGCCACAGTTTGTTGTCACCATGCAACGGCGCGGCCGATGCATAGCGACCGGCCACAATCCCCTGGTAGATGGTTTTGAGCCGGGCCTTGTCGATCCTGCCGGCATTGAAGGCCGAATACAAAATAAAGTCGAAACAGCACACCCCGCTGGTCGCAAAGGTAAAATCGGTTGCGGTTTGCAGCGCCACCCCCCGGTAGCCGCTGTGCTCACTGTTCTTCCAGACGATATCGTACTCGTCTTCGTAGTAGATCGCCATATCGGCAACGACTTCATCCGCCATGATCGCTTCTCCTTTTTTTTATTCCGCTATCGGCAACCGCATGATAAAGGCCAGCGCATAAAACGGGGGCCGGTTTTCATGCGGTTGGCTTTTACCGGTCGCACCGGTGGTGAACGGGTGACTGTGATTGCCGGTGGTGTTCGTATTGACCATGCCGCGCCAGTGCATTTTATTCGGGTCGCTGTTTTTACCGCCGCCCCAACCCATGTCAACCGTGGTCGTGCCCGGAATGCGCCGCTGGCGCCATGCCAGGCCGTTGGCGTCGGTGCCTTCGATCCAGTGCTCATGTTTTCCCGTGCCGCCGGTCCTGCCGGAATGCTTGTGTGCCGGCATGTGATCGACACTCAACGCGATCATATCCTTGCCGCCGTTATCGCCCCGCTTGTATTTTCCGCCGGCTGCGACCACGAAGCGATTGCGAAGATCCGGCGCATTGTTGTTGCCGTTGCAAAGCTGCCAGCCTTCATACCGGGTGCCGGCCAAGCCTTTGCCGTCGGCATCGAAGGTTTGGCTCACATCACCGCTGAACATGACAATACCGCCCGGCGGCACCATGCCGATACCCGAAATCGTGCCGGACACATCCAGGGTGGTCCGGGGTGTCTGGTTGCCGATGCCGACACGGCCGGCGGTGTCGATATGCAGGGCGTCATCGCTGGCCGCCGGTTCGCTGAATCCGCTTGACGGCATCAGCACCGCCGCCGCCAGCAGGACCCGGATAATCCAGATATTCCAAAGGCCGCGCCGGCCGGCTCGAATCGATCGTAAACTTCTTCCCCCTTGCATACTTGCGTGCGTCATTCCGATTCCTTTCTTAATTTGTTCCTATTCAGTCTTCAGTCGATGGAAGCGATCTCACTGCGGCAATCGCATGATGAAAGCCAAAACATAGTAAGGCGGCATGTTCTCATGGGGTTGCCCGCCGCCCTGGGCGGCGATGGCATGGTGGTGGCTTTTGTCTTCCCTGTGCGGGCCGCTGACCGAAGTGGTCTTGATAACCAAACCGGCCTTGCGGGCCGCGGTGCCGCTTAATATCTTCGGCAGTTGAGTGGTCGCGTTGCCTGTGCTGCCGTTATGATTGTGCGACGGCAGATGCTTTATTTTTAAAGTCACCTTGTCCTGACCACCGGTGTGGCCGATATCTTCGCCCTTGGCCGCGGCAGAGGGCAGAATAAACCGGTGGGCCAGATTCGGCGCCCCGTTGTTGCCGTTGCAAAGCTGCCAGCCTTCGTAAGGCGTTCCCGTCAATCCCCGTCCCTTGGCGTCAAACGAGGTGGCCACCTGGCCGCTGAACATCACGATGCCGCCCGGCGGCACCATGCCAACCCCGCGAATCACGCCGGTTACATCCAGCGGCGCTCCGGGGGTTTGATTGCCGATGCCGACCCGGCCCTGGTCATCGATGAACAGGGCGTCGTCGCTGTCTTGCGCCTGAACCGGCAGGTGCCCTGCCGACAGAAGCAAAACACTCGTGAGTGTGAGCAGAAGAACACCCCAGCGCATGATCCCGCTTGGTACATTCAACATCATATCGACCTCCCTCTGGTCATCCAATCAATATCCGGTCAATATCCGGTCAATATCCGGTTTTGCAGGTTAGACGAGCCCCTTTTTTAACCGTGAATCCGCGCCCGATGGAAATGCGGTCGCGGGCTTTCAACGCAATGTTGATATTCCGGCTCAATGTCAGGTTCGGCGCAATCCGCACCGTATCCGCCGAATAGATGGTGTCGGTCTGCAGATTGTCCGGCTTCACCGTCAGTTTGTTCAGGGTCGGCAGAATCAGGGTCAGTTGCCGGGTTTTCAAATTGCGGGCATACAGCGTGCCGTCGGGCGCGAACTCAAGTGCAAGCCGTTCGGCCAGACCGGGCAGTTGCTGGGCTGTCAAAAGTTTGCAGGTTTTGTCAAAGCCGTAAAAGATGCCATTGTTCCAGAAGTAGACATTATCGTCACCATCCAGCACCGGATTGGAGGTGGCCGCCAGATTGTCACGGGTTGAAACAGCCATTGTCCGCCCATTAAGCCGGTCAAATACTTTCAGCTTGCCGTTTTGCACCGCAACCAATCGTCTGCCGTCGGCGGTGGCGACCGGTTGGGAAACCGGTCCCGGGGCGGACCAGATCTGCTCCTCGCCGGAATAGCACGCCAGCACCCCGTCCGATTGCGAGTTGGCGGCCAGGTAAACATAATCCGATGTGGCCCCGTCGCCGGCAATGACCACGGGCGTATGAAAATCCGTATATTTATTGGCGAACGGCAGATCGGTCAGCCGGCCAAAGGCGCAGTTGAGCGGTGTCAGATAGTTTTGGTTATTCACCCGGGCAACGATATACGCCCGTTGTTGTGCCGGCGGCGCAAGAACGATGGGGCTGAAGGCCGATCCGGTCCCTTTTTGCGGATAGCGCCACAGCTCCTGCATCAACGCATTGAGCCCGTAGGCATATCCTTCATGCGTGAAGTAAAGACTCCCGTCGGTCCCCAGGGCGGGCGGCAACGCCAGTTTCAGCCCTGCAATCGTGGTTCTTTCGCCCGGCAGGCCGTTTTGATTCAGGTTGTAGCGCGCCACCCGCTGCCGGCCGATGGAATAAAGTGTCCCCTCGTAGCCGACCCGCGCATATTGCGCCGGAGGGTCTTCGATGTCCCGGCGCCAGCGTTCGTTGCCATTAAAATGCAGGGCAAACAACGCGGTGTGATCGGCATCCGGTTTGGCAAAGAAGAAAACATTGCCATTGTAAAAAACCGGATTGGAGAGCATGCCGTACCCGCCGGCGAACGGCTTGGCCTTGAAATGGCTTGTCGCCTTGCAAAACCGCCACCCGGTTCTTTCCGGCGGCGCCACGGTCGGCAGATCAAGGCTGAATTCGATAATCAACCGGGGCTGGCTGGCGGTATCAGTCCCGTAGAACTGCGTCGAGAAGTAATGCCAGTCGCTCAAGCGGCTCTTTGAGCGCAACCACAACGTCAACGTTTGGCCGGCCTTGCGGGCGGCAACCACGGACCGGCGCATGGCGTCCGACGTCGCGGTGAAAACCGTGTCACCGCCCTTGGCGAACCAACTGCCGATGGAACCGCCCTGCCCTTCTTTGTTGGTGAAAATACGGACCATCTGCGGATTGACATCCGCCTGATTTTCCTGAACCGCCTGCCCTTCCACCCGCAAGGTCACACCGGTAATGTCGGCGGCGGCGGGAATCGATTGCAGGTCGAACCGCAGCCTGGCCGTGCTGACCAGTTTAATGGGCGCCGAGCCGTCGGCCGCCACCCGCAACATGTTATCCGGGCGGGCCGGTTCACTAACATCTTCGCTGGGCAGCAAAACCGTGGTCGCCTTGAGCAGGGCCGCTGCCGGCGACACCCACAGGAACAGGCCGGCGCAGAGAATCAGAAGAATTCGGATTGCCTTGAAATAACCCATGATCTGGCTCCTTATTAGAATTTTTTATACAAGTACAACTTGGTCGGATTATCTTCGGTCTGGTAATTGAGCGACCGTAAAAAAAGTAAATCGTTGAAGGTCACCCCGCTCAGGCTGAAGGTATTGTCGCCCTGCTGATCCCAGGGATTGTCGCCGTCGATTTCAATCCAGATGCGTTGCGCCCGGTTCAACCTGAAATTCCTGGCTTTCAACAAATACCCCGATCGAAACGAGCCCAGCAAGTAGAGTTCGTTGTCGATGACCTGCAAGTCATTGCTGATCGGTTCGCCCAGGGCCCCGTCCTTCGGATGCGGCAAAATTTCATATTGGTCCCAGTGCTCGCCGTCCGCCGAGGTCCACATATCCGTCCGGGCATCACCGAAGGGTTCCGCGCAACCGCCGTAAATCCAAAGCCTGTTCCGGTAGACCGCCACGGCCGCCATGCAGCGCGGGGCCCAGGGGGCATCGGCGTGACGCTGCCAGGAGCCCTGGGCATCCATGCTGTGAACGTCCTGCAGGGGATTCCCGTTGCCGTCGAGTCCGCCCATGACCCACAGGCGCTGATTGAAGACCACGCAGGCATGCCCCATGCGGGCCGTCCAGCCGGCGGTCTGCGCCTGCCACTGGGCTGTCTGCGCATCGTAGGCATACATCCGGTTGGAACAGGTTTCGGGCGCCACACTACTGCCGCCGACCAGCCAAAGACGGCTCTTGAAACCGACACCGGGGCTGGTGCCCATGTCTTGCGGAACAGCGTCGGTTTCCAGGTTCCAGACCGCATAGGGGTGCTTGGACGAACACAGACAGGCCTGTCCGTTTTTAATGAAAATACCGTACAGGTTGACGTCGTCCAGGTTGCACAACACCGCCGGGTAGCCGTATTGGCGACGAAATTCGACTTCATGCCATCCGGGTTGCAGCACATACACCGTCTGTTTGACGGACTTGGGCGGCTGCGTGCCGGTTTCGTCATAGGCCGTCAATTCGTAGTCGGTGGCGGCAAGGTCCGGATGGTCTTTGGTATACGTAAACTTTTTACCGTTTTCAAAACCTTCATCCCCGCCGGCAGTGAAGGTGATCGGATCACGCCCGTTTTTGGTCAGAACCACCCGGCCGGCCTTGATCGTGCTCCAGGCGAGCGTGAAGGCCTGCTTCTCGTCTTCAGTGGTGATGTAGGACGGATCCGCCTCGAAGAACAGCAATTCAAAGGCCGCCGCCTTTTTCGCCACGTCCACGGCCGCAGCAAACGCTTCGTAGCCGGATATCGCCAAAGCGAGTTGCAGATGGGCCTGTCCCGGATCGGTGCAACACTCAAACGCTTTCACGGTGACGGTTTTACGTTCCTTGGGACCGAAAACCGTTTCCGGCAGGTCAAAGGCATAGACCGCCCGGTTGTCGATCTTTTTATACTTCTCGGCCTGCCAACCCTGCGGGGCATCGATTTCAAGCTTGACACTCTCGGCCAATGTGCGGACAAGATCCTGCGCCCCCGAACCGATGGTAAAGCTCAGGGTGAAGGTCCCGTTTTGACCAAAACCGCCGAACGTCACCGGTTCATCGGAAGTATTGGCGAGGGCGATGGTGATTCTATTTTTATCCCGATTGCCTTGGCCCAACGTAACGCTGGTTTGGTCAGCGACAATTTCGGCGGTCAGATGCAACGGTTTGGCGGCCATTAAGTCTGCTCCTTGTCAACGGTTATGGTTATTTGTTTTTCGCTGTAGTTGCCGTCGTCATCGCTCAAGCGCAACGTGTACGTGGTGTCGACGACGACCCGCACCCGACACTGCTCTTCAAAAGGGGCGGTCCGCTCCCAGATGGTTTCCGGTTTTACTTCCGGTTTTTGTGCCGCGGGTCCCGCGGACAGACGCAGCCGCGTGCCGCCCTTCAACAGCCACTGCAGTGTGACGTTGGTTTGGGGGCGGACGTGCAGCGTCCCTTCCCGCACGCTGAATTTCAAAACGGCCACGGGATTGAGTTTCAGTTTGAGCCACCCCTCCTGCAGTTGCTGGCGCACCGGCGGAAAACCGGCCCGGTCGCCGAGCGGATCGATGGTGTCGTACTGCTTCCACACGGTCACCTGCGGGCGGCAGGCCCAGGACCATTTACCGAAATCGTCGGACGGTTTCGGCAGGCGCAAATCACCGCCCGGACTGATAACCGGGGCCGCCTGGAAAAAGGCGGTCCGGACCGCCTTGGCCGCCGACCGCCACCGGTGGGGCAATTCACCGTAGGTTTTGGGCAGCACACCGGTGCGGGCGTGCACGCGGGCCAGCGGGTCCATCAACAGGGTCAGCGGCTGCGGACGGGAACACGTCAACGTCAGCGGCGTCGCCGGTTCGATGGTGCCGGGCACACCGGGCCCCGGCGCGCCCGCCGCCGGCAGGAACGGCCCTAAATCCGCAACCGCGGGCTCGGACATGCGAAAATACCCCACCAGACCGTCGGTGTCCTTCCCGGCATCACCAAGCAGCAACGGGAATTGGATCTGATCGAAACCGCCGGTATCGGCCCGGCCAACCTTGTCCAGGGCCTGGTCATAGGCCGGCAACCCGGCCAACTCCAGATTCAAGGAAGCGCTCACCAGCACCAGGGGGCGGCCCACAAGGATGCTCAGCAGCGGATCGTCCTCGGGCACCCCGGAATCCATTTTACTGACGGCCGTGTCGAGCACGCGCCAAAAAGCGTCACCGGTGTCCGCGTCCATGGCCGTGAGAAAGTGGACAAACTGTTTCAGTTCAGGGTTGAAAATATCCGTGGGTTGCAGTTCCGTGCCCGGCTGCGGAACCCAGAAAAAGGCTTTCAGATCTTTTTGGGCGGCCCCGCCGGTGCCGCCGGCCGCGGATTCACGCAGAATTTTTTGCACGGCGCCCAACCCGTTGCCGTCGGCATCGAAAAAAAGCAGATTCTTATCCAGATAGTTGGGCATGACCCACCCGCAGATGGGGCTGTTCACCGGCACGCTCGCCGGGTTGGCCGCCGCCGGCCAGTCAAAACGCAGCCGCATCGGCTGGGCCACCCGGGGCGGCAGTTCGATCAGGGGGGCGTACTTGGCGCCGTCGATGCGCAGGTTGACGGCCCGCGCCGGTCTGGCAAGGCATTCATCCGGCAGCGCCATGGTTTGACCAAAGGCATCCACCACGGCCACCTCAAGCAATCTGGCGTGCCCGGCCCGGATCGGCAGAAACGGTTTATCCGGATCAGGGGACGCATCAGCGGCATCGCTGACAAAGGCGGCAATCGGATCGATGATCTCTTCGTCCGGCGGCAGTTTGATCGGCGGAAGCTGCAATACCGTGTCGCGCATGGTAAAGGCTTTTTGCAGCCCGCCCAGAAACTGGGACAGGATGTTCAGGTCGCCCAATTGGGTGATGATCTTTTCCAGGGCCGGATCTTTGGCCGTCCGGTTATATGTCTCCACGGCCTCCTTGAACTTGCGCAGGGCATGTGGCGTCAGGATGGTGTAGCCTTCGTAAAACGCACCGTTTTGGTCGTCGGACGCGTCACCCGTAAAGCGATAATCCTCGCCATCACCCGTGAACGACCACTTTGCCAGGGCGTCCGGTATCTGCCCATAGGAGCTGTGCCACACCAGACGCCATTTCAAAAACACCGGCAGCCAGGGATTGCTGTGCCAGTCGCACCGGCCGATCGGTGACGGCGGGACACCGATACTGCGGGCGGTGGTTGGGGTGGCGGCGGTTTCCGGCCGTTGCCAGGCGTCGATGTCGGCGAGCAGGGCCGCCCGGCCGGGTTGCGTGGTCAGTCCCGCCTCACGATACGCCTGATCGGCGATCTGCCCGGCCCGGGACGGATCGAGCAGCAGGCATTCGTGCAGCAGCGCCGCGGTAATTCCCGGCGGCACAGCCCCGCCGCCGGTAAAGGTGTCCCGCATAACATCGAATGTCTGCGCGGCCGGAACAGTGACATCACGCCGGTTGTTGGGAATATCGACAACAATCGCCGTGGTCTCCTGACCACTGATCCGGCAGTGCAGTTCACCGGTATCCGCAAAGCGGCCGTCGTGCCCGTGACGTTTGGAGGCACGGGTGGCTTCCGACGCCACCAGCACCACCGGCTCATTGGCCTGCCAGAACGGCGGTGCGGGGGTGGTGACAGGGGTCAGGTCCTTGAACTTGGCCTGCAAGGCGGCTTTAAAATCGTCACGCCCCGCACGAAGCCGGGAGTCGTCGGCCGTGAGCGCCGCTTGCAGATCGGCGATCTTCCGCTTCAGGGCCTCGATCTGATCGTCCAGGCGAACCGCGCCCTGCGCCAACACCTGCTTGTACCACGCCGCATAAAGCTCCCAGCGGTAGTCGGTCAGTTCGCGGCGCAGGCGCGCCCGTTGGGTCTGAGCCTGATTCACCGCATCCAGCCGGTGCATGGTTTCATCCGACAAGGCCGCCTCCTGGCCCGTCGTGGCGTCGGGTTCCCGGCCGGTTTCCCTGCGCACGCCGAGGATGCGGCCGCCGTCAAAAGAACTGAACCGGTTTTGATGCAGCAATGCTTCCAGTTCCCGGTTATCGGTGTTGTGCGACAAAATATCGCCCTGCAAAGCGGTCAGCAGATCTTCGGCCCGGGGATGATCCAGCGTTTCGGCAAACAGCGCGGCCAAGGCCTCGCCGGAAGAATTGCCCACGGCCACCCGGCAGTTGTCCGCATCCAGATCAGGCACCTGGGAAGCATACACCGTATTTTTATCGCGCCACGCAATGTTGTAGACCTGACCGTGGCAAACCGTGCGGTCCGGGCAGGCCATTTGCGGCGGCGCAATCCGGCCGCCGGTCTGATCGTCGGGAACGTTGGCCACCGCAAGGCTGAATTCCGGCGCCTCGTAGGACGTGCCGGTAACGGAGTAACTGCCGCGGTTGGCGGTATCCCCCAGCACTTCGAACGCCGCGCCCACGGGAAATTGCGCGCTTAAATCGCCGTAGCCGGAGATAACAAAACGATGGGTCTGCGGATCAGCCCTGAAAATCGGATACGGCGGATCGACCGACCATTTCAATTCACCGAGCCGCGCGATCCATTCGGCCGGCGCGTAGGGCTGATCGCCATGAAACAGCGGGTCCTGGGTCGCGTCCGAATACCAGCCGGCCACCATGTAGGTCAAAGTGGTGTTGTCCGGCACATCATCCAGGGCATCATGAAACCCCAACAGGCTTTTACAGGCCGGGTAGAAGGCGGCAAAGGCCGGATCACCGTACCCCAGGGCCGTGAGTTTGAATTTGTAGGCCGGGTCGGCCCCCTCGCGCCAGCCACTGTAATCGACACATTTGCCGGCCCGCGCGAACAACGGCAGCGCATCGAGTTTCGGAATGGTCACGCAGTGCGCCGGTGCATCCTCTTTTGCACCGAACAGATAGTCGCTCTCGATGATCCAGGCCCGCACGGCGATTTTGCCGGTATCCGGTTGACGACTGATCCGTTGCACCATCCAGCGGTTGGGAATGTGCGGAAACTTTGGCGGGGTTGAAGGCGCGTCCCCGTTTTGCGAACGGACCTGGCGCCCATGGGTCAGGGCATCCGGCAGGGCCCAGTGCAGATGGATGCCTGCCGGCAGATCCATTTTTTTTTGCGTGTCAAGGGACGGGGTCAATTGCCCGCCCAGGATTTTGCCCTTGTACAAACGGGCAAAATCAGGGCGCAAATCGCTCCAGCCCTGCTGCGGGGTAACCACCTGCCGACCCACCGCCAATGCCTCGACATTCATCGGCACCAGTACGTGTTTTGTGCTTTCTATCGCTTCACTCATGATTTGCTTTTAAACACCGCCTTGCCCGGACTTTCGACCATCTGGACGCCGAATTCCGCGGAAGTAAAGCGGCCGTTGGGGGTTCCGTCAATGGCGGCGACCCGGTTCAGTTCAGTTTGCATCTGCAAGGCCAGTTGGTGCACATCGATGACGCGCTGCACGCCGTCGCGCATGGGCACATCGGTGGCGCCGATCGCTTCGGCCGGGACCTGATCGCCCGCCTGCTCGGGCGGGTGCAGCCGGCGCAGGCTGATTTTTTGGTACTGGTTGACCGGGCCCACCGCCGACGCACCGAAATGCAACCCTTCCGGCGGCTGTTTGATTTCGATGGACGTCACCTTGCCGTTAAAAATGCACAGCATGATATCCGGCCCCAGACGATCGAGACGCAACGGTTCCAGCGGATCGATCTCATTGCCGTTGGCATCGACCCCGGCGGCCTTCATTTCCAGCCCCTGCCAGCCCTCGACAATGGCCGAGCGCAGCAGAAAACCGGTCAGGGGCCAATGCAGCTCGCCCTTTTGCCCGGCCCGCACCTGCTTGGCGTTGTCGCCGGCCAGATCCAGGAAATTGTTGCGCAAATGCTCGTCCAACACCTCGTCCGTCGAGCCGCGGCGCCCCACGCTGCACGCCCCTTCCAGCAGGCATTTGAGCCAGCCGGGGTCGAGGCTGAAAAAGCGGATCGCCTCGGTCGGCAGCATGGCTTCGTCCGGCACCAGGTAGTTAAACGGCACCCCGTAGAGCAGCATGGCGCGCCCCAGCCAGGTGCCAATATCTTCCGGAATCCGCAACGTATCGCCGGACAGCAGCACGTCGAATTCCTGAAGCAGTCTTTTGTGATCTTCTTCCGGGTTTGTCATTTTTCTACACACACTTTGGCAGTAAAAAGTCAGCGTTAATCCGTGGGGAATGTGTCTTCCCGTGGCGTAATTCGATATTTAAATACAATGTCATTAACTTAACCTACCCGATGAGCCGAAAGAGATCTAGCGCGGGATTTTCGCCCATCGCCTCAAGTTAAAAAAAAATAAAAAACAATGTAAGCAAAACCACATGTCGAAGCCTGATAACAACACTTAGGCATCTTTGCGATATCTCCTGGATTCCCGCCTGCGCGGGAATGACGCCTACACACGACAGAGCAAAACCTACTTCGTCATTCCCGCGCAGGCGGGAATCCAGGAAATGTTACAAAACGCGCAAATTGTTTGTTCCGGCGGTTCGCCGCAACGCAAGTGTATTTTTCAAATTTCAAATTTCAAATTTCAAATTTCCAGTTTCCAGTTTCCAACCCCAAACCTCACTCTTCCCCCAACACCCTCTGCACCCCATCCGTTTTCAGCATCTCGATTGCCTCATCTTCCAGACTGGCCGCCGAAAGCTGAAATGCGCGGGCCGTGTCGGCATCGTCGAGGGCGGTTTTGGTCGCCACGCGGGCCTGATTGCGATAACGGTACAGCGCCTGGGCGAACTGCTGGTTCTGCAGGGCCAGCATGCGCCCCAACTGCCACGCGGCGGCATAGGACGCATCGAGCAGGCCGGTGGTGTAGTTGTACCGCAAGGCGGCATCGGCCGAGGGAATAAACGAATAGGTCTCCTCGGTGGGGTAGAACATGGGCACCAGCGGCCCCCGGTACCAGGAAACGGTTTTCTCGCCGTTGCGGATGTGATGATTCAGCGCCGTGTAGCCCATTTCAAACGCGCTGCGCACTTGCCCGGCCCCCTCGTCACCGGCGTCGGCTTTCGCGTTCAAGTCCGGCCCCACCGGCCGCTGGAGCCGGTCGACTTCAAGATTGTTCATCAGCACCTTGAAGTTGTCCTTGCCGAAGCAGGCGAATTCCCAATGGGCCAGCACGGCCAACCGCACATTGGCGGTGCCGATCTTTTGCCCGCCGCCGGGCAGGTGATCCTTGAAGCCTTCCAGCGACACCAGATAAACCGCGTTTTTCACGGCATCGTCCACGGATGACTCCGGCAGGCGATTGGCCAGCACCACGGCAAAACTGCCTTCGGTCTGATAGGACAGGGTCTCCTTGTTGTCGGTGCTCACGGTGCGGACATGCGCCAGGTAGGGAAGATCCGCTACCTGCGGCGCAACGTTGACGAACAGCGCCGCCGGCAGGTCGACGGTGTTGCACTGGTCGTTCACCGATTCATACTTCGCCAGATCAGCCGCCCCCAGGGCAGGCCCCATGCAGTTGTCGGTAGCCGCCGGCGTCAGGAGGTCACCGACTTTGCGGGTCGTAATTTTCGGCAAGGTCCCCTCAGCGAAATCCGACCCGCTTAACACCAGAAGCGCCAGCCAGGGGCAGGGATTCTGATTGTCCGGATCGCTGCCGTCCAGGGTCCGTTCCCACGGAATGGTTCGCCGGGTGAAGACGATCTGTGGCAGGGTGTTGCCGAATTCGCCGCTTTGATTGGTGGGCGGGTAGACCGAATAGATATCGGCCGGGTTCAGATCGAAACGCGGACCGGCCACGGAAAAATCGAGTTCGGTGGCAAACGGTTTTTCCGGCCGGACTTCCTGGATGGTCTGGTCCACCCGGATTTTATAATCCCCCGGCAACAGGGGCGGCAGGCAGGCCTGCGAGAATTGGATCAGACCGCGCGGAAAATCGGACATAAACTGTACTTCCTTTTGTTCGTTATCGATGGGTTAGAGACTTTCACCCGGCACCGCCATGGCCGGCATCGTCTGAAACGTCTCGGCGGCATGGGCGGCCAGTTCGGGCAGGGCCACCTGGTGAAGCTGCATGTCTTGCTGCTCCAGGGTCGCCAGGATCGCATCGCGCTTGGCGTTTACGTCGGGATTGTCCCAAACGGTTTTGCTGAACACGTTCAACTTGGTATCGCCGGGGGCCGGTATCTGGCCCGGTATGGCGACGGCGGCCCAGTCGATGGTTTTGGCAATGATTTCATATCTGAATTTCTTCAGATCGATAAAGGTCAGGGCATGGTTCGGCTGCCGGTGGCGCAGGGTCACGGTCATGCCGTTGGGAACGTTTGCTATCCGCTTGGCGCTGGGCTGCTTGGGCTGCCCGAGTTCGCTGCTCCACAAGGCATGGGGCATGCCCTGGGCCGTGGCGGCCGGTTCGAGGTGATCGTCCCAGCCGTCGCCATGTTTGCCCTGTTTTTCGACGGTCACCTTGTGCTGCGAATTCAAGTGCCCGACCCCCATCGGCTTGATGCCCAGTTGCGATGCATCCGGGGCATGCACGGGGGTCACGGGTCGCTGGTTGAACTGCAAACCGGTGCAGGGCACTGCGGCTTCGGTGACAAATGAAAACGTGTGGGCGTTGACCACCTTGAACGGGTCGCCCCCCTCCTTTTCCTGTTCCCGGATCAACCCGCTGGCAATGCGCACTTTGTTGATTACCGGGTCCGGGGGTGTGGCGGCGTTGGCGGCATTGTCCGGTTGCGGCAAAAACGACTGGTGAAATTCCTGCCAGTCGATGGGGCCGGGGGCCGTCTTCTTCTGGTCGCCGAAATCGATATCAAAGGAAATCACCCACCAGGTCACGTGGGCGGTGCCGCCAAAGGGCGGGCCCCACAAATGCAGGGTGGCGCTCAGTTCGATGCCGAAGGTTTTGCTGATGCCCAGAAGACGCAGGGTGTAGGACACACCGATGCCGATACCGATGGCCACGTCGTAGTAAAACGGTTTCCAGCTGATCAGAAAATCGGCATACGCGTAAAACCAGGCCCGCAGGCCGCCCATCTGAAAGACGGCGTCCAGTTTACCCCCGGCCATGCAGCAGGAGGGGGTCAGGGCAAAGTAAATACCGCCGGTGATGGAAAGATATTTGGACACCGACCATTGCAGCCCCAGCCGGGGCACCACCGGATAATGGGCCGGCGGCACGAAACGCGGATGGTAGCCGCCCAGAGAGACCACAAAGTCGCCCAGGTGCGCCGGGCAGAACCAGCAGTTAAACGCGAACCCGCCGGTCAGGCGGCACTGGCGCGAGAGGATGAAGGAGTTTTCAGTAAGCTGTCCTTCCACGGCCAGCACACCCGAAGACAGGGACAGGCACACCTTGATGGCCAGTTCCACGCTGGCGATCGGCTCGACCTCCGGCGCGCCGGGGGCCTGCGGCGGCACCTGGACCTTGGCCAGACCCAACAGGGCCACCTGGAACTGGATGCCGACGGAAACCGTGGCCATCACAAAACCGTTGATCAGGCCAAAGGAGATAAACTTGAGACCCGCCGCCATCCAGAAGTTACCCGGACTCGGGTAGACATATTTGCCGAGCTTGTCGCTGACATCCCGCAAATCGAGCTTGGTCCCGAGGTAAAACGGATCGGTGGCCGCCTTGACCAGGGGGAAGCTGCCCACCTGATCCATGGGCGGGATTTCCAGCGCCCGGTTGATGCCGAAGCCAAAAGCCAGCCCGGCCACCACAAAATACGGCGGTCCGCCCAGGATCTGTTGAAACGCGGCAAAGATGAACAGCGATGGGGTGCCGTGCAGATCGGCATACGACCCGATGGCCCCCAGGGTGAAGCTGCCCACCCGCAGCATCAGGGTGCCGTCGAGCTGCAAGGGGTCGTCGCTGACCTTGAGCAGGCCGCCGGCGATTCCAACCGGCCCCACATCCAGGGCCAGGGAGGCGCCGTCCAGATGGAACCGGAGCGCCTTGAGTATCTCCTTGATATCGGTGGTGATCTTGTTCAGGGGGTAGCTGATGCCGAAACCGAGCAGGGTCAACACCACGCAGCTCAGGTTGACGCCGCCGTCCATCTTGATCATCACCTCGGGCGCGTCATATTCAAAGCCGATGCGCTTGACGAAAAACGGCCCGATGGCTTTGTCGACCTTGACCCAGCGGGTCGGCATGGTCTTGAGCTGGGCTTCGTCCGGCTTGGCGGCCGGTGTGGTTTCGGCCGGTTTGGGCGGCCCGGCGGGGGCATCGTCCGAACCGCCCAGAAAATCGAGCAGGTTCAGGCTGCCCACCGAGATCTTGGCCGACAGGTTGAGCCCCTTGTTGAAGCTGCGCCCCTTGACGGCGGGCACCGACAGGTTCAGGGCATCGATGTCCCGGAAATCCCGGGCCGGGTCGAACTTGAGATTTTCAAAACGGTTGCTGGACCAGTACACCCCCAGGTCTTTCAGCGCGATGGCCCCCACCAGCCCGGAGAGGATATTGCCGCCGAACATGGACGGCTCCCACTTCAGGTCGAGGCCGACGACAAAATCCCGGCCTTTCATTTTGAGGATGGCAAAACGAAACACATTGCCGACCACGGTCATGGTCACGATCAACTGGACAAAGCCGGGATCGGTGTTGCGATAGCCAAAGGCGATGCTGTCCAGGCGAAACACGGCGTCCTTGTCGCCGGCGATCTGTTTGAGCAGATTAGTGGCGTCCTTGAAATTGCCGTCCAGCTTGTCGAGAATGTCGGTCAACGATTTGTCGATCCGGGCACAACCGGTAATTTCGCCCAGCCTGCCGTCTTCCAAGGTTCCCAGAAGATCGAGATCGACTCCCGCCACCCGGCCCTGCACCATCAGGTCGGCTCTGTTGATTTGTTTTTCCGGCATAAGGGTTTTGTTTTCCCTGAAGAGATTTAAAGGCTGCAGGAGCGGCGTCGCACCGCGATTGGACCGGCTTTCACTTTGTTTTAATCGCGGCGCAACGCCGCTCCTGCAGCCCGGATCGTATTTAGCTTTCCAGTCCGGCGGCGTATTGTTTGAGCACGTCAAAAGAGCTTTCCGCGCAACGCAGCAGGCGCACCGATGCGCCCTTGATATCGAACAGGGCGCCCAGGTCGGCGTCACCGGTCAACGAGGCGATCAGGCCTTCTTCAAATTTCAGGGCAAACATCAGCAGCATCGGTCCGTTGTTCGAGTAGTAAAACGCCTCACAGGAGATCTGGGTGTCTTCGATCAGGTTGGTGATGGCGTCGGGCAGTGTTACGCCTTTGTTGGCCAGAAACTTCTTCAGATTCTCGCCCTTGATCCGGATCGGCTTGGTGATGTAGACCGGTTCGCCGGTGGCGACACCGGCCACGTCGGGAATCATCAGGGTGGATGGCTGGCCGTCGGCGGCAACCATGACGGAGATGCCGGCGTGTGTTTTGCCGTCCAGTTGTCTTTCGGCGCCGGAAAGCACCATCGATGTGGACGCGGCCACGGGCGCACTGGCTTTGGGTGTCACGCTTAACTCGGTTTTCGCTTCACTGGTTCCGGCTGTTTCATTGGGCATTTTCTATTCCTCCTGTGTGGTTGTCTGTTGCCGGTGGGACACGTGTGCGGGTCCTGCCGGTTTTTTATCCGTCCATTATTTCCCTGTTATTCAAAAGGGCCGCAATAAATCGCCGGCCCGCCTCATCTTGCAGTACTTTCTCACCCACATCGGCGCCCAGGGCCCGGTAAGCCTCGAACTGGGCTTCGTTGAAAAACTGGTCGGCCGTGGTCTCGTGGGGAAAAGCGGCGTGCTCGACCATGTAGTTTTCGATGTAGGGATTGTGCTTTTTACTGACCGACGATTTGACGTAAAGCAGGTACCCTTTGCCGTCGCGGTAGTGGATGGTTCCCAGGGCAAAATGACGGCCCCGGGGTCGGTCTTTGCGGTAGATGTCGTCCAGGTCGATCTCAACCTTGATCCCCATGTCGATGCGGATCATCCGGACGGCGTCGGCCAGTCCCTTGAAGTTCATGTCCTTATCCGCTTCGGCATCCCCGATGATGATATACCTGCAACGTCGCCGCACCAGTTCATACAGACCCATGTTCTCCAGGTGGCCGCCGTCGCTGACATTCAGATAGTCACTGCGTTCGTTTACCAGTCCGAGCAGTTCCTTGAAAAGATACCACGGCCCGACCCGCCGGCCGATGCGTCCCTGGCTGAGTTTATGGGGGTTGAGCGCCCAATAGCCGAGCCGGATGTTCAAAAGGGCCATCAAAAAGGTGAGGCTGCGGATGGTGATGCGTCCCATGTTGGGCGCAACGGCAGCGGCTGATATGGCCATGGCGCCGGCCAGATCGATATGCGGGTCGTGCCGTTCATAGGCTTCGGTTCGATAGTACCCGGTGATCCGGCTGCCGACATAGTTGCGGCTGAAAAAGTAAAACTCGGCGTTGCGCCCTTTCAGCCCGGCGTTGCTTTTGCCCAGGATATTCAACGTGGTGTTGAGCAGGTGGTACGGCGCCCGGCCGGTGTCGAGTTCATGCAGCTTGAGGGTGTCGTTGGGGTCGATCTGTCCCCGGGGATTGAGCCGGAAGATAAAGGCCCGGCTCAGCCGGTCGCGGTAAAACGGATGAAACGAGGTCTGGTTGATATTGTAAAACCAGCGGCTGACCAACAGCAGCACGACCCCGGCGCCGAAGAAAACCAGCAGCACGGCGCCTTCGATGGAAGCGAACATGGCCGGAATGTTGGCCGGATGCAGGGCCCATCCGCAAAAATTAAGATAAAACAGCCACAGCACCAGCGGCCCGATCATCCCCAACACATAAGGACCGATCTTCAGCGCCCAGGTGCGTCCCTTGCTGATGGCCACGGCCGAGGCCACACTGCCCAGCGACGCCACAAGGCTGCCGAGCACCGCCATGAGCTTGTCCGCCCCGCCGAAAAGATTCACAACCCCCAATGCGCCCTTGAGGCGATAAAACAGGTAGATGGCCGCCGGCTGGATTTCCACCAGGGCGCATACGGCAATCAGGGCGATGCCGCCGCCGCATAAATAGCGGGTCAACAGATCACGCCGGCGCCAGTGTTTTTTCTCAAACACCCGCATCGCCAGTTGCACCAACGGGTAAAAGGCCATGGCCAGGATAAAACCGAGCAGCAACCATTTTGTAAGCGTGAATGTTTCGCGGTAGAGCAACCCGACCGGATCCGTCACGCCGGCGTCCCGGCCGCTCTGCCAGGCGATGAGCCGCAAGGGTTCGGCATCACGGCCGGTCTGCGGCAGGGGCACCTGCAAGGTGTCGATGGCCTCGTTGACAAAGACCCATTGGTTCCGGGTCAGGCGGCGACCGTTCTCGAATCCGGCGTCGCCGGCCGGGTTGAGAACGCGCAGGTAACGGTTCTCGCCGGTGTTCTGCCAGTCAAAACCGCTCAAGGCCAGCACCCGATTGGGGGGCACGGCCGCCGGCAGCCGCACGTCCTGTTCGGTGGCGGTGGTCTGGTTGGCGGTGCAACCCGACCAGGTTTTTAAACGATAACGCCGCCCGCCCGCGGCGTCCGGCAACGGCAGCAGTTCCACATACCGCTTTGGTGCTTGAAGGAGCTGGTACTGGCTGTCGTGGGTCTGCCAGGCGCTTACCTGGATATCGATGTCCCGGTGCAGATCGGGAATCAACATTTTCAGCTTCAAGGTTTCGGCGGCGCAGCCACTAAACAGCCAGCGGCCGTCCGATAAAAACTGTCCGGTGCCGGCATAGGCGTTTTTCGGCATGCCGGTCAGCAGGATATATTTCTGGGGACTGAGATAGGGGCTCAGATCGAGTTGCCGTGTCCGGGCGACGGCCTTGCCCTGGTGGTCACGACCCATGTCGACGTCGGCCTGATAGGCATCAAACCGCGCCAGCAACCAGTCAACAATGTCGCGGTCAAGGGCGTTTACGACCGGCAGCAGGGTCAACATGAACGTCCGGCTCCTGCCGGGCCAGGCGACAACGTTCAAGCGCACAGGGTCGGCGACACCTTGGCCTTCAAGCGTGCAGACCGGTTTTGCCAGGGTTTGACCGGGCAGCAGCCAGCGGCCGTTTTTGAGCTTCCGGGCCCCTTTGACCGTTATCTTGGCGGGCAGTCCCGCCAACAAAAGGTCATAGGCGATGCCGGACCGGGACCACTCGATATCGGACCGCAGGTCAATGGTGACGGCCCGGTAGTCGTCGGGCATTCCAACGGCCCGCGGATCGTGATTTTCCTTGAAGATGGTGTAGGCCGCCCGATGGGTGTCGAGGGCGTCGCGGATACTGCTTTTGGCGACCAGGACGGTGCCCACCACACCAAAAAGCACCCAGGGCAGCAGGATAAGAAAATTGATCAGCAGACCGCGCAGGATCAACCCCGGCAGCCGCAAACCGGCCAGGGGCCTGGGGGGTTTGAGATAGCTCGCGTATTCGCGCAGGTGCTTGAATGCTTTGGGCTCCGGTGTACCGGAAGCATGTTTGAAGGGAAATTCCCGGATGGATTGGGTGCCGGTTTTACCGGCAAAAACAGCGCTCAGGCAACTGCCGATATACCCGCCGCCCGACACCGTGGACAGGTAGTCGATCCGGGGGAGTAATTCTTCGCGATCAAGGGCCTGCAGCAGGCCGAGGTTGAAGGTGCTCGAACGAATCCCGCCGCCGGACAACCCGACGCCCACCAGGCCGTGCTTGACCGCCGGTGCCGCCGGTGTTGACGCCACCGCCGATTGCTTGTAATGCTTGCGGCGCGCGTTGATCGCTTCCAGTTCGGCGGCAAAGACTTCTTCGGGCAGGTCCGTACTGTCGGCGACAGGGGGTACGTAATCGTGCCGGTCGAATTGCGGCTTACGTCTGAACAACGCCATCGATCACCCGTATGCATGTTGGGGCGGCCGCGCAGCCCGCGTTAAACCCGGCTTCGGTCTCACGCGGATCAACAAAAATCGAGACCGGGCTTTAATACACATTTTGTTACGGTGGAACTTGGAGCTCGGTTTGGAGCAAAGGTGGAGCCTGTTACAAAAAGCGCGAACAAAGAACGGCCGGATTTCGCTTTTTGCGGCGAAACCATAACAATAGCTGAACCTGGTGTCAACACGCCCGTTTAAGATGTAGTGTTGGACGCCGCCGGTCAGGCCGCCATGCGATGGGAGGTCAAAAACAAACGGGTTTGATCGGCAACGAGTCGCGGTTTTTCAAAAGGCAGGGCGTGGCCGACCTGCGGCACCGGCGTTAGCCGGGCGGCCGGTAAAAGGGCGGCCATCTGGCGGGAATGTCCGGGGGTGGCGATAATGTCCTGCTCACCAATGAGAATCAACGCCGGGCAAGCGATGCCGGGCAGGCGGTCCATTACCGACGGCCGCGTCCCGACCGCTTCGAGCGCGTTCACAAGCGCCGGTCTGGACATGGACAACACATGCTCGCACCACTCGGAAACCGCCTCGGGACGGGCTTTCTGGAACCGGCGGGTGTACAGGGCCCGGGCGGCCTGGCGGACAATGAAGCTTGTCGGCCCGGTAAACCCCAATGTCATCAACAAGGTCTTGATTTCCAGGCGCCGCTGGAAATGTTCGGCCGCGGCCGAGGTGCTGATCAGGATCAAGGACGCGACACGGTCCGGCGCGCTCAAGGCGGTATGCAAGGCGGCCATGCCGCCCATGCTGTAACCGGCGATGGCGGCCCGCTCGATGCCAAGGGCATCCATCACCCGCACAATATCGCGCCCGGCGGTTTCAATGGTCCAGGGGCGGTTTGAATCGCAACTGCGGCCATGGCCCCTGAAATCAAACGCAATCGTTTGAAATTCGCCGGTGAGTGTCCGCATGATCGGGCGCAGTTGGCCGCTGTGGCACCACATGCCGTGACAAAAGAGCAGCGGCAGCCCGTCACCGCCCGACTCGGCGTATAAAAACCGACCGTCAAATTCCAGATGGTGGGATTCAAACTCAGACATGGGCCTTGGCCTGCATTGGTTGCCGCCGTGCGGCGGTTGCCACTTTTCGCCCCTCAATGGTGGCAATTCAATAATTACTGTTTACTATAAATTAATCATTCATTTTACTTTGCAAGTTTAAATACCGGTCATTTGGAACGCCAACCCCACAAGGAGGTTCACATGAAGAGCTTACGAACAGGAATTCTGGCTGCCGTGCTGCTTGCCGGTTTCGCGGTCAGTGCCGCGGCCCACTGTGAAGTGCCGTGCGGCATCTATGACGACGCATTGCGAGCCAAACTGATGCACGAACACACCCTGACCATCGAAAAGGCCATGCAACAGATCACCGACTTGAGCCGGGCCGGCGTCATCAACCATAACCAGATCGCGCGCTGGGTGGCAAACAAGGAAAAACACGCCACTGAGATTCAGCACATTGTGACCCAGTACTTTATGACGCAACGGATCAAGCCCCAGACCAAAAAGTATACCGAGAAGCTGACCCTGTTGCATCAGATCCTGATCGCCGCCATGAAATGCAAGCAGACCACCGACACGGCCCACGTCAAAAACATAAGGGCTTTACAGCAGAAATTTGAAAAGCTGTATTTTGGCCACGCTCACAAATACTGAAGCCAGACGGTGTCCGCACATAAGGCGAGGCCTGCAGGCACCGCCAAGGCGGGCAACGTATCTGAAAACCGGTTACATCAACAGGTTACACATAGGAGGAAAAACGCATGAAACATTTTTTATGGTGTGCACTGGCAGGCGCCCTCTTGGTAGTTGCTGGTTGCGAAACAACGTCCAAAATGCCGCATGGCCCGAATTTACCCGATCCGCAACAGTTCAACGCCCATTTCGGTGATATCGACAGCGATGATGACGGCATGGTGCGCCGGGATGAGTTTAAACAGTTCTTTCCCCAGGCCCAGCCAACGGTTTTTACGGCGCTTGATCTGAACCAAGACGGCGTCGTGGACCACGATGAATGGCATAAATTCAAGGAGGCGCACGGCCTCAAACACAAATATTAGTATGGTACCCATCCAAAAACAAAAGATTTTGAATGGACACGGGATGGTTGATGGCGCGGCCCGGCTGCTCAAGCTCACGCCCGATTTTGCCGATACTCCAAATAATTACCTTCCCTCGAAAAGATCGACTCACGGGGGCCGAATGCGGTCACGGAAATGTCTGCGAGGTCGTGTCCGTGGTGGACACAAAGTAAACGATTTTTATGCCTGATCATTTTTCTTCGATAGAACAGTTGCAACAGCGCGTTCGTGAACTGGAAGCTGCCAATCGGGGGTTAACGGACCGGGTCGATGCTCTGGTCAGCAAAGCGCGTGACCGGGACCGGATCCGAACCCGCTTTGAAACTCAACTGGCACTCTATCGCAGGCTGCACAACGCCAACAAGCAATTCAACTCGGTCGACACCATCCGAGACGCCTGCCGAATTGTTTTGGAGATCGCGTTGCGCGATCTCGACTTTCAGAAAAGCCTGATTCTTTTACTCACCGAAACCAAAGATCTTTTATATGTGGAAGTGGCGGCCGGTTATTTCAAGCAACCTGATGCCGAACGGATCAAAAACCTGCTTTTGCCGGTCAGGTCGCCGGTGCTGTCGGTGGCCTACTATTTTGCCACGGAAATCATTTGCCACCAGGCGTGCAACCGGGATGATCTGATTCACCTGGGTAACCGCCTGGGCATGGATGAATATATTATCTTCCCCTTAATGGGCGGCACGCGCTTGCCCGTGGGATTGTTTGTGGCGGGCGGCCAGGCCGCGCACATGAATTTGACGGCACGCATTACGCCGGAAAACGAGCTGTTACTGGGAATCTCCAACCTGGTCCGCCAAGCCGCCCTTACCATTGAACGTATCAACTTTGACAGCGAAACTGAAAAAAACCGGCAGCATCTTATCCAGCACACCCTGGACCTGGCGTCCAGCAACAACCTGCTGCGGATGGAAATCGCCCAGCGCAAGCGGACACAGACGGAACTGCACGCCGCCAAGCGCGCAGCGGAGGCGGCCAATGATGCCAAAAGCCTGTTTCTGGCCAACATGAGCCATGAAATCCGCACCCCGATGAATGCTGTATTGGGATTTGCGGAGCTGCTCAGCGAAAATATCACGGATCCCAAATTGCGTCGCTATGTCGATTCGATCATGTCCGGCAGCAAAAGCCTGCTGTCGCTGATCAACGACATCCTCGACCTGTCCAAAATCGAAGCCGGCAAAATGGAGTTGCATTTTGAGCCGGTCAATATCCGCAAATTGATCGAGGAGCTTTACCGCATCTTCTCATTCCGGGCGTCGCAAAAGAAAATAATGCTGACAACCTTTGTCGACGAAAACATCCCGGAAGCGCTGCTGTTGGACGAAACCCGCCTGCGGCAGATTCTGTTGAATCTGATCGGCAACGCCGTCAAATACACCAAAGAAGGTTCGGTGCGCTTATCCGTTGAAGCAATTGCCGGCGACGACCGGCGCAAGGATCTGCTGATCAGTGTGGAGGACACCGGTATCGGCATTTCACAGGACGAGCAAAAGGCGATATTCGAAGCCTTTAAACAGCAATCGGGTCAAAAGGTCGGGGATTACGGCGGCACCGGCCTTGGCCTGGCGATCTCCAAACGTCTGGTCGCCATGATGGGCGGCCGGATCGAACTGTCCAGCGATGTCGGCCGAGGCAGCCGCTTTGACATCCACTTTTCACAAGTGAAGGTATCCCGGTGTGAGGCGCCGGCAACGCATCCCCCGGTCCACTACGATCAGGTGTATTTTCAAAACGCCCTGATTCTGGTTGTCGACAACGTGACCTCCAACCGTCAACTGATCGCTGAATTTCTTGCCGCTTCGGGCCTGCGCATCCATGAAGCCGAAGACGGACAGGGCGCCTTGCATCAAGTGCGGCAGTGCCGGCCGGATTTGATCCTGATGGACCTGAAAATGCCGAAGATGAACGGCTATGACGCCCTGGCCGCTTTGCGCGCCGATGACACAACCCGCCAGATACCGGTGGTTGCGGTCACGGCCAACGCCCTGCGGGAAAACCTGGTTCATATCAAACAGACCGGCTTCGACGACTATCTGATCAAACCGGTGGCCAAATCGCGCCTGTTAAAAGTGCTGTGCCGCTTGCTGCCGTTTGTCGGCGTGTCCGAAAACGCCGTGCGCAAAACATCACCGCACAAGGACGTCTTTCGCCCCGAGGGCCCGTCCACCCTGACCACCGGGCGTTTTAAAGCCCTGGTAGAAGAACTTGACGGCCGCCTGGTGCCCCACTGGCAGCGTATTCGCCAACGCCAGCATATCCCGGCCATCGAACAGTTTGCCCGCCAGGTCAGGCAATTCGGGAGCGAGCACAAAATCGCCTACCTGACGGACTTCGGCGAACAGTTGCTCAAGTATGTCGACTATTTTGATGTCGACAGCATCCACGCTGAAATGGACGCCTTCCCCCTTACCGTGGACCATACCAAAGCCATTCTCAAACAAGCCTGCATCGACGGGGAGACGGCACCTTATTGAGGTTTGAGGTTTGAGGTTTGAAACTTGAAACTTGAAACTTGAAATTAGGTTGCCCGTCTCGATACTAATTTAGCGCTTTACAGTTGTCGGGTAAAGTAGTCCCCTAGTCGCGTCACCGCAGCGAAAGTCGGTGTCCGAATCAAACAGTTCTCAAGCAAAGTGCCCCCCTATTCCCGTCACCCCGGCGAAGGCCGGGGTCCGGAATCAAAACGATATGAACCTTTTTGGCTCTTTTGATTTCCAACGACGCTTTCCCTGCCGTCTTTACCGTAAGCCTTGAAAATCGCGGCCGATTCCTTTAAGAAAGGTCCATTCGGAAATGCCGGTTATCGCTTCATCGCCCGCTGTACGCGGCGCCTGCAATCAAGCAACATTGCAAATTCGAACTCAAAGGAGGAACGGATGGCTACGATCTTCAGTAAAATCATCAACAAGGAAATCCCGTCGGATATGGTTTATCAGGATGATCAGGTGACCGCTTTTCGCGATATTCAGCCCCAGGCGCCGGTTCACATCCTGATCGTGCCGAACAAGGAAATTCCCACCGTCAACGACATCAAGGAAGAAGACAAGTTGCTGATCGGCCATATGGTCCTGGTGGCGCAAAAGATCGCCGCCGAGCAAGGGGTGGCTGAAAACGGTTACCGGTTGTTGATCAATTGCAACAAGGACGGCGGCCAGGAGGTTTTTCACCTGCACATGCACCTGTTCGGGGGGCGCCCGCTCGGCCCGATGCTCATGCGTCAAAAGTAAAAAGTAAATGTACTGCTTACCTAAGAGGAATCGCAATGCATGGTAAATTACTTGCCGTCGATCTATTGAAAGTGGTTTTGTTTGGTCTGCTCATGCTGCTGTTCGGGACCGGCTGGATTCCGGCCGACCGGGCTTTTGCAGCCGATAAATACCGGGTTTTGATCAACTGCGATCTGCACCAGGGTGATTGCCAACAGACCCTGGGCGGTCACAAAGTAATCTTGATGGTGACCCCGCGGCCGGTAACGGCGATGACCGATCTGACGTTCCGGGTCACCTTTGAAGGGGCGCCGGCCATGGATAAACCACCGTACATCGATCTGGGCATGCCCGGCATGAACATGGGCAAAAATCAGGTTCAGCTCAAATCCATAGGCAACGGCGTTTATCAGGGCCGGGGAGTCATCGTGCGGTGCAAAAGCGGACGGCGTACCTGGCGTGCTTCGGTAACGTGTCCGGGGATCGGCACCACCGACTTTATCTTCGATGTCGTCTACTAGCGGCCTGCTGATCGCCTATCTGTCCACCGGCTTTGCCATCGGCTTCGGCCATTGCATCGGCATGTGCGGTCCGTTGGTGGTCTCCCTGACCTTGAGTCTGAACGGTCGTCCGCTGCTGGTGCCCCAGCTTTTGTACCACGGCGGGCGCACGCTGACCTACATGGTGCTCGGCGGCCTCATGGCCGCCACCGGTTCCTTTACCATGGTGGCCGCCCATATCACCGTCCTGCAAAAAGGGGCGCTGTTTCTGACCGGCGGTATGATCGTCTGCATGGGACTGGCCATGACCGGTTGGGTGCCCCTGGGCAAGATATTCGGTCTGAATTACAGCCCCGGCGGCTTGATCGCCAAAAAGATCGCCCATTTGTCGCAATCGGCGACCACGGCCGCGTATTTTCCCATCGGCCTGCTGCTGGGCCTGCTGCCGTGTGGGCCGGTGTACACCGCCCTGCTGGGCGCCGCACGGGCCGGAATGGAGGCACCGCATATCGGCGCGGGTATTGTTGCCGGCATGGCGCTGATGGCCGCATTCGGCCTGGGCACCATACCGGCGCTTTTCCTGGTGGCGAAACTCGTCGACCTGGGCTGGCTCAAAGCACGGGCTAAAATCTATCAACTCGGTGCGCTGGTCATGATCGGCGTCGGGATTTATTTTATCGTGGCTGCGTGGCGATATTAGGGCCGCGGAAAAAATAAAATGTCCCAAAGTACATTTACATCTGGGTCCCTAAGGAAATACGACCCTTCATCCGATTTAATAACCGACGGCTGTTTGCCACCCGGCGCCCATCCGAAAACAGCAGGTTTTGGTTCCCGGCAAAGGCCCGGGTATTTTTTTTAAAACACAAAAACGCCGCCAGGGGCCAAAAGATGCTATTTCCGGATGGACACCACCTAACCTTAACGATGCACCCCCAAGCCGATGTTTGAGACCGGTATCTTTCAGGATATCCAGCGTGCCTGGATTCTGGATCAGAAACATCCCCATCGCGGACGCGAGCAGAAACCGGTGCCCGCCATCGATGCGATCAAGACCCTCGTCGAAACGGCGTTTCTTGCCAGTCTCAAACGAGAGGAAGAACGCGCCATCACCTTTGCCGTCGGGTTGTTGCCCAAATGGGAAACCACCGATGATGTGCTGAAGCAAACCCTGCGGTTCCACCAGAATATCCCTTTTACCGTCGCCTCCATCGCCAAACTGGCCACCGCGTTCGACCCGGAGGCGACCGCCCTGATCGTCGGCCCGGCACGTCCGCAGTCAAACGACTACACCATCTGGGGCGCCTATTACTACGGCCCCCAGGAACGCAACTTTGAAGATATCCCGGTCGAGATCGGCGATTTCAACAAAGGCCGGCCCGATATCTTTATCGTCACCGCCGGCACCGCCGGTTCCCTGGCGTTGAGCCGCGGCCTGATGCAAATCGGCCGTTTCGTGGACGGCAAGTTCATTCCGGCTGTGCCCTCGCCGTTCAACTCACGCGCCATGGGCAATCATCTTGCGGCCTGCCTCAAACACAACGCCGGTTATCAGAAATACGGCCAAACCTATTGGCAGATTTTCCGCGACTCGCTCGGCTACCTGATTGCCGAGGCGTCCATGCGGGGCCATGGGGGGACCCTGCTGATCATTCCCGAGCATTTACGTGCCAGGTACGCCGGTGAATATATCCGGCGGCTGTCGTTTGAAAACAGCCTGCGCATCGACGAATTGATGACGGAGCAACTCGCCTTGAACCCGAGTATTCCGGCCCGGTTCCTGGTGGAGATCGCCCTGAACAATTTTATATCCGACCGGCTCAAAGTCATCGCCCAACTGGCGTCCATCGACGGCGCGGTCCTGTTGACCGATCAATTTGAAGTGGTCTCCTTCGGTTCGACCCTGAAGGCCCGCCCGTGGAAAGGCGATGTCGTCATCGGTCCGGACGGCTACGGCGGCGGCGGTCAGCCGGTGAAAACAACCGAATTCGGCACGCGCCACAGCTCCACCATCAACTTTGTCGGCGCCTGTCCGGGGACGGTCGGATTTGTTATTTCGCAGGACGGCCCCATTCGCGGTTTAACACGCAAAAATCCCAAAACCATCCTCTGCTGGCCGGATTGCAGCGTTTCAATGGATGCAAGAATCAATTAGCTCGTGCCCATCCGGAAATAGTAGATTTTGGTTCCCGGCAAGGCCCGAGCATTTTTAAAACCGCAGGCATAGCGGGCTATGTCGTAAGAACGTGAATGGCTCCGCCATTATTTTAAAAATGCGAGAACGCCGCCGGGGGCCAAAAGGTGCTATTTCCGGATGGGCACTAGCCCTCCTTCGACAAAATACATCCAATTATCCAAATCCACTGCCCAATTCAGGTTTTTCACAGGCTAAAGTCAGGGAATCCCCGATTGACTCCCCGGAGTTGTTTACGCGATATTAAATATAAATATTGTGAATATGCTTCGGTCTTCAAAGATCATTCGCGCAAGCAGATCGCCAACTTAGCCGGAAAGGATCCCACCATGAAATTATTCTCCGATTTCTCTTCAAGACATCTGCATATGGCAAACCACCACCGGTTTTCCCGCCATTTTAATTCAAGCTCAATGCGCAACCTTTTCAAACAAGCCGGTTTGGGCGGCTTGCTGGCGATGATCCAATACCAACCCAAGACGCGGTCTTTTTTACCCGACAATTTCCCCGCGTCGAATTTTGAAACCGGCACGACCAAGGTTGCCCATCAACCCGAGCCAATAACCTCCGGACAATCCAATACCGGTCCCGGCCAGGTCATCGTGGCCGAAGCCTTAAAACACGTCGGCAATGATAACTCATCGGGGATGTACACCAAAACACAGCGGGCATGGTGCTCGGAATTTGCGACCCACATATGCAACAAAGTCATGGGCAAAGCCCCCTGGCAGGATTCCTATGACGGTGATTCCGCAAAAATAAAAAAATGGGCGGAGAAAAATGATAAATGGCTGGCCGTTGGCAGCGTTCAAAATCCGAGTGCCCAAATCAAGCCTGGTGATCTGATCATTTTAACACTGAGTCCGGAAAAAAACCGGATTACTATCATAGCGGTATTGTGGAAAAAGTTGAAAATGGCAGAGTCCATACAATTGAGGGGAATGTTGGTGACAAGGTTGTAAGACGATCTTTTGCACTCGACGACAATCGAATAAAGGGGTTTGTTTCTACTTAGTGCTCATCCGGAAATAGCATCTTTTGGCCCCTGGCGACGTTCTCGCATTTTTAAAATCCTCGGAATAGCTCGCTATGCCTACGGTTTTAAAAATGCTCGGGCCTTGCCAGGAACCAAAATCTAATATTTCCGGATGGACACAAGCTATTCGGCTAAGGGCTCGCTGAGATTATCTGATCAAGGACGCTGACAGGAAAACATTTCTGATTGTGGACAATTTGGAAGTTCATCATAGTACATCGTCAAAGACTGGCTCAAAGAACATGGAAATGAAATCGAGCTTTTCTTTCTTCCATCGTATTCACCAGAATTGAATCCGGATGAATAATTCAACTGCGATTTAAAAGATGGCGTCCACGCCGGTGTTCCAGCCAGAACAAAGCAGGAACTTAAACGTAAAGCAATCTCACATTTGAGAACACTTCAAAAATTGCCTGGACGTGTTAGGAGATACTTCAAGCACCCTAAAATTTTTAATGCTGCTTAATATTTGTATATTTAATTGCCGGGTTAATAACCGTCAAGTGAGAAAGAAAATTCTCGCTGTCCGTTTTACCCATATCTATAGGGTGTTTCTTCGCTTTATGAAAACGGATATAGCGGACAATCCAATCGCAATACACTTGCTCTATACGGTAAGCGTAGTGATGATAACGTAAAGCTTCGGGTTGAGCCTGAATTTGGTATTGTTTTCCATCTCAAAGTTTTGTATAGGCAATATATGTAAAAATCTACAAACACTTTTCCATTTTTGTCAATTAATATTTATTTCGGTGGAAATTTTTCCAGGCTATAGGAGTGATACAAGGAAAATTTTCCATATATTAATACTGATAGGTGGCTTGAAGCGCCTATCAAGGTAGTAAAAAGGCGGGAAGAGCTCACCCGTCTCAACGCATGGTGGATCGCCATGTTTTTCACCGGTTAC
>JANQIE010000115.1 GCA_028282295.1 Desulfobacterales bacterium | reverse complement strand
GGCCGCAGCCAATTTGCAACCGCAGGCGTAGCAAGGCTACGTCGAGGATTGCAAATTGGCGAGAACGCCGGCCTGGGCCAAAAGATGCTATTTCCGGATGGGCACTCATTAAGCCTCTTTTTTAATTTGATACCGCTTGATTTTGTTGTACAGCGTGCTGCGGTCGATGCCCAGGATCTTGGCGCTGCGCACGATATTCCATTGGTTGGATTTCAGGATGCGGATGATATGGCTCTTTTCAACCTCTTGAATGGTGTTGTTTTGTGGTTTGACCGGATCGGGCCGGCATAAAATCGGTAAATCTTCCGGCATGATTTGACGCGTCTTGCCCACCACGATCGCGCGCTCGATGGCGTTTTCAAGTTCGCGCACATTGCCCGGCCATTCATAGAGCATCATTTCATCCATGGCCGCCCGGCTGATGCGGTCGATCGGTTTGTTGGTCTCCTGGGAAAAGCGGTGCAGAAAATGTTCGGCCAACAAGGGAATGTCTTCCTTGCGTTCCCACAAGGCGGGCATGCGAAACGTGACCACATTGAGCCGGAAAAACAGATCCTCGCGAAAAGCGCCTGTCTTGATCGCTTCCTGCAAATTGCGGTTGGTGGCCGCAATGACGCGAAAATCGGCTTCGATCGGCTGAGTGCCGCCGACCCGGTAGAATATTTTTTCTTCCAGCACCCGCAACAGGTCGATTTGCATGCGCATGCTGATTTCACCAATTTCATCCAGAAAAAGCGTGCCGCCGTGGACCAGTTCCAAACGGCCCTTTTTCGTGTCCTTGGCGTCGGTGAAGGCGCCTTTCTGGTGGCCGAACAATTCACTTTCCATCAGGTGTTCGGGGATCGCCCCGCAGTTCACCACCACAAACGGCCCGTCGCAACGCGGGCTGTTGGTGTGGATCGCCTTGGCTGCCAAGCCTTTGCCGGTGCCGGTCTCACCGGTGATCAGGGCGGTGGTGTTCATCGGGGCGACATCGCAGATCAGATCGAAAATCTCCTGCATGGCCGTTGACTGGCCGATCATGCTTTCAAAACGGGTGCGCTCCTTGTGTTGTTCTTTCAGATAAAGAACTTCACGCGTCTGCTGCTGGTGATGAACAATCTTCTCGATCAAAATCCCCAGTTCATTCGGGTCGAAGGGTTTGAGCAGGTAATCGTAGGCCCCGTTTTTCATCGCGTCGATGGCCGTTGAAATGGAACCGTAGGCCGTGATCATGACCACGGCCACATCCGGATCGCTCTCCTTGACCTGCCGCAGGACTTCCAGGCCGCTGATACCCTCCATTTTGATATCGACCAGCAGAATGTCAAACCGTGTGCTTTTGATCAGCGCCAGGGCTTGTTCGCCGCTGCCCGCCGTTTTCACCTCATGGCCGTCGCGCACCAGCCACCCGGCCAGCGATTCGCGCATGATCAATTCATCGTCCACAATCAGAATCTTGGTCCTGTCCACCACTTCCTCCGACTTTTGCAACGTTAAGGTCCACGTTGCGGTTCCAACGGTAGTTTTATGATAAACGACGCCCCTTGCCCTTCTTCGGAATCGACAAAGATGCTGCCGTGGTGCTCCTGGATAATGCCGTAGACCACGGACAACCCCAGCCCCACGCCCTTGCCCTTTTTCTTGGTCGTAAAAAACGGTTCGAACAATTTGACAAGGTTATCCTTGGGGATGCCGGGCCCGGTGTCGCTGAACCTGATTTCCACCAGGTTTTTCTTCAGCCGGTGCGCCGTGGTGATCCGCAGTTCCCCGCCGAGAGTGTTTTCCATGGCCTCGGCGGCATTGGAAATCAGATTCATGAACACCTGCTGCAATTGATCTTCCGAACCGACCAGGGCAGGTATGTCTTCGCCGAGTTCCTTTTTGACGGCGACATGGTTGATTTTCAGCAGATTCGCGTTGATCAAAAGGGTCTGGTCGATGAGACGATTGACGTTGAGTTTTTTCAGCTCGATTTTCGATTGACGCGAAAACGCCAGTAGATTGGAAACAATCCGGCTGATGCGGCGGGTTTCGGTTTCCATGAGATTCAAATAACGGCCGAATTCATCCACATCGCGCTGTTGAATCTTGCCTTCCCCCAAAATGCGCTTGATCAGCATGATCAGATTCAGCGCGCCGGCAATCGGATTGTTGATCTCATGGACCACCGATGCGGCCAGTTTACCCAAGGAAGCCATTTTATCCTGGTGCAGCAGTTTGTCGTGGGTTTCCTTGAGCTGTCGGGTGCGTTCTTCCACCATCTGTTCCAGGCGGCGGGTGATTTCTTCCTCTTCCTTTTTGCGTTGTGTAATATCCCGGCTGATATGAATAAACTTGGAGATTTTGCCGCCTTTTTCCCAGATGGGGTAGATGTTGACTTCAAAATAGCGCGGCGCCCCGTTGCGCCCCTTGCGGGTGCGGATCTGGTGGGTGGGCACCTGGTTGCGGATGACTTCGTTCATGGGGCAAAACGGATCGGAATGACCCGGCGTGTGGCCCACACACTGAAAAATGGCGTTGCACTTGCGCCCAATGACCTCTTCGCGGGTGTAGCCGAGTTTGGTCAAAAACGCCTCGTTGGCCTCGATGATTTTCAAATCCGGGGTGATCACCAGGATGAATTCCTGGATGCCGTTGACAATGGTTTCAATGGCCTTTTTCTCCTCACGCAGCTTGCGTTCTTCCAGGCCAATGGCTTTCCAGAAAATTTCAAAGATCTGGCTCGACATGATGCGGATGCGGTCGGGCCGCGATGCGCGGATTCTGTCATAAGCCTCCGGATCCGGGGTGAGCACGATGATCATGTGGATGTTGTAGCGCGGATCGTAGAGCTTTTCGAAATCGGTGAAGGTGAGCAGGCCCAGCCGGCGCGCCAGTCGCATCCCCGGACTGTCGTTGTCCGGATCGGCCACGGCCAGGATCGGCGCCGTGACGCCTTCCTGCTGGTAGTCGAAGGTGGTTTTTTCGAGGACCTCGGCGCAAAGCGCGCTACCGCCCACGATGGCCATGTTGATGATCGGTGGTTTGCGAACGGGTCTCATGCCAGCCTCGTAGTTTATAGGTTCGCGGTTGCTATCCGAAAAGCGGCATGACCGGTGTTGCGCAAGATGGAGAAGCTGTGCCAAGGCGGCCGCTACTGTCGATAAATTCAACACCGATATAATCGACTTTTAGCATGTTCACGACAATCGGTGCAAGCAGGATTTTATAACCGTTTCGAGCCCTTGCGCGCGGGTGTTCCATTCCGGTCGAACAGGTCATGGCACGGTGGTCTGAAAATCGTCAAAGATTCTAAAATATGAACATTTACCCTTGACTAAAAAAAAGGTATCGCATATGGTTTTTTAAGAAAAATAAATGAAATTCAGAAAATTAATCTATTCAGATTTCATACCCGAAAACATATGGATGTTACAATTATTCGTTACGTCCCCCAGCCATACAATCCAACCCAAATCGAGTATAAGGAGATTCCCATATGAGTACGAGTACGCAAGTACAGGGGTCTGTCATGGTTGTCGGCGGTGGCATCGCCGGCATGCAGGCGGCAATCGATTTAGCCGATTCAGGGTACTACGTTTACCTGGTTGAACGCTCGTCGGCCATCGGCGGGTTGATGTCGCAACTCGACAAGACCTTTCCGACCAACGACTGTGCCATGTGAATTATCTCACCTAAACTGGTCGAGGTCGGCCGGCACTTGAACATCGAGCTTCTCACCAATACCGAACTGTTGGCTTTGGAAGGCGAGCCGGGCAACTTTGCCGCCAAAGTTCGCAAACAACCCCGTTTTATCGATCTGGACAAATGCACCAGTTGCGGCGAGTGCGCCGAGGTGTGTCCGGTGGAACTGCCCAACGAATACGACAAGGGGCTGTCTCCCAAAAAAGCGGCTTACAAACGCTACGCCCAGGCCATTCCCGGCGCGTTTGCCATCGACAAGGCCGACAAGGCGCCTTGCCGCCTGGCCTGTCCGGCCGGGTTGAACGTGCAGGGGTACGTTCAAATGGTCAAACAGGGCAAGTACAAGGAAGCGCTGGAAATCATCATGGAAGAGCTGCCGCTGCCCGGCGTGCTGGGGCGGATCTGTCCCCACGGCTGCGAAGACGCCTGCCGGCGCTGCGAGGTGGACCAGCCCCTGGCCATCCGCGACCTGAAACGGTTGGCTGCCGACCAATTCGATCCGCGCGCGATCGAGATCAAATGCGCCGAACCGCGGCCCGAAAAGGTGGCCATCATCGGTTCCGGTCCGGCCGGGTTGTCCGCCGCCTATCACCTGGCTCGCAAGGGGGTCGAGGCAACCATTTACGAAGCTTTGCCCCAGGCCGGCGGCATGTTGCGGGTCGGCATTCCCGAACACCGCCTGCCGCGCGCCATCCTGGATCAGGAAATCGAACTGATCACCAATCTGGGCGTCAAAATCAAATGCAACACCCCCCTGGGACCGGACCTGGGCGTCGACGATCTGCTTGATGACGGTTACAAGGCGGTCTACCTGGCTCTGGGCGCCCATAAAGGGATCGAACTCGGCGTCCCCGGCGAAAAGGCCAACGGCGTGCGCCAGGGGGTCGATTTCCTGCGGCAGGTCAATCTGGAAGGCGCCGCGCCGGTGGGCAAAAAGGTCGCCATCATCGGTGGCGGCAACGTGGCCATCGACGTGGCCCGCAGTGCCGTGCGCCTGGGCGCCGAAGAGGTCAGCATCATCTACCGCCGCACCCGCGCCGAGATGCCGGCCTGGGAAGAAGAGATCCAGGCCGCCGAGGATGAAGGCACCCGGATCACCTATCTGGCCGCGCCCCAGGAGATCCTGGTGGAAAACGGCAAGGTGACCGGACTGCGCTGCATCAGGATGAAGCTTACCGAACCCGATTCATCAGGGCGCAAGCGCCCGATACCGATTCCCGGCAGCGAATTCGATCTTGAAATCGATCAGTTGATTCCCGCCATCGGGCAGCGGCCGGATCTGTCGGCCATCGAAGATATCACCGGACTTGAATTTACCCGCTGGGGCACCACCGAAGTCGACTCGGTCACTTACGCCACCGGCCGGCAAGGCGTTTTTGCCGGCGGTGATTTGCAGACCGGTCCCTGGGTGGCCATCGGCGCCATCGCTGCCGGCCGTGAGGCTGCCGAGTCGATCGAGCGCTTTCTGGACAAGGCCGACATGGCCGCCGGCCGTGAAATTCCGGCCAACGAAAACCCGCTCTACCGGCCGGTCCCCGAAAACGAACCGGTGATGCCGCGGGCCAAAATGCCCGAACTGGAAATTGCGGCCCGGTCCGGTAATTTCGACGAAGTCGAACTCGGTTATGCGGAAGATGTCGGGCAGGCCGAGGCCGCCCGGTGCTTGAACTGCGGCTACTGCAGCGAATGCTACCAGTGTGTCGACGCCTGTCTGGCCGGTGCGGTCTGCCACGAGCAGCAAGCCGAAGAAAAAGACATCTCGGTCGGCTCGGTGGTGTTGACCGCCGGCGCCGAAACCTACGACCCGAGTGCGCTGGAAGAATTTTATCACTACAAGACCAACCCCAACGTGATGACCAGCCTCGAGTTCGAGCGGATCCTGAGTGCTTCCGGACCCACCATGGGCCATCTTGTGCGCCCCTCGGACGACAAGGAGCCGGCAAAGATCGCCTGGTTGCAATGCGTCGGTTCGCGCGATACCAATCGTTGCGGCAACGGCTACTGCTCCTCGGTCTGCTGCATGTATGCCATCAAGGATGCCATGATCGCCAAGGAACACGCCGATTACGATCTGGATGCGGTGATCTTCAACATGGACATCCGCACTTTCAGCAAGGACTACGAGAAGTACTACAACCGGGCCCGCGATAAAGAAGGGGTCCGTTTTGTCAAGGCGCGGGTGCACACCATCGACGAAGTCAACGACGGGCACGACCTGCGCATCCGCTATGCCGATGAGGACGGCGAACTCAAGGAAGAAGTCTTCGACATGGTGGTCCTGTCGGTGGGTCTGCAAGCCGGCGAAGCGGCTACCGATCTGGCCAAGCGCCTCAGGATCGATCTGAACAAATACAACTTTGTCGAATCGCCGGCCTTCGGACCGGTCCAGACCTCGCGTCCCGGCGTATTTGCCAGCGGTATTTTGCAGGAACCGAAGGATATTCCCAGTTCGGTCATTGAAGCCAGCGCGGCGGCCTGCTCCGCCGGTGCCCAATTGGCCAAGGCGCGCAACACGTGCACCAAATCGGTGGAGATGCCGGAAGAAATTGACACCACCGACGCAGAGCCGCGGGTGGGCGTCTTTGTGTGTAGCTGCGGGGTGAAC
>JANQIE010000312.1 GCA_028282295.1 Desulfobacterales bacterium | reverse complement strand
AATGAACCGGCCGAGTCTTTACTACCCGTGGTTTCGGTTTGTGGTTTTTTTTTCCGATCTTTTTTTTGCTTTGAATCGGTTTTAGAGGACGGGGACTTCTCGGGCTTTTTGGATTTTGCGTCGCCAGTTTTCTTTATGCCCATTTTTCTACCCTTTCAGCGTGATTAGAAGATATTCCAGGAACCGATCATTTTCTGATACGGGCCGTCACCGCAACGATATTCGATGACATAAACAATTTTGCGCGAGCCCCAACCACGGGCGCGTGAGGCCCGTGGCAACCGATGGGTGGCCGGCAAAGTGTGTGCCCATGCCGACTGGGGGCAGGGGCGTGATCAACCTTTTGCAACCGCTTTGTTTTTTATAGGTTATGCTGCAAGGAGATACGTTGCAGGTATACTATCGGCGAGGGGGATTGTAAATCAGGGCTCCCCTGAATTGCAGGGGGGAAAAACCTGAATCAGGGGTTCCAAAAACCTTAACGGACCGTATTGCATTGCAGGCAAACGTCAGGGCGAATCGGGTGTCTGATCGGGTGCGCGGTTCGTATCTACCGGTAATCCGGCGGAATTTAGCTTGGCGGCGATGGTTTCACGGTTAAAGGGTTTGACGACATAATCGCTGCAACCGGCTTGGATGCACGACAGCACGATGTCTTTTTGCGCATGGGAGGTTACCATGATGATTTTGGCTTTGGCGGTAGCGGCGACCTGTCGCGCGTGCTCTATTTCGCGGATGCGTTTGAGCACGGCCGTGCCGTCCATATCGGGCATGCCCACGTCCAGGGTGACGGCATCAAACGGCAGTCTGGCGTCCAGTGCTTTTTCAAATGTCTCCACGGCGGCCGGGCCGCTGGCGCAAACCACGCAGTCGCCCCAGTGACTCATGATGCGCTGCATTTTCTTACGGCTGACGACTTCGTCATCCACTACTAGAAATCTCATTTTCTTCCTCGGCAAGTTGTTTTTGGGCATATGTTTTAAGTCGTTGGTACTCTGCTTCCAATCGCTCGACCAGGGCGTTGCCGTTGCTTAAACGGTTTTCGTGCGCCCGGGTTTCCAGTGTGTTGGCCGCCTGGGCAAGGTTATCGGCCATCAGGTTGGCGGCCCCGCCTTTAATGCTGTGCGCCCGGCGCGCCAGGACTTCGGACCGGCCCTGTGCCAAGGCGTTTTGTAGTTCTTCGATCTGGGCGGGCATGCGCTCTAAAAATCCGACGAGTACTTCCAGGAAGAAGGGGCGGTCGGCCTGAAATTCTTCCATCGCCCTGGCGATATCGATCGGCGGATTATCTTCGCCGGTGACGGCCGGTGCTTGTGCCGCCACGGGCAAGGGGGCTTTGGCGTCATAGGTATCGACCCATTTGGCAATGGATGCAAGCAGGTCGACGCGCCGTAGCGGTTTGGTGATAAAGTCGTCCATGCCGCAGGTCAGGCATCTGTCCTTGAAGCTTTGCACGGCATGGGCGGTCATGGCGACAATCGGCACATGGGTTTTCAGTTCGGTTTTACCTTCGGCTTCGTGACGGGCCTGTATTTCACGGATCGCCCTGGCGGCTTCGTAGCCGTCCATTTCGGGCATCTGGATATCCATCAGGATTAAATCATAGTATTTGGTTTTATAGGCGTCAACCGCCTGCCGGCCGGTTTCGGCCAGATCAACCTGAAAGCCGGCGTTTTCCAGGTGCCGGATCGCCACCTCCTGATTGGTGGGGTAGTCTTCGGCCAGCAGGATGCGCACGTTGCCGCCCTGTGCTTCGACCGGGGCGTGGCGGGTCACCGGTTGGTCTTCGGGTGCGGTGGTGTCGTCCTTGCCCATGCCGAGCACAGACCGGATGATGGTGTAAAATTCGCTCTGGCGAACCGGTTTGGTAATATAGCCCTGGATGCCGATTTCGCGGCAGGCGCGGCCGTCGCCGATCACGCCGGCTGAGGTGAGGATCACGATGGGCACGTCGCCCAGTTCGCGGATGCAACGCAGTTGTTCGGCCGGACCGAACCCGTTGACGGTGGGCAGGCAGGCATCGGTCAGGATCAGATCGACCGGTTCGCCGGCAGCCAGGCTGCTTTGGACGGTCGCAAGGGCCTGGGTGGTGCCGGAAACACTTTGGGTGCGACAACCGGCAAATTGCAGGTATTCTTCAAGGACCATGCGGTTGGTGGCATGGGCCCCGACGATCAGCACGGACAGGTTTTGCAATGACTGGTCTGCTGCGACCGGCGACTGTGCCGGTGCGTCCGGTTTGCCGGCCGGCACGGTGAACCAGAATGTGCTGCCGGTGCCCTTTTTACTTTCCAGGCCGATTTGGCCGCCCATCAGTTCGACAAACTGTTTTGAAATGGTTGTTCCCAGCCCGGTGCCGCCGTACTGGCGGGTGGTTGAGCCGTCCACCTGGGTAAAGCTGTCAAAGATACAGGCTTGTTTGTCTGCGGCGATGCCGATGCCGGTGTCGCGCACGGTGAATTTTAAGGTGATGCCGGTGTCGGTTTCGGCAACCGGTTCGCCTTTGAGGTAGATTTCACCTTCATGGGTGAATTTCAGGGCGTTGCCGATCAGATTGGTCAGGACCTGGCGCAGACGGCCGGGGTCGCCGACCAGTTGGTTGGGGATCCGGGGCGACAGGAACGCAATGAACTCCAGGTGCTTGGCCTGGGCCCGCACGGCCATGGTGTGGGCCAGGTCTTCAAACAGGGTGGGCAGGTCAAAGGGGATCTTTTCCAGTTCGATTTTGCCGGCTTCGATTTTGGACAGGTCCAATATGTCGTTGATGATACTGAGCAGAGACTCGGCTTCGGAATTGACGGTTTGAAAGATCTTGAGCTGTTGGTCGTCCAATTGGGTCTCAAGGGCCAATTCGGCCATTCCGATGATGCCGTTCAAGGGGGTGCGGATTTCGTGGCTCATATGCGCCAGAAAATCGCTTTTGGCCTGATTGGCGGCTTCGGCGCGGACCATCGACTGTTGGAGCCGCTCGGCGCGTTTGTGTTCGGAGATGTTGCGGGTGACACCTTGCAGGCCCTGCAAGACGCCGGCGCCGTCCTGGATAAAGGAGACATTGATTTCCACCCAGAAGGTGTTGCCGTCTTTATGCTTTTGGCGGGCTTCCACCAGCAGCGGCCGATAATCGCCGGTGGTCAGCCGTTCGTGAATCAGACCGGACAGCATGGCGCGATCGTCCGCGAAAAATGAGTCGAGCCATTGTTGGCCGAAAAGTTCAGCAGGCTGATAGCCGATCAGGTTGAATATTGCCGGGCTGACATAGGTCAGTTTCAGATCGGGGCTGGTGCTCCACAGGACATCCGAAGTGTTTTCAGCCAGCAGGCGATATTTGGCTTCACTTTCTTTCAGGGCGGTTTCCGATTTTTTGCGTTGCTGGGCCAGATCATCCAGGTCCATTTTGATGAGTTTGATGGCGTCATAGATGTCCCGAAAGGGTTCAAATAGTTGAACGTTGTCGGTTTCAAGGCCGTCGGCGTCCCAGTTGATGAGGTCGATATCCCAGTTGATGCGGCCGATAAAGGTTAACAGGTCTTTGACGGCGTTCTCAATGGCTGTGGCGCTGTACCGGCAATCGGCCGGCGATGTCAGGGGGGCGTCGGTCAAGGCCGCGGTGGTGCGGTGTTCCGCGATTATTTGCAAAGCGGTCTCTAAATCGGGTACGTGTCGAAAAAAGGTCGATCGAAACGGGCTGTAAAAATTGGTCGCGGCACGCACCAGACGCCTGGCACCGCAGATGACGATCCCGTGGTATGGATGGCGGGCATACCATTTTTTCAATAGCTCGCGAAAAAGCCGTCGTCCGCCGCGACTGGTGCCTTCAAGCTGTTTGACATCGAAGATAAAGTAATAGCCGGTTGTCGCCACGGGGTAATGGGCAAGTATTTTCTCCCAGAATTGAAATATGGCCTCGACATGCGCCTGACGCAGATACCCGGTTGCGATGCCGTTGAAAATATTGCGGTCGATGACTTTGAAACGAATGTGAAAACCTTTTTGGTTAAGCGCCCATTCGTTGGGATTGAGGCGTCTGAGCGCTTCATTGTAATAGGGCAGCCCGCCTTCTTCAAAGGCTGTGAGTGCTTCACCGACCGCCTCGGCGTAACTTGAGACGACTTTCAACGGGGGGGCGTTTCTGTAAAGATGCGATCCTAAGAACAACGCCAGCTTGATGTGCACGGAAGCGCCGTAGGCGGCAAAGCCGAGCAGACGCGCTTTGTCGGCCAGCAGGCCTTCGGCGAAGCGGCGGCGGATACTCGGCGGCGACTTGCCGTCGGTGACAAAGCCTAGATTGCGGATTTCAAAATAGGGTACGTCGGCATCGAGCATGGCGTCTCTAACGCGAGCGCGGTGCGCGTACAACTGCCGCATGCTTTGTTCTGTGGCCCGCCCTTTGGGAATGGTATGCAGTATGTTGCTGCCGATGAATTCGAACGTGACAAAATAGGTGTCGCCCAGTTTTATGTCGGTCCATTCGGGGCGACAGGTGACCGGCAGGTGACTGACGGGGCATGTGTTCTCTTGCGTCTGCCCATTGCTTATGGCATGGGCGTCAATTTCGTCCACGCATGTATAGCGGCTGTCCCGGCCGGTTTTTAGTATTGCAAGCGCGCGGTGCACGGCCTCGTCGTACATCGGCACGATTTTGACTTTGCATTTGATTTTATAAAGACGCCAGCCGAGTTTGATACTGATGCGCATCAGGGCCGATGTGTTGCAGAAAATCACGCCCAGAATGCGCCGGCGTTTTTGCATGTCGCGGATAAAAAACTTGCGGCCTTTGGGTGTAACCCCTTCCAGAAGCGAGTAATCCTCGATCTGCACATACGGTTGGCCGGTGGGGATTTGCTGCTCGACGATGCTGCGGATCAGCCGGGTCACCTTGGTCAGATCCCGGGCATTGGAATCGCCTCTGGGCAGGCAATGGATGATGTTGTCGCCCACCATCCGAATGGTGACGTCGTAATTGCGGGTGGCGCTGCGGTAGAACCAGTCGGGATGTTCACGGATGGTCAAACCGGTCACGCTGCAGGTACGGGGTGTCATTGATTCGTCAGCAACATCTGGTTTCGACGGCATGGTTGACATCTATTGCGGGTGGGTCGTCGGTTCCCCCTGCCCCCAAAAAACTCAAGCATCTAAAAAACCGGAT
>JANQIE010000036.1 GCA_028282295.1 Desulfobacterales bacterium | reverse complement strand
ATGCTCGTCATCGGCCTGGGGTTCTGGCTTGCACCCGAAGTTTTCGCCCTGACACCCGGCTGCGGTGCCTGGTGGGCCTGGCGCCCGCTGTGGGTGGCGGTTTTTGCCATGGTCACCCTGCCTTTTTTACCGGTATTCAGCCGCTACGAGCGGGCCGGGGCCTCGGCAAAGCAACAATCGGCCGGCATGATCCGCCTGTTCGCCGGATGCATCCTGACCTGCGCCGGATTGGGGTACCTGGCGTTGAAAGGCATCGGCGGCGGCCCTTCCTGGCTGCATGATGCCGCAGCCCTGGCCCTGCCTTTCATCGGTGCCGCCTGCGCCGGTTTCGGTCCGTTGAAACGGGCCTGATACCGCCAGATCCGTTATGGATTGACCGGCATCAAACGCATGTTTGCCTGACTGATCGACAACAACCGGAACTGACGGTCAAAAAGCCAAAAGCCATTCCTGGCCGCACGGATGGGAATTCGCCTGGGGTAGGCATAATGGGGATCAAGGGCCAACGAGATTACTTCCAGACGAAGTTCACCGGCCGATTTGCCGCGATAGGTTATTTTGAGCTGCCCGTCGGCAACGGTTTTATTACGCACCAAAATCAACTGGTCCCCCAATTTCAACCCTGAAACCGCACGGGGGGCCTCCTGGCCCGCAACGGGCCGTTTCGCCCGTTGCTTGTAGTAGGGATCAGTTGATCCCATAATCAAAAACACAATAAAATAAGTGAAGAAAACGATGATCGCCGTGAAAAAAACGATGACCACCCATCGACTGGCACGGGTATTATCAAACATCGCTCTGTCCTCATGCATCCTGCGGCCCAAGGCCGCATTGCCATATGGGCATAGTGTTGCCACCTTTTGGACACCAGTCAAGTACAAATGGACACCAAGTAAGGATAACACTGAAACAACTTAAATTAATGACATTACCTGCAATTATCAACCATACACCGAATCCGGATGCATGCCAAATTTTTTACAGCGACTGGCGGCGGCGACACGGTTTTCAAGATGCGTGTGCTGCGGATCGTCATTAAGGGCTCGCGTAAAAACACCGGTTTAGCCGTTGCAATACATCTCAAAATTAGGCATATTGACGAGAAATTTCGGTAAACAGGTGCCTAAGGACTTGCGCAAAATTAATTTTGCGCAAGCCCTAACACCAATGAATCAGAACCAGCACACCACTTTGCGGACCAAACAACGCTTCCACACTTCCGCCGCTTGAATCGCACAAGCCGGCATGCCCGGCAAGCCGCGGACGACAATTGCAACACGCAACACTGGATAAATCATGAGTACCGAATCGACACGCGCCGAGTTAAACGCAAAAATCAAGGAACTAAAACAAAAGACCGAAGAACTTGCCCAGGTCAAGGCGTCGTTACATGAAGTGGAAGAAAAGTATCGTCTCCTGGTCAACAACGCCAATGACGCGATCTTCGTACTTCAGGACGGCAAGGTAAAATTTGCCAACCCCAAGGCGCTGGAAGTCGGTGGCGTGCTGGCCGAAGAACTGGACCGGTTCCCCTACACCGATTACCTGCACCCCGATGAAAGACAAATCGTGACCCGGCGATATGAAAAGCGGTTGAAGGGTGACAAAGTGATCAACATGTACCCGCTGCGCATCATCAACCGGCAGGGCGAAGTCGTCTGGGTCGAACTCAATGCCGTGCGGATCGAATGGGATGGCCGGCCGGCCACATTGAACATCATTCGCGACATCACTTCGCAAAAACTGATCGCCGGCAAATACTACCAGGCCGACAACCTGGCCGCGGTCCGGACCCTGGCCGGCGGACTGGCGCATTCGTTCAACAACTTACTGATGGGCATCCAGGGCCGGGTGTCGCTGCTCAATCTGGATATCGCCAAGGCCGATCCACACATGGAGCACCTTGATGCCATCGAGGAGTGCGTCAAGGAAGCGGCCAAATTGTCCCAGCAAATGCTCGGCTTTGCCCAGTGCGGCAAATACCAGGTCAGCACCGTCAACCTGAACGAGGTCCTGGACAGCGCCGTGCGGACCTTCAGGCGCAGCACCAAAACCGTCACCCTGCGCCGGGAATTCGAAAAGACGCTCTGGCCGGTGGCGGCGGACAAAAACCAGATCGATCAGGTCATTATCAGTATACTGCTCAACGCCTGGCAGGCCATCCCGGAAACCGGCACGGTGACCTTGAGGACCCAGAACACCGAAATGAGCAGATCGCGCGGTAAAACCCGCGACCCGGCACCGACTAAATTTGTGAAAGTAACCATCCGCGACACCGGTATCGGGATGGACAAAACCGTTTGCAAGCGCGTTTTCGAACCGTTTTTCACCACCAAGGAGATGGGCCGCCACCGGGGTCTGGGGCTGGCCAGTGCCTACGGCATCATCGCCAACCACGATGGGTTCATCGATATCGACAGCGTACCGGACCGGGGGACCACGGTGACGATCTTGCTGCCCGCAAAGCAAAGCCGTCAGGCTGAGGCGTGAAATAAGCGCTGGAGACGGTTGCGGACCATCGTGAGAATTATGAATTAAGAATTGTGGATGGAGATCATTTGTAAGAAGATTATGAATTATGGCGGGAGATCATTTATAAAAGGAGGAACTGAATGAAGGGGATGTGGATGTCAACTGTTATCGTGATGGCGGCCTGTATCAGCATTGCCGTGCTTCCCATGCAAACAACCGCGCAACAGCCGCTGGACGAACTGCCCGCGGATTTCCCGGAGCAAGACATCGAAGAAAATCTCCCCCCCCTGGATGAAGTGGATGCGGAACCCGACTTAGGCCCCCCTGACGAACAACTTCCCTTAGATGATACACCGCCGTTGGAAGGCGAACCGCCGCAAAACGACTTTCCGGCGCTGGAACCGCAGGAAGATCCTTTTACCCGGGACCAGATGGAACCGGCCGCACCGGATGAAGCAGTGGAACGGATTGTCGTGCCCCAGGCCCTGCAACACTGCACCACGGCCGCCGGCAAAGTCATCTTCAAGCTGACCACCGCCGGCATCGACCCCGGCGTCACCTACATCAAAGCCGGGGCGCATCTTGTTTTCTCCAACCGCTCCAACGCCGGACACGACGTAAAAATCATACCCAGCGGTTTTTTTAAAAAAGACAGCTTTCGAGTGACCATCAATTCATCGGTGCATGTCAAAGCCAGCTCTCCCGGCACCGTCACCCGTGGCAGAATTGTGGTGAACCAGGGCCGCAACGAAACCGAACGCTACGTGGTGATTTGTCCTTAGGCACGAACCCACTAGACACGTTTTCTCTTTTTGTAGGTAATCACCGGTTTCAAAGTGGCAAGTACCCGGATCAGCCCATCGGCTTGCATGTCTTCGATTACCGCCGCAATACTTTTATAGGCTTGAGGAGCTTCCTCAAACAACAGATCGGTGTCTTCACAGATCACCCGGTTGCCCATGGGCGTTACCATCAGTGTTTTGGCCGGATATTTGGGTTTGATCCGCGCCTTGCAACTGCCGCGATTCCATTTGCGGCCGGCCCCGTGCGCCAGGGACCACAAGTTATCCTGCTGATCACCGGTTGGCGCGACAAGGTAAGACAGAGTGCCACGCGAGCCCGGAACGACCACCGGCCCCTGATCGCCGGACACGACCCCCTTGCGGTGCAACCAGCTCGCCCGACCGTCTATTTCGACTGCGGCGACAAAATTATGGCTCGCATCCAGTAATCGTTGCGCGTCCCCACCCAATTGCGCGGCAAAGCGCCGGGCGATCAGGTTGCGGTTGGCGCGGGCCCAGCGATTCGCCCGGTCGTGCGCCTGAAGGTATTCTGACGCCGCCTCTGTATCGGCGCACAGGCCGCCATTGCCGTGGGCAAAGACATGCCGGTCCAGCACCGAAGCACCAAATCCGCGCGACCCGCTGTGCACCAACAGGACCAACTGCTTGCGATTCAATCCCAGTTGAGCAACCGCATCCGCGTCATAGATCTTATCAACAGCCTGCAGCTCGGCAAAATGATTGCCGCCACCAATCGTGCCGAGAGCGCTGTCGAATTCATTCGCCGTCAACCCCTCCGCGTTCAAATAAGCGCCGACATCGCCCGGCCAGGGCGATTGCAGCATCGACAGTTTTTTAGCCCACTTGTCCCGTTTTACTTTGCCGGCCTTCAAATCGGTTTGGAACAGCCCCATGCCGCACCCGATATCACTGCCCACCAGATGCGGATAAATTATCCCGGCTACGGCAAAAGCCGCGCCCACCGGTCCGCCCTTGCCCGGATGCAGATCCGGCAGCCCCACAGCCGCAAGCATCCCCTCAAGTTCGGCGACCTGTCGAAGCTGACGCTCGGCATCACCCTCGATCCAGCTTGACGCCCGGGCAAAAAGGCGCACGACTGGTGTTTGCTTCTGAAGCTCAATCATATCGAAGATTTTCTATCATGTTGATACCGGTTGGGACTGACGCAAAAACCGGTTCCCATTGCAGGCGCCCGGATTTAGGTATGGCGAAAACTTTGGAGCCGAAGATCGGGCCAACCTGACCTAAATCCGGGCGCTTAAAATGTGAAATTGTTTTTGCGCGAGCCTCTATCTCAAATTTGAAACACTCCGGATTCCGGAACCCGCCCCGAACCTGACCCGGGGTTCGCCGGAACGAAGCAGGGACACACCCCGTCACCCCGGCGAACGCCGGAGTCCAGAATATAAAAAACAAAATACCTTTTTTTATTTTACAACGCCAACCTGTTTTATGAATAACCACATAGGGCCATTTATCAGAAAGATTTTAAAAATGTCCAGTTTTTTTGTTGTGTTTTTTAACGCTATGATTTTATTATCTAGTGCCCATCCGGAAAATAATGGAAAGGAGACTTTTCAATAAAAATGGTAAATGAGACCAAGTCCCAGGTGACTCACAAGAAAACTATTTTCATAGTCATGTTGATCTTATTTTCGATATCATTGTCCGCTTTTGCTGATGACGTCAAGCATACAGACAAAAATGGCCGTGTCGTAATGATTGTTGCTAAAGATAGATTCCGCGATGAAGAACTCTTTGTACCCAAGAAGATGTTTGAAAATGCCAAGCTAAAAGTCACTATTGCCTCAACCGCCACCTCTGCGGCGACCGGCATGCTTAGAGGAACAATCAACCCGGATGTACTGCTCAAAGATGTTCGCGTTCAAGATTACGACGCCATCGTTTTCGTGGGAGGGGTTGGGGCAAAAATGTACTTTGATGACAAGATTGCTCACAAAATTGTCCAAGATGCTGTTAGACAAAACAAAGTGCTCTGCGCAATCTGCATAGCGCCAAACATCCTGGCTAAAGCCGGGGTCCTGAAAGACAAAAATGCCACTTGTTGGGGTTCTGCGATTCTGACCAAAGAAGGCGCGAAGTATCAGCTAAAGGAAGTTGTAACAGATGGTAAAATAATTACTGCCAATGGCCCAAATGCATCCAGCAAGTTCGCAGAGACGATTATAGAAGCGCTTTCAGACGTATCTTCCAACAAGGCAAATGCCGCCGGTGCAAAGAACCGCGCGGCGGACTAGCGGTGCTGGAGTTGCAACAATTTAGAGCTTGCGCCGAAATAATTTCACTTTTTTGCGCAAGCCCTCAGGTTCGCTTTTTTCTCATTGCGTGAAAAAAACGTAATCGGATTGTCCGCCGTCCCTTCTCATCTTACCCCGTCATCAACCTAAAAATATCGTCCTGCTGGCCCTCCAAAGCCGTAAACCATCGCCAATATGCCCTTTAGCGCAACCATGGTCACCCGGCCGCCCTCATCAAGCCGTTCGGTATAACAATTGCTCTTCAATACCAAACGGTTAAATTCTTTGCATGATCGCACACGACACATCACAGTAAAAATACTCAAATGGAGACCGACACCCGATGCGCAAATGGCTTCGCAGGACGACCGGTTACACTCTTGGCGGCATAATATTCGGAATTGGCGTCTTAGGACTGCTCGCGGGCTGTGGCGGCGGGGGCGGTGGGGATAACGGGAGTACTGCCGCAACCCCGCCGGCGCCAACGCCCACCGGCAGTACCACCGGTGGTGAACGCAATCCGGTCTGCCGGACCGGACAAAGTGCCGGGGAAACCGCCCGGCCGCAATGGGTTATGAACTTGAACGGCCAAACCGGCTGGTTTGCCTCACCGGTGGTGTGTGACCTGGACCGCGACGGTGTCAATGAACTCATCGCCGCTTACTACGATGTCTTTGTCTTCGATCGTAACGGTAATTTACTGGAACGGGTCGACGGCGGTAGCGGACGGGTTTACGCCCCGCACGTGATAGCCGATCTGGAAGGTGATGGGGTCGTGGAAATTGTATACGGTCGCGGACACGAGGTCTATGCCTATGAATGGCGCAACGGCGCATCCCTGAAAAACGGCTGGCCCGCAAGCACCGCCACGGCGGGCCAGGCACCTGAAATTCGCGGCATGGCGGCGGCCGACCTTGACGGCGACGGCCAGATCGAAATCGTGGCCACCACCACCCAGACCCAACCCACTACCAACGGCGGTGCCCAGGTGTTTGTGTTTGCGGCCGACGGCAACCCGTATCAGCCTTCGGGCACCCCATTTATCGCCTGGCCGCGCTACAATAACCGGACCGGCGAAGGCGGCGATGCCGACCGCAATGAACAAGGGCACCACGGCTACGGCTGCTACGGTTTGAATGTCGGCATCGGCGACATGGACGACGACGCGGCACTGGAAGTCATTGTCACCTTCGACAACCACCATATCCAAGCCTTCAATCACGACGGAACAGCCATTGACGCATCCGACTGGTTCACCAACCGGGCCTCTGCTTATCGTGGTCAACCGCTGACATGGGGGCAGTTTATCCGCTGGGCCGATCCGCAAGTCGAGCGCCGCCACTATCATCTGCATGAAGGCGACTGGCCCCATCCCCGCAACGAACAATGGCTACAATGGACCGCCTCGCCACCCAATGTCGTCGATGTGAACGGCGACGGCCGCAACGAAGTTGTGGGTATACCGAATATTGAAAAACACGTGCCCTATGAAACCCAAGCCTACGGCATCATGGTGCTGGAAGGTAGTTACGGTGGCGGCGACCGCTCGGCCCGACGACTGCCGGGTTGGGAAACCCTGCCGCGCGGTGAAGCGCCCATTGACGTTAACGGCTGGTATCCGCCCACCGGCGTGCCCGCCCCGACCACCGTGAACATCCAGGCCGATGACAGCCCGGAAATCGTCGTCTCCCTCAACGACGGCTGCGTCCATGCCTACAGCGCCGACGGCCAACGACTATGGCGCTATAACTACACCCACGGCAAGACAATCATGTTTGCATCGGAAGTCATGGCGGCCGATCTGAACCAGGACGGTTCACCGGAGCTGATCTTCACCACCTACGGCGCCCCGGATATCCACGATTCGGGCTACCTGGTGATTCTGGGTGCCGACGGCAGTCTGCTGTACGATGTGCCCCTGCCCGACCCGGGACACAACGGCAACGGCAATGGCGCGCCGGCGGCCCCGACCATCGCCGATTTGGACGGCGACGGCCAACTGGAAATCCTGGTGCAGACCTTCGATCACGGCCTGGACGTCTTCACCGTGCCGGGATCGGGGTGTGACTGCCTGCTCTGGCCCACCGCCCGCGGCGGGCCTTTGCGGACCGGGCAACCCAATGATAACGGTTTATGAAACGTGTCAACCGCCTCACCACCGATCCCGTGCCAACGCCATGGACGTGAACCGGATGCCGTTGACTTCCTGCTCCTCGTTTTGGGCGACAAAGCCGGCCGTGCGGTAAAACGCCACGGCATTGGGTGAGGCGTTCACCGTGATGGCGGGCGGCGGGTTCTGCCGGTTTCGGCAAAAACCCACCACCTCGCGCAACAGCGCGCGACCAATGCCGGTGCCGTGCACCGGCGCATCAACAAAGAAAAGGCCGATGTGCTGATGGTCACGAATCTCCACCATTCCCACAAGCTTTGCCGCCAGCGCGGCCACCAGGACAACATGGCCCTGCCGACAACGTTCGGCCAACGCGGCCGGATTGGCGTATTTTAAAAACTCAGTCACGCCGTCACGGCAAAAATGCGGGGCTACAAATTGATGAAATACCCGCCCCACCAACGCCATGACCTGTGCTTCCTCGCCCGGCCGCATGCGACGGTAGCTAATTTCTGCTTGCTGTTGAATTGTCATGCGTTTACCACCTTTTGCTCTATTCTTTTCCGGCCATTCGTGAACGTCTCGCAGATAATCCTAACGTTAATGTCATTGCTTTGCACCTAAAAAAACAGACTATGGGAATTAGGGTCCCTTGCATTTGGGCGGAGCATGGTTAGTCTTTTGGCTTGAAAAGAGCAACAACTGTCAAGGACACAGCCAGGGACTGCATTTGGAAATTCAGCGCGCGTCCATCCGGAAATAACTCAACCTGGTGGGCATGGCCCACCCTACGATCCTGCCCGGCGGCAATAGCCCAGGATGGCTTTTAAATGCGGTTACCTTGAGGACACGCCCTGTGTGCAATTCACAATGAACCCGCTTGTGCCCCAAAAGGTGCTCTGATGAAAAACAAACCGATTTTCTCCTCTGCCTGGATCGCCCTGGCCTGGCCGGCGGGCCTGATGCTGGCACCGCATACCCTGGCCCTGCTCGGCAACCTGGCCGGTGCCCACCAAAAATATTTGATCCTCTGGCTGGTGTTGGGCGCGTGTGTCTATTGCCTGAACATCCAATCACTTGACCGGTTGTCGGCCGCCAGGCTCCCGGTGTCAGGCAGCCCCAACTCGCTCGGGGCACGGCTGTTCGGCCTGCTGATCTTTTTGGGAGGCCGTCTGATCACAACCGTGATCGCCGCCACGGCCCTGCTCGTAACCGCCGGTTTTGTTTTCAACGAAGTGTTTGTCTACTGGTTCCCCAATTTCGCCTTTGCCTTCATTTTACTGGGCATCTTGATGGCGATCCAGCTTTTCAAACGGCCGGTGGCCGATGCGTGCCAAATCGTCTTCAGCGCTGTGGCTGCCGCAGGGCTGCTGATCCTGACCATCCGGGGCCTGCTCGGTGAACCGGCCGCCCCGGTCACCAGCACCGGTACCGGAGGCGTATCGGATTATCGCTCCATTTTCATGATCCTCTGGCTGTGGATCGGCATCGATTTGCTATACGTCAACACCCGGTCCGGCGCCGGTGCTTCCGGACGCCGGTTTAAGACCGCCGTGGCCGGTATCGTCGTGCTGACACTCATATTCGCTTTGTGGGCGATCGTGTCGCTGAACTATGTCGCGGCCGAGCGCCTGGCAGATACCACCATCGCCCACACCCTGGTCGCCAAAAAAGTTCTGGGACAACCCGGCCGGGTGCTCATCGGGCTGGTGGCCATTGCCGGGACCTGCGCCGCGGTCAACGCCCTGTTCACCGCCGCCGCCCGGCTTGTCTCAACCCACGCCCGCCAGAAAATGGTCCCGTTTGCACACCATCTTTCAGATAGACGACCGGCGGTGACACCGCTGGCTTTGGGGGGACTGATAGCGGCCCTGATGGCCGGGGGGGTAGCCGGAACCGAGGAGATCGACACGTTTTTACGGGCCGGCTTACTGTTGTGGATGCTGTACTACATCGCAGTTCACATTTTGGTCCTGCGGCTGAAACCGGATGTCCGGTTTCCAGCGATTTACGCATTCGGCTTCCGCACCTTCGCAGGGCCGCTCCTTGGCGCAACCGCGCTTGCCGCCGCAATCGCGGTGTTAACCGTAACCGATCCGGACAGAGCCACGCTGATCAAATTTCTGGCCTATGTGGTGGGGGCCTTTTTGCTCGTCGGCCTTATCAGCCTGAAAATCCATCGCAACCAAAAAAGAACCACACAACCTGTAAGGATGAATCCGTGAATTCAACTTTTGGACCCTTAAGATCCTTAAGATCAAACCGAGGAGGTTTATCATGCAAAAAAAGACATTCACATTCGGTTTTCTGATAGTCATAGGCGTGATCGTCATGATTGCAGGGGCGATTTCGCCGGTGACGGCGAAACCCTCAGTCGGCATCATCAACAAGGAAGATCTCAAAAAAGAGCTGGGCAGCAACGATCTTGTCATTCTGGACGTGCGTACCGGCAAAGACTGGAAATCATCCGAATTTAAAATCCAGGGGGCCCTGCGGGCCAATCCAAAGGAATTTGCATCCTGGGGCCAGAATTTCGACAAGACCAAGAAGGTCGTCTTGTACTGCGCCTGACCGAATGAGGCCACCAGTGCCAGTCTGGCACGCAAACTCATCGCAAACGGTCACACCAGGGTCTTTGCGCTCAAAGGTGGATGGCGCGAATGGTTCCGGGCCAGATTCCCGGTGGACGAAAGATAGCGCCCCAGGCTGCCGGCGCCCGTGCCGGCAGCTTTTTATCCCGCCCCTGTTCTCATAGCCGTCAAGCTAAAAAAAATAAATAGCAATTGAGCACAATTGCATGTCGAAGCCAGACAACAATACTTAGGCATTTTTGCGATATCTCCTGGATTCCCGCCTGCGCAGGAATGACGCCTAAACACGACGGGGCAAAACCTGCGTCGTCATTCCCGCGCAGGCGGGAATCCAGAAAATGTCCCTAAATGCGTACATTGCTCGTTCCAGCGGCCCGCCGCAACGTAACGGCGTTTTTCAAATGTCGGCTACAGGCAAAAGCCCTGAGCCACTGCCTTAAGTTAATGACATTGGCTTGAAACAAATAATAGTGGATGGAGACCATTTATAAATGATAGCATGCCTTAATTCTTAATTCACTACGTGTACGGATAAAACCGATGCAAAACGATATTATCGTCAAAAACTGGTGTGAGTTGTGCGACCGGCTGTATGACAACTCCTGGCGTGCCGACATCCGGCGCTACCGCTCCAACTATGCCTTTCGCGGCCTGTCGGATAAATCCTACGGCCTGACCACCAGCATCATGCGCCGGTGCAAAACGCATCCGCACCTGGAATACCACCTGTTGCGCAACTTCAGCAAATATGCCGAAATCCCCAAACCGGACACCTTTTTTTCGGACTGGCGCTGGCTCACCTTGGCGCAGCATCACGGCCTGCCTACGCGGCTGCTCGACTGGACCTATTCCCCCTTTGTGGCGGCGCATTTCGCCACCGCTGAAATCGACAAATTCGACCGGGACGGAGTGATCTGGTACGCCGACTACGTCAAGATCAACAAAATGCTGCCCAACCCATTGGCCGAGGAACTCGTCCACGTCGGGGCCAATGCCTTTACCCTCGAGATGCTGGAACACGCGCTGGGCACCATCAAGGAATTCGATACCCTGGGGACGGATCTGGTTATCTTTTTTGAACCGCCGTCCATGGACGCGCGCATCATCAACCAGTTCGCCTTTTTTTCAGTCATGTCCAGCCCTACGGCCAGTCTTGACCAGTGGCTGGGGGCCCACCCGGACCTATATGGCCGCATTATCATTCCAAAGGATCTAAAGTGGGAGATCCGCGACAAACTAGACCAGGCCAACATCACGGAACGGATCCTCTTTCCCGGCCTGGACGGCCTGGCGCGCTGGCTCAAGCGCCAATACACGCCCCGGTGAACACAAACACCGTCAGGCCGGAGAAAAAATACACATGTTGAATTAAAAATTGGGAATTAAGAATGAGCAATTAAGGTATGCTGCCATCATTTTAAGCCATTCATACGGTCAACACGATCGTAGGAGCGGCGTCCCGCCGCGATTAAATATGGTAATGACATACGCCAATCGCGGATATACGCCGCTCCTACAGTCTTAAGGGCTCGCGCAAAAACAATGGCATTGATTTCATATCCGGATCGACACACCATAGCGTGTACCTACCCGGATTCAAAACCACTCTGCACCACGCGTATTTTGCGCGCAAGCTGACGCACGGCATCGACCAGGGGCGTGCCGTTTTCAACCAGCCCTTTGACATATTCGGCCTTGGAAAGAACGGCGATGACTTCGTCCGTCGGGCCGTTCAAATCACATGTGTTCGCGCCATTGTGCAATTGTTCGCGGATGCAGGTGTCCAACTGTTCCGGTGAGAATTTTCGGGCAAGTTCTTTGATCTCTTTCACGATGCTGTCTTCAGGTGACTTCAAAACAGGCTGTTTTTCCGTTGCGCGTTACGCGAGCCCTTAGAACCCACCTTCCTTTCCTGTTAGAAGATGTTCGGTCGATTCGGATCTCGGTCAGTGTCGAATAATAAAAACCGGATGAAGGCTCGTCAAGTCGCCCCTATAAAAGAAGTTGCCGCTGAAATGGTTTTCCGTGAATTTCCAGACGATGCCATGTGCGAAAGGGCCCTACTTGGGCTTGTCTTTCAACTCGGCAACCATCACCCGGTTGCGCCCGTTGCGTTTGGCCTGGTACAGGGCCTGATCACAAGCGGCCAATAAAAAACTGGGCGAGTACCGCGCTTCGGGTAAAATCGCGGCCACCCCCATGCTCACCGTCAAATGGTCACTCACCGCCGACGAGGTATGGGCAATCCCCAACTTTTCGATCCGGCGGCGCTGGGTTTCGGCAATGGCCAGGGCATTGGAACCGCTGGTGTTGGGCAGCACCGCCACAAATTCTTCCCCGCCGTACCGGGCAACCATATCGGCCGGCCGTTTCAACACGCTGTTCAGGGCAGCCGCCACCTGTTTCAGGCAATCGTCACCGAACAGATGACCGTTGGTGTCGTTGTATGCCTTGAAAAAATCGATGTCGCACATAATCAAGGCCAAGGGCCTGCGGTCGCGCAGGGCCCGGCGCCATTCACGACTGTAGAATTCTTCGAAGTAACGCCGGTTGGCGATACCCGTGAGTCCGTCGGAGTAGGAAAGACGCTTGAGTTCTTCCTCGATTTTCTTACGCTCGGACACATCCCGGATAATGCCGGCCGCATGCCACTTGCCCTTGAGCTTCAACGCGGCAGTAGACACCTCGATGGGAAAACGGCTGCCGTCCTTGCGCCGCGCCCAGGAATCGAATATACGCCCGACGGCCTTGCCCTTGCCGGTATCGCGAAAGCCATCAAAACCCTTTTCATAGAGTTTCCGGAATTCGTCCGGAACCAGGATGTTGTGCAGGTTTTTACCGATCATCTCCGTTTCACTGTACTGGAACAACCTCTCCGCGCTCGGATTCCATAATTGAATTTTACCGTTGCAATCGAGCATGACAATACCGTCGTTGGCGGTCCGGGTGATGGCGCGCAGTTTTTCTTCGCTGTCGCGCAGGGCGGCCTCGGCTTTTTTACGTTCCGTTACATCGATGGAGGAGATAATCGCCCCTTCTGTGTAGGGGGAAATGCGAAGATACAAGTACCGCTCACGATAACGCATTTCCTTGAACTCGCGCGGGGTGCCGGTCCGGATGCACTGGATGAGTTCCCGGTGCATATCGATCTCGTGGTCCGAAGCATAATCGCGGTACATGACATCACCAATCGCCGGCAACCGGTCACCGGAAAGCTTCTTGGCCTGATTGTACCCGGTAACCCGCCCCTCGCGGTCAACGATCACAGTTTCGATCGGGCTGGCCTCAAAAAGCGCCCGATAACGCTCCTCGCTGCGTTGCAGCGCGTGCCGGGCCATGGCGCGTTCTTTTTCCATGCGGATGGTATTAACGGCATTGTGCACAATCCGCAACAATTTTTCATGTTCATACGGATTATTCAGATAGTCGTGAGCCCCGCGCCGCAAGGCTTCAACCGCGACTTTGGGCGAGGCGAATTTGGTGATGATGATGACATAGGTATCAGCATGCGCACGATGAATCGTGTCCATGATCTGGAAGCCGTCGGCGTCGGACAGGAAGACATCCAGCAAAACCAGTTCAAAATGGTGGGCGTCCAACAGGTCAAGGGCCAGCCGTCCGCTACCGGCAACCTGGACGTCAAAACCGTCGCGAACCAGCAAGCCTTTCAGCATCTCACGCACGTACGTATCTTCTTTAACGATCAGAATCCTGGCCGCCTTAGCCATACCATCCGTACCCCGAAACAATCCCAATATTCCCGACGCACCTGAAATGTGACGCCAAACGCCACGGACCCGTTTAGAATTAAGAATTAAAAATTAAAAATTGCGGATAAAATCCAGTTATAAATAATAGCATATCTTCCTGAAAACCAAATACAGTTATTGGCGCCGGCTATTTGGATTCGACGATTTGCATCACCCCTTCGGCGGCTTCTGTGCCGATGGCCGCCAGGTCCTGGTTGGAGAGCGCCAGGAAAGACTGAACGTCCGCATCGGGGACACACGTGGACGGATCGACGCCGTTTTCCGTAATCTGCATTTTGGCAATCGCGTTGGCGATATTGACCACGCAGGCCAGCGCACCGCGAGGCGATTTCTCAGGATCATGATGGGTGGCCACGGCCTCAAACAACAGAGGCTGAAAGTTCCAGGCTTCGAATAACGCGCCGCCGATTTGCGCATGGTCAAACCCGAACAATTGCGTTTCAGCGGCCGGTGTGTAGCTGTCCGGGGTAGGCCCCGCAACCCGCTCAAGCGCCTTCTGCTTGTTCTTCAGATAAGGATCGAGCACGATTTTACCGGCATCGTGCAGCAGGCCGGCCGTAAAGGCTTCGTTTTGAATCTGCGGGAATTTGTGAATCGCGATTATCCGGGCGCTGAACGCCACGGACAGACTATGATGCCACACCGACAGTCCGGTTATACCGTAGCCCTCCAGGTTGCGGTCCAAAAAGCGGCCGGCAGCGGCAATGGAAATCAACTCGGCCAGGGTTTCATATCCGAGCACAACCGCGGCATGCTGCACCGATCCGATTTGCCCCGAAAGCCCGTAATACGCCGAGTTGGCCATCTTGAGGATCTTGGCGGCCATACTCTGGTCGGTCTCCAGCACCTCGCCCAGATCGCTCAAGCTGGTGCCGGGCCGCTTCATCACCTCCCGGCTGCGGATGATGGTCTGCATCACGGGAGGCAAATCCCCCATTTGCTGGATGATCTTTTCCTTCAGGGCCTGAGCGCGCCCCCGGTTCGGCGACGACACGGGTTTTTCAGCGGCCCGGATCCCGGTATCCTCCAAATCAACCGTCAGGGTGTGCGCCTGCTTGTCGCAAGCCGACGGTTCCGGCATTTCATCCGGCTCCTGGTTATACCCTTTAAAAATCACCGATACCGCCTCGCCCTCATGCTTGTCCTTGTAAATCTTCAACTGGCTCGGCGACACCCGGCCGACGGCATTCAACACGTACAGCGCACGGACAACCTTGTTCTTACCGAACCCGCTGTCGTGAATCAGCTCCTGAACCGTTCTGAGACCGTCCACCAACTCATAAATCCGCTGTTCGTCCGGTTGCAGGTAGCTTTCATCGTCCAGCGCGGCAGCCGGATCGACATCGAAAATCGTCTCAAGATCCGGCACCTGTTTGGCCAGGATAGCGGCATCGTCGATACGCCGGGTGGCTTCGGCAATCAGCGGGGAAATACTCAAGCGCGTGACCGCCATGCCTTTCAGATTGAGCTGCACGCCGCGAAACTCAAACTCACCCCGCGGCCAACAGAACAGACGGTAAATAATCTGCCGGGCCTGATACCGGATAAACTGCTCCAGTTTGGCATAGGACATCAAATTGGCGTCCACCAGGGCTTGCCCCAACGAAACCTTGTTTTGCTGGGCGGAGCGCAGCAACTGATTAAGCTGATCGGCTTTGATCACGCCCTTTCCACACAACAGGTACCCCAACCGGGAATCTTTGCGACTGCCGGTAACATAAAGCACGGCCCCGTTTTGAATGATGATCTTGACCTCTTCGGCCGCATCGGCGACCCGCAGGATACCGGATTTACGGTTATCCTCCAATTCACGAAACAGCCTCGGCAGAATTGTCGTGTCAAACGTTGTATTTTCTGACATCGGTCATTACCTCGAAATGGCGGGTGCAATCAGCGCGCAACGGGAAATACCGGCACAGTCCGACCTTTCCCCCAATTAATGCAGCGTATCCAACTCATCGACCTCAGGCACCCAAAACTTAACCCTGGTTTTTAACCGATTAAATCGAGTTGGCATTCGCAGGATGGTGCCTATATTTAATGGGGCCGGATTTGGTTTTGCAGGTTGCGATCCGTGTCGAATCTGATATGAATAAGGTGTCTGCCATCCGGCACCGACACCGCGACCCAATCCGACCCTGTAACCGGAGGCATGTAACACATGTTTGAAATATCGACGCAATTCCCTGATCCTGAAGTTGAAAATGATGATCGCCCCCCCCGGCGACTCGACGGCGTGCAGGCCGTTCTCGCAGCCGGCGACTACCTGACCCGGATCAACAAACCCGTCCCCTTTGCCCGCGGTTATCTGACCCAGCTGCAAGCCTTGTCGCAATGCCCGCAGCCGAACCCCGCGTTCGCGGCCGCCAAAGCCGGTGCGTCCTGGATAATCAACGCGGCCACCGGTCAGTACCGCGACGTCGTCGGCCGGCCCATGGCCCGGGCGGTCGACGCGCAAACCAACGCCCAGCTTGAAAAAACCCTGCAATCCAAACATTCGCAATGCAACGCGAACCGTTACATCGGCTACCTGGGCCGCGCCGACAGCACCGCCCTGCTGGTCTATTTCAAGGCCGACCAGCCCCTGTCCGCGGCAACCCAAAACCTGTTTCGCCTGCTGACGATGCAAGCGGCGATCGCCTATGAAAATGTGCACCTGCACCAGGAAATCATCGATACCCAAAAAGAAGTCATGACAACCCTGGGGCAAGTGATGGCCAGCCGTTCCCAGGAAACCGGCAATCATGTGCGCCGGGTGGCCGAATTCTCGTTTTTATTGGCCCGCAAGGCCGGATTGTCCAAAGCCGAGGCCGAGCTGTTGCGTCTGGCGGCCCCCATGCACGATGTGGGCAAGGTCGGCGTGCCGGATGCCATTTTGGCGAAAGCCGACCTGCTCACCCGCGAGGAATTCGAAACCATCCGTCACCATACCACCGCCGGCTATGAAATTTTCAAAAATTCACGGCATGAAATCCTGGCCGCGGCTGAAATCGTGGCCCGCCAGCACCACGAGCGCTGGGACGGCGAAGGTTATCCCCGCGGATTAAAAGGCCGGGACATTCATATTTTCGGCCGCATTGTGGCCATGGCCGACGTCTTTGACGCCCTGGTCCACTACCGGATTTACAAAAAAGCCTGGCTTCCGGAGCAGGTCATCGCCTATTTCCGCAGTCAGCGCGGCCGGCAGTTCGACCCGGAACTGGTCGATATTTTCCTGTGCCACAGCGACACCTTTTTCGCCATCAGCCGCAAGCTCCCGGACTGTTGACGCCCCGGCGGATGGATGACGTCCAAATGCGCCCTCCCCTGTAATTTCACTTGACCTGTCGGGACAATCCAAGCAAAACAATAGAACTTTCATAAACAGCATCCATCTTCAAAAAAACACCAAAGGAGTGCCCCATGACCGATACCGTCCGTCCGCTCAACTATGCCCTGCGGATCGAACCGAACCTGACCCACTTCACCTTCACCGGCACCGCCGACATCCAACTGCAGGCGGTCGCGCCGGTCGACCGCGTCACATTGAATATCCTCGACCTGGCGCTGTTTCGCTGCGCCCTGCGCGCAAGCGACGGCACTTTAAGCGACTGCCCCTTCAACATCCGGCCGGACCGGGAAGAAGTCACCATCGAATTGCCGGCCCAACAGTCCGGCGATTTCACGATAACCATTGAATATGCCGGCCGGATCAACAACCAGATGGCCGGTTTTTACCGCAGCCGCTATCAACACGCCGGCCAGGAGCGCCATATCGCCATCACCCAGTTCCAGGAAAGCGACGCCCGGCGAGCGCTGCCCTGCATGGATCACCCGCGCTTCAAGGCAACCTTCGATGTACAAATAATAATCGACGCCGGACGAACCGCCATCTCCAACGAAGCGGTCAAGACACAAGAAGCCCTGACAGACGGACGCACCAGCGTGACCTTTCACCGCACGCCCCGCATGAGCACCTATCTGCTCTTCTTCGGCGTGGGCGAATTTGAAATAATCGAGGATGTCCAGGATGTGCTGGTGCGGGCCGTCACCCTGCCGGGCGTTTCGCAACAGGCGCGTTTCGGGCTGGAATTCGGCCGCAAAGCCCTGACCTATTGCGAAGACTACTATGCCGTGCCCTACCCACTGCCGAAAATGGACCTGATCGCCATTCCCGATTTTGCGTTCGGCGCCATGGAAAACTGGGGCGCCATCACCTTCAGGGAAAATTTACTCCTCTTTGATCCCGCCACCACATCGCGGGCGGCCCAGGAGCGCATTTGTGAAGTCACCGCCCACGAGATCGCCCACCAGTGGTTCGGCAACCTGGTCACCCCGTCCGACTGGAAGTACTTGTGGCTCAACGAAAGTTTCGCCACCTATTTCGGCTTCGGCGTGGTGGACCATTACTACCCGCAATGGGAGATCTGGAGCCAATTCATCCACAGCCAAACCGAAACCGCCATGGCCCGGGACGGCCTGAACGCAACCTTCGCCATCGAGATACCGGGTGGCGAGCACGTGGTAATCAACACCAGCACCGCCCCGATCATTTACAGCAAGGGCGGTAGTATTTTGCGTCAAATTGAAGGCTACATCGGCGCCGATGCGTTTCGCGACGGCCTGCGGCACTATCTTAAAAAACACGAGTACGCCTGCGCCGCCAGCCATCATCTCTGGGAAGCCCTGGAAACCGTGTCGGCCCAACCGATCACCCGGATGATGCAGACCTGGATCGAGCAGCCCGGTTACCCGGTGGTCCGTGCCGGTCGCAACGGCAACCGTCTGACATTGCGGCAACAACGGTTTACTTATCTGGAAGACCCGGCCGCCACGCAAACCGCCGCCCAATGGATGATCCCGGTGACGATCGACCTGTTCCGGGGCGATGCTGCCCCCGAGCGGCAGACCTTGATGCTCGACAGCGCGCAGCAGGAAATTGAGATTGCCGACGACGTCACCGCATACAAAATCAACGCCGGTCAAACCGGTTTCTACCGGGTCTGCTACGAAGATGACGCCGCCCTCAATGCATTGGGCGATCTGGTCAAGACGCAAGCCCTGGACGCCGACGACCGCTGGGGCCTGCAAAGCGATCTTTACGCCCTGGTCCGCGGCGGCCAAATCCCCTTGACCGCCTATCTCGATTTCCTGGCCCACTACAGCACAGAAGACGCCTATCTGCCCCTGACCAGCATTGCCGGCAACCTGATGCAAGCCTACCTGATCATGCCGCCGGCCAAGCGAACCCAGATCGCCGACCTGGGACGCCGGCTCATCGAACCGGTACTGACCCGCATCGGGTATGCACCGGGAGTGGACGAACCCCACACCCAAGCCCTTTTACGCGAACAGCTTCTCCGGCACGCCGCCCTTTACGGTCTGCAACCGGCCATCGACTTCGGGGCCGGACAATTCGAACGCCTGCGCACCGGTGCTACCGTTCACCCGGACCTGCAAAAAAGCGCCCTGCAAATGGGCGCCTTTCTGGGAGACGAACAAACATTTGACTGGTTTGAAAAAAGCCTGACCACCGCGCCGAGCGAACATGAACGCATGAACCTGCAAAGCGCCCTGGGCTGTTTCCGGGAGCCGGCGTTGATTGAACGGGCAGGCCGCTATGTGCTGGAAAAGATACCGCCCCGCAACCAGTTCATCCCCCTGGTTGCCATGGCCGTCAACCCCGAAGCCGTCGAAGGTCTATGGCCCTGGTTCCAAAACCATCTCGCGGCGCTGGAGACCTTTCACCCGTTGCTGTATGAACGGGTGCTGGCCGCCTTCATTCCGGTCTGCGGCCTGACCCGCCCCGACGAGGTGCGCCCGTTCATGCAAACCTACATCGAGGCCAAACCGCATCTGGCCGATGTGGTCAAGCTGTCGCTGGAAAAACTTGCAATCAACCTGAGGATGCGCGAGTCCTAACCCGCGAAACTGGAAACCTGTTCGAGAAACGCGGTCGTCAAACGAATGGTCTGATCGATATCCGCCTTGTTGGCAAGTCCGATGGGGGCGTGGATATACCGCACCGGCACCGCCAGTGCGCCCGCCCTGAACCCGCCGCCGGTAATCTGAGCCGCGGCGGCATCGGTGGCCCCTGTATTTTTGACCACCACCTGATGCGCGAGACCGGCGGCGCGCGCCGTAGCAACGATAAAATCGGCCAGCGCCCGGTCGGCCAACATGCGCCGGTCGCTCAACCGGATTTCAGGTCCGCCGCCCTGGGCGGTGGGGGCGGTATTGGCCGGCAACCTGATTCCCGGCGTGTCCGACGCCACCGTGCCTTCAAGGGCCAGCGCAATCTGCGGCGTCACACCGAACACCGCCGGCCCGGCGCCGCGCAACCCGTACTCCTCCTGGGTGGTGGCGAGTAAAAACAGGTCACAATCGATGTTGGCCGCCTGCTGCACAGCGCTGAGCATCACAAACAAGCCCAGACGGTCATCCAGCGCCTTGCCGAAAAAAGCGGTGTCGTTCTCCCACCCGTCGACCGCGAACGTTACCGGGTCGCCCACCCGGACCAGGGCGTCAACTTGTTCAAACGGCAGCCCCGTGTCGATGAAACTCTCTTCAACAGGCAACGCCGCTTTGCCGTTGGCGCCGTCCTTGTTCTTCAACAGATGGGGCGGAATGCTGCCGACAATGCCGGGCAGATCCTCACGCCCGTGCACCAGGACCTTCTGGGCGCCGAATACCCGCGGATCGACACCGCCCACCGGCATCACGCGGATAAATCCTTCCGGCTCGATCCTGCTGACCATAAAACCGACTTCATCCATGTGGGCCATGAGCGCCACCCGCGGCCCCTTGCCGGGCAGGTGCCCAATCAGATTGCCCATGGCATCGATGGCAATGGTTGCCCCCAAACGGTTCATCTGCCCGGCCATCAGGTTCCGTACCTTTTCTTCACGCCCCGAAATCCCCGGCGTTCGTATCAACTCGTCCAGCAACGTATAATCCATGCCCTCATTCCTTTCTTATCTTTTGCTTCCTTTCACCGCGCCGGCCCATCATTGCAGGAATCGGCCGACCGTTCAAGCCAAACATCCGTCCGAGCCCGCATGCAACCGCATCCGGTATTTTGCACGGTATTTTAATTTGCGTTTTACCGCGGCCTGCGTTAAAGTACTTCCATTTTTCACATCGCGTCGCGACGCACCAACCTTTTGGTAACTGCGGACCCGCTTTTCTCCCACCGCATCGACCATCGATTCGATTAGCCGCTCACGCGCGAAATTTGTTTGCAATCCGAGAAACAGCACCGTTTGACGAATCGACAAACCATTTCCGATAAGCAAGGGACCACTTGTTGATAATGCTTGTCCTCAGGGCCGCGGAAAAAATAAAAACAATTTTCAAAGAGCCGTTTTTACCGGCGCAATCGCGCCGGTGTCATTAAAATAAAATATACTGAAAGTAAAACAAGGAGGCAGGAATGAAACAAAAAATGGCAGGAATCGTGGCAGTATTGGTATTGACCGGAAGCCTGCTGGGATGCATGGCGGTTCAGATCCCGCAAGTCTACCAGAGCTTTGAGCCTGAAAGAATCGCAAGTGGACGGTACCAACCCAAAGCCGATCATTTTCTGATCATCATGGACGCGTCGTCTTCCATGGCCGAGTATCACAACGGATGGCCCAAGTTTGAGCAGGCCCGCGAACTTGTGTCGCGTCTGAATCAAACCCTGCCGGAAATTCCGGTCCAGGGGGGCCTGCGCTCCTTCGGGCACGGCCAATGTGTCGGCACGGCAAAAACCATGCTGCACTTTGGTATGGCGCCATACGCCACCGACGCCCTGCAAGCCGGTCTGGACAAAGTCAAATGCGCCGGCGGCACCAGTCCGTTGGCACTGGCCCTTGAAGGCGCCGCAACCGATTTGCGGCAACGCGACGGCAAACTGGCGGTTATCATTTTCAGTGACGGCAAAGAGATGCGCACCGGCGCCATCGAAGCGGCCAATCAAATAAAGCAGCAGCACGGCGCCAATCTATGCTTGTACACCGTCCTGATGGGCGACGATCCAGACGGACGCAAGTTGCTCAAAGAAATCGCCACACTCGGCGGCTGCGGTTTTGCCGTTAACGGCGACGACATCGCATCACCGGCACAAATGGCCGACTACGTAAAAAAAGTATTTCTGCGTGCCGGCCAACCGGCGCTCGACAGCGACGGTGACGGAGTCACCGACCGCCTGGACCGCTGCCCGCAAACCCCCAGGGGCGTGCAGGTGGATGCACGCGGCTGCCCGCCGGACACGGACGGCGACGGGGTTTTCGATTACCTGGACAAATGCCCCGGCACACCGCAAGGGGTCCGCGTGAACGCCCAAGGTTGCCCCCTGGACAGTGACGGTGACGGCGTTTACGACTACCAGGACAAATGCCCGCGCACCCCGCGCGGCGCGCCCGTCGACCGCCAGGGCTGTCCGCTGGATACCGACGGTGACGGTGTCTATGACTACCAGGACAAATGTCCCGGCACCCCCAAGGGGGCGCAAGTGGATGCACGCGGCTGCTGGGTACTGACCGGCGTACGCTTCGACTCCGGTCAATGGGAGTTGAAACCGGCGTCACGCAGCAGTCTGGACGCGCTGGTGCGTATCCTGACGCAGAACCCGGCCCTGCGCCTGGAAATCCAGGGGCACACCGACAACGTCGGCGCCGCGGCCTTTAACCAGCAATTGTCCGAAAAACGGGCCCGGGCCGTCATGACCTACCTGACCGAAAACGGTATCGACGCCAAGCGGCTAAGCGCCAAGGGTTACGGCTTAAGCCGGCCGGCGGCCACCAACACCACGGCCCGGGGCCGCGCCATCAACCGGCGGGTGGAACTGCAGCCTTTACGGTGACAACCGCTGCCCCCTTAACCTGAAACCAAAAAACCAGGTGCCGCCGTCAACAGGCACCTGGTTTTTTATTTTCTTTTCTTTTAGTTTTTCATTGACTTGACCCTTCCGTGGCACGCTTGCCTCTAAATATGGCGCCATTTGCAATAATTATGGCGCCGCATGCTATTGTCGAAAAAATGATCCCGTCCTATCTTGTAGCCAAGACGCGACAGAAACGATTCAGATAAAAAGCGGCAAAAGGAGACAATCATGGGTAACACTGCATTAGTGACAGGCGCATCAAGCGGTATTGGTGTCGAGTTGGCAAAATATCATGCTTCCAAAGGCGGCGATGTCGTACTGGTTGCCCGGAGCGAGGATAGACTAAACGAATTGAAATCGGCGTTGGAGAGCGACCACGGCATCACGGCCATTGTCATCGCTTCGGACTTGGCCCGGCCAGATGCTGCTGAAAAGATTTTCGCCGCTACCGAGGCAATGGGTCTGCAGATCGATATTTTGATCAACAACGCCGGTTTTGGCGGCCACGGGAAATTTCACGAGCGCGATCTGGCCAAGGATCAGGCAATGATGCAGGTCAATATGGCCGCCCTGGTCAACCTAACCCACCTGTACCTGCAGGGCATGGTCAGCCGGAACTCCGGTAAGATTCTACATGTTGCATCCACCGCGGCCTTCATGCCGGGCCCGCTGCAGGCGGTCTATTATGCCACCAAGGCCTTTGTCGTGTCCTTCTCCCAGGCCATTGCCCAGGAACTTGAAGGAACGAATGTTACTTCAACGGCACTTTGCCCCGGTACCGTTGCCACTGGTTTTGTTGCCGCCGGTGACCTTGATGGTATTAAAGCCTGGGATAACGCCGCAACACCGGATTCGGTCGCAAAATGCGGCTATAATGCCATGTTGAAAGGCGATCTTGTCAAGATCAATGAAATAGGGCTGAGCTTCATGGCGAATTGGGTGGTCCCGTTTATACCAAGAAAAACGATGTTGAAGATGTCTCAAAAGTTCATGGAAAAAGCAGGGAAACGTCAATGAAGAAAGCAACACACTTCACAGACCAGCGTAGTTGGAAAATTTTGCTTACCGACATGAGACTCAATCCGGCCCATGTCCTGGCACTGGCTGGCCTTCCAGCCGACCTTTTTGCCCGCAATGAAGCGACTTTAAGTCCTACCGACTATTTCAACCTATGGATTGGATTAGAGAAGATTGCCGGTGCTGAAGAACTGCCCTTGATGGTTGGCCAGGCTATTTCCGTGGAAGCATTCGATCCGCCGATCTTTGCCAGTCTCTGCAGCCCCGACTTGAATACCGCCCTGCAGCGTTTGGCAAAATACAAGCCGCTCATAGGGCCTATGACCATGCAAGTGAATATCAGCCGGAACAAACAATTTGCGCGTTTTGGGAAATATCGCAAAAATGTATAGGTGTTATTGTCAGATTTCGACATGCGATTTTGCTCATATTGCTATTCATTTTTTTCTTAGCCTGACGGCTATGCCCTTGAGGGGGGAATCCCTGGTGGGGCGTTTTTATCTTTGTCGAGCTCACTTGGGTTTTATGGATAACCTTATTTGACGTAATACTCCCCCCGGTTCACGGAAAACCAGGTGTCGAAATGGATCGGTTCGTGAACCGGATCGGCATACAGGATCGCTGTGACGGTGAAGCACACCTTTTGCTCGTTGCCATGTTGGTTGTTGAACTCGACCGACACCTGTTTCAGGCGCGGCTCGAATTTGTCGATGGCGCTTATGATGTTGCTTTGCAACGCCTTGCGCACATCCGGGCTTTTGGGATTCCTGGTCACAAAGTCTTCAAGCCCGTAAACGAATAAGGAGTCATTCAGATGGCGGTAGCCTTCCGGCAGGTCCCCGATGATGGCTCGGCGCGTGTTCAACAGATTTTCCACGTTCTGCAGGACCGCCTCCTTGACAACCTGAATGTCGGACGCCCGGCCGCCGAGAATGCCGCTATCGGTTCCACTATCGAGCCGGTCAAAGACGGAAACTTGTATGTATTGTTTGTGCATCGTTGTTTCGCTCAATCCGGTGGGCACGGCCCACCCTACGGTAGTAGCAGGTAGGGTGGGCCGTGCCCGCCAACGGGATGATTTTCAAATGTGTTCGGCAAGGGTGAGAATCCCTTTCCGGGGATTCGCCCTTGTTCTTTCGCAACCCCTCAAGCCGGTTCATCTGAAAAAGATTTCCGGATGCCGGTCCACATTCCAATATAAATACCTGACCAGAGAAGGTTCGGTACTGCGGATGCGCATGGCCGTGAAGCCCTTGATGTCTGCCGGAAATGGCGGAGCAGGCGAATTGACGTCTTTAAAGGTTCGCAGGACCAAAGTCCGAATTGTCTTGTCGAAATACGGGTAGAGATGGCCGGCGGGCCGTACTTTGACTTCGACGCCGTTATCGCCGACCAGAATGGTCTCGGGCCGAATCAAGGCGCCGTCACTCAAACACCGCAGGCAAAAAGCGTTTATGGCACATTCCGGTCTGTTGCATTCGGGATTCAGGGGATGATCGTGCATGGTAGAAATGTACGGGTGCTTATTCACGGCAAGGTGCAGACCCTGTAAGCCCTCACGGTTAATCATCAGAGGCTTTTCAAAAGTGATGGTCTGCCGGTCGTCACCAGAAACTGCTTCCGGATGGTCTGATCCTCTGAAAACTGCAGCGAGCTTTGGGGCGGATAATTGACCACGATATCCGTCTCGTCCTTTGGCAGTTTCGACAAAAGGCCGGCGCCACACCCGGCGGTCAATGCCAGTACTCCCATGAGTACGGCGGTGAGTAGTTTCATGTGCATGGATTCGCTCTTTTAATTTAATGTCATTGACTTAAGCAGGCGGCGAGCCGCCGGAACAAGCAATTTGCGCATTTGGGGGCATTTCCTGGATTCCCGCCTGCGCGGGAATGAGTGTGAGTCGCAGGTGTACCGCGCTCAGTCTTAAACGGTGCGGTTTACAAT
>JANQIE010000013.1 GCA_028282295.1 Desulfobacterales bacterium | reverse complement strand
GCGGCGTTCTCGCATTTTTAAAATCCTCGACATAGCGCGCTATGCCTGCGGTTTTAAAAATGCTCGGGCCTTGCCAGGAACCAAAATCTACTATTTCCGGATGGGCATAAGCGAGTTGCTTTTTTAATTTTTTATGACATGGAGGCTTTCGCGTGGCACGAATTACCATCGAAGATTGCTTAAAACGAGTACCGAACCGTTTTCTACTGGTCAATATGGCCGCACGACGTGTACGACAAATTCGTGAAGGGTCCGAATACCTGGTTAGTTCGCCCAAAAACGAAGATATCGTCGTTTCATTACGTGAGATCGCGGCTGGCAAAATCAAGTTGAGCAGCCTGGAAGAAAAAGAACAACTTGAGCAAGCCGGCACCGCGCCTGAAAATGAAACCGTCGAGGCGGCTGCAACCCAGGAGGTCTCTGACGAAACACCCAAAACGGAAGCTGTGGAATCGGAGCCCGAAGCCGCTTCGCCGGCATCCGAGGAAACGGATTAAGAACAACATGCCCGGGACCTGCCGGACGCAACACCGGCAGGTTTTTTGACGACGCGTAGCGGTTTCTTGCATTTTCATTGGAATCTCTTGCAAGCCTTGTCATAGCTGACCATCTTAAGAATTGCCCGCACAGAGTTATACATACAAAGCCCTGAAAAGGGCTCTCGGCCAAGCCGTGAACCGCTACGACATGATCGCCGATGGCGACCGCATTGCCGTGGGACTCTCCGGCGGCAAGGACAGCATGACCTTGCTGCACCTGTTGACCGATCGTCTGGCACGGATTCCAATCAACTACCAACTGTTCGCGATATATGTCGATCCCGGCTTTCAAGGGGGCTTTGCCGAAGACCTCAAAGCCTATTGCGCGGCCAACAGTTTTCACCTGACGATCGAATATACCGATCACGGAATTCAGGGGCACAGTTCTCAAAATCGTGAAAATCCGTGTTTTCTGTGTGCGCGCTTGCGACGTAAGAGTCTTTTTACCATCGCTGATCGCTTGGGGTGTGACAAGCTGGCCTTGGGACACAACAAAGACGATTTAATCGAAACGCTCTTTTTAAACATGTGCTACGCCGGTGAAATCAGCACCATGGTGCCGAATCAGTCTTTTTTCAAGGGCAAGTTTCGCGTCATCCGGCCATTGGCACATGCCGATGAAAACTCCATCCGAAAATTTGTTCAGGAGAAAAAAATACCAACATTCGAAAATCCGTGTCCGTCGGCCCAGGTCTCCAAACGACGGGAGATGAAAACCTTGCTCAATAATCTTTACCGAACCAATCGCAAAATAAAGGGCAACCTGTTTCGGGCCATGAGCCATGTGAAACCGGACTATCTGCTGAAATAAACGGAAAGATCGAAGACTGTTATGAAAGACATTCAGAACCAACGGGACTACCGCAACATCCCCATCGACAAGGTCGGTATCAAAAACCTGCGTTATCCGATAATCGTTCTTGATCGTCAAAACAGCTTCCAGCATACCGTCGCCTCCATAAACATGTATGTCGATCTGCCGCACGAATACAAAGGCACGCACATGAGCCGTTTTGTAGAGCTGCTGCATATCATCAGGCCGGATATCTCCCTTGAACGTTTTGCCGAAATTCTGGAAAAGATGAAGCAGCACCTCAACGCCGCCTCCGCCCACATTGAGATCACATTTCCCTATTTTATCGAAAAAAAAGCCCCGGTCACCGGTGTGCCGGGCCTGATGGACTACACCTGCCGCATCATCGGCTGCTGCGACGCCGCAAACAAGGTCGATCTGGTCTCCGAAGTTCACGTACCGATCTCGTCGGTTTGTCCCTGCTCCAAGGAGATCAGCGATGAGGGGGCCCACAACCAACGCGGCGAGGTCAGATTGAGCACCCGTTTCAAACGCTTCATCTGGTTTGAAGACATGATCGAACTGGTTGAGGCCTCGGCCTCCTGTGAAGTGTATTCAATCCTGAAACGTGCTGACGAAAAGGAGGTCACCGAACGCAGCTTTGCCAATCCGAAATTTGTCGAGGATATCGTTCGGGATGTTGCCAACAAGCTCAATGAAGATAAGAATATCACCTGGTTTTCAGTCAGCGCGGAAAATTTTGAATCGATTCACAATCACAGTGCCTATGCCTCCATCACCAGCGTCTGACTGAGAATCGATAGTCTCTCCACACCAGCACCACAATTCCAACAATCCTAGTCCTGAACTAGTTGAAAATACGGATAATTTCAACTGCAATTCTGGAAAAACACCCCATCCCCCATAGCCCCTGTTTGCAGTTTGGCCGGGAAAGGCGTAAGATGGCGGGGAGTTTATCGCAAACAGCCGCCGCCGGCACCGTATCGACCACAAGAGGCAGGCCATGTTGTACGAAAACAAGCCGACCTTGAGCACCGCCAAACTCATTGTCCAGCCCAATGACGGATCACGTCCCCGGGAGGTCGCATTGACCGCCGAAACCGCCATCGGGCGTCTGGATGACAATACAATCCAATTAATCAGCAGTCAGGTTTCCCGGTATCACGCCCGGATTTTCTCGAGCGCCGACGGTTGGATGCTGCAGGATTTGGGCAGCATGAACGGTACATTGCTGAACGGAAAACCCGTTAACGGCGCAACCGTATTGCACACCGGCGATCAACTCAATTTCGGAGATGTCCGTTGTGTGTTCCTGGAAACCCACGCACCGCTGGAATCATTGTTGCGGACCGATACCGGAACGTCCGCCGATAGGCGGCAAACGCAGCTGGTGCCGGTGGTTCAAGCCCAGTTTTTGCCCCAGACCAAAATCAGCAATGAAGCCGTTCTTCGGCAAGACTATGAAAAACTGCGGCTGACCTACGAGTTGCAAAAAGAGATCGGTTCGGAAATCAATACTGATTCATTGCTTGCCAAGATACTCGCATGTGCCTTCCAGTTGTTGGAATGCGACCAAGGGGTGGTTCTGCTGGCCGATGAAACCGGCGCACTCAAACCATTGGCCTTCAAGGCCCGCAAGCCGGGCCGCGAGCAGGTGATATCATCCACATTGGTGCAATGTGTTCAGGATAAACGGCTCGGTATCATCTGGGCCGACGTCCTGTCCGACCGGCGCACCAATCAGTCCGAATCGCTTATTCTCAGGGGTGTGCGCTCCTCCATGGCCGTGCCGATACTCGATGGGGAGCGCCTGCTCGGCGCCATCATCGTGGAGGCATTCCAAAAAATTGGCGCCTTTTCCGAAAAAGACCTGAACCTGATGACGACCATCGCCAACCATGCCTGTCAGTTCATCAAAAACGCTATGCTGCACAAGGAACTGAAAACATCCTTTGACAGCGCGATCACCACGCTGTCCGCCGTGGTCGATGCCCGCCACCCATTGACCGCCGGGCATTCCGAGCGGGTGGCCTACTACGCCATGCTGATCGGCAAGGAATTGCGGCTGGAAGACCACCGGCTGGAAGCATTACGGCTGGCGGCCCTGTTACACGACATCGGCAAGATCGGTGTGCGGGACGATGTGCTGTTCAAAAAAGGTCCCTTCGGCACCGAGGAGCGCCGTGAAATGCAAGCGCATGTTCACATGACGCGCACCATCCTGGAAAAGTTTCACTTCCCGCAAATCCTTCAAGACATCCCCGAGGTTGCCGCGTTTCATCATGAACGCTTCGACGGCAACGGCTACCCCGAAGGACTCACCGGCGAAAAACTCCCCCTGGAGACACGCATTCTGACCGTCGCGGATGTTTTCGACGCACTGACATCGCCTCGCGATTATCCCAAGTACGACGAACATAAGACCCTTGTCAAAGGCAATCGACTGCCCTTGGCCGACGTCGTCGCCGTTATCGAGCAGAAAAGCGGCATCGATTTCGATCCTGCGGTGATCAATGCCTTCAAGCGGTGTCTGCCCCGTGCGCTGGCCCATTTTCGCGGCAAACATTTCAGTCCGGACTATGTCGACTCGATGCTTGCCAACATTGCCCCCTGGCTGCTATGTGAAACCACGGATTAAAAGTCAGGGGGGGACTATGATCAGTACGATTTACCTAACACTGAACAAGTGGCTCGGGCGCGTCAGAAAAGAGCAGATCAGCTATATCCTGTTCTACGCGTTGCTATTGAACATGGCCAGCGGGGCGCTGTTCTATATCGCGGAAAGGGATATTCCCTTTTTCAAGGCGATCTGGTGGAGTGTCGTGACAATGACGACCGTCGGTTACGGCGATGTCTACCCGGTAACCGGCGTCGGTATGGTCATCGCGGTTTTCAACATGGTGCTGGGCATCGGTTTGATCAGCACAATAACCGCCTGGTTGGCGGGGGTGGTCATTAACAGGCGGCTCAAAGAGGATCAGGGGATGCGTAAAGTCGATTTTAAGGATCATGTGATTGTTTGTGAATGGAACGAGCGCGCGGAAAGCATAATTGAAGAACTGCGTTCCGATGTTCGCATGCAGGATGTCCCGATTGTGTTGATCGCGGACAACATAACATCAAAACCGGTTGACGATGAGAATTTATATTTCGTTTTCGGGGAAGTATGTGAAAAAGCCCTTGAAAAAGCATGCGTCAAAAAGGCCCGGACGATAATTATTCTAGGAGACGAACGCCTGGAAGGCAACAACCGGGACGCCAAAGTGGTGCTGACCACCCTTGCCGTGGAGACCTTGAACCCAAAGGCGTATACCATTGTTGAGCTGGTGCATGGAGAGAACCGGGTGCATTGCGAACGGGCCAACGCCGATGAAGTCATTGTGGGTGGTTACTTTCGCAGCCGCCTGGTGGCACGGGTTGCCCTGGACCACGGATTGTCCAAAGTACTTACGGAGTTGTTGAGTTCGAATGTCGGCAACAACCTGGAGAAAATGGCGGTACCCGGTGGTCTGGATAAAAAAACATTCGCGGATATCGCCCACGAATTGACGAACTCATACCGCAGCATTTTGCTTGGCGTTGAACGCGATGAGCAGTTGTATATGAACCCGGGACCCGATTTTGTCGTAAGACAATCCGACCTGCTCACCGTTATTCGCCACCGGAATTGACCCTTCGATTTGCCGCAGGTAGGGTGGGCCGTGCCCACCAACGTTGGTCCGGAATCTACAAAGACGGGTACAGTTTGGAAGCACAGTCCGGGCAAATACTGTGGCTGAAAACCGCCTTGGAGTGATCACTGATGTAAGCCTCGATCTGATTCCAATACCCTTGATCGTCCCGGATTCTTTTGCATTTGGCGCATATCGGCAACAGACCGCCCAAGGTATTGATTTCCTCCAGGGAGGCTTGCAGCTCCTTGATTAGTTTTTTACGCTCCTTGTTTTTTGCTTTCAGCTCAATTGTGCGTTGGTGCACTTTTTCTTCCAGGGTGCGATTCAGATCGATGTTCTTGTCGAGTTCGTCGCGCGTTTTGCGCAAGGCCCTGTCGGTGATCAAGCCGTTTAAATGCGTCAGGCAGTAGACGATGAGAATGGTAAGCGCGGTCAGCAGGGTCATCGATTGCAGATACGGCCGGTAATAGGGATGCATTTGCTTGATGCTGATGGCGTAGGAAATGAAATTGGTCAGCATGAACAACAAAGCGATCCCGGTCAGGACCCTGCGGCTGCCGAACATCGAAGTGAATACAATCGTTGCCAGGAACACAACCGCGAAATGATTGACGCCGATTTCCTGCAACATAGCCTGCTTGACCAGCCAGCCGATCAGCGTGATCGCCGTTGCGGAAAAGATATTCAGATTGACCGCGGCCCGATAGTTGCCCGAACGCAGACAAAAGAGCCCGGCGGCCATGGTGATGATCAGCGCCAGATCGATGGTGATCATTTCAAAACGGTCCGGGAACGGTTCCCGGGCCAGATTGATCCAGAAAAGACCGATCACCAACGGGATAAGGATCAATTGGGTCAGGCAGAGCACAAAGGCTTTTTGCTGAACCACGTAGGAATCGGAATCGTACTCAGCCAGAAAAAAACGCAACATTTTTTTTACGACAGAATGATTGCCCATGATGTTCGTTCCGGATCCGAAGTGAAAAGTATGGAAAGGTTGTTGGGTTTGATCTATGTCCTCATTGTTGCCGGGTGCACAGGTGTTGCAGCGCGCGCATGACGGCGTTCATCGAGTTTGGATTTGAATTCAGCATGACAACAAACGGATACAGCCGGCCGCCGTCATCCTCGATAAAACCGGCGCGGCTGCGGATGCCCTTCAACGTCCCGGTTTTATAAAACGTTTTTTTTTCAGAACGCAACAGGCGGTGGTGCGCCTCAAACGCTTTGACCGCGATCAGCATGTCGTGTGCCGAAATGCGGTTTTGGCGCGCGATGCCTGATCCTTCCACCAGTACCGCATTGTGTAGCCCCAATTTTTCATGGGCGTAATCACGCACCACTTGCAAGCCTTTGTCAAGCGTTCCGGGCGGGCCGTGAACCTTGGCCCCGGCGATCAGCACAATCTGGTTGGCAATGTAGTTGTTGGAAAATTCGAGAAGCTTTTGAACAATCTCTTGCAGGGTAAAACGGGATGCATGCCGATAGATCAATCGGTCGGCGGGATTGATCCGGCCGGTCCTGATCCGGCCTTTGACCGGCAGACCGGCCCGGTTTAAAAAATAGGCCAATAGATGGCCGGTGTACAGCACCCCGTCTTTGTGCCGGTGCGAGAACGTTATCCGCCCGGTTTGTATGCCGGCGTTGCGAATTTTTCCGATGACAAACGGCAGCAGCGGGGTTTGCGGTTCGGCGCTGACCAGGCGTCCGCGCGAATCCTTTTTGAAGTAGACGGTGTTGAAATTGGCGTTCAGGGCGCCGTTGGGGGCGTCGTAGGGCTCGTCGGTAAGGCCGCGGCCCGGAATGCGAATCGGCTGCTTGAAATACCGGTCGTCCAGGATTAAATCCCGCAACTCGCGCCGGGGCCAATCAGTTCGGCGGCTCAGGTGCGTTGCGATTTGTGCCAGCACTTCCGATATCAGCAGCGGGTCTCCCAGTCCTTTGACTTTAAGATTGTTTTCCGGATCACGATAAAATTCAGTGGAGATACGGTGTGTGCCGCCCAGAGCGTCCAACACCGCCAGCGAGGTCACTATTTTCAGGATGGATGCCGGGATCAATTGCTTGTCCGCGTTGCGGGCATACAGGATTTGATCGGCATCATCCGACAGCAGCACGGCGTCCCGGCTGCCGACCAGGCCGTCCAACTGGCGCGGCATCCCCGCGTGCGTCATGGCAAGCGGAAACAACACCAGCAATGCCGGCAGGAGCGTTGCTGCCAGCATTGACGGGCTTACGGGGCGTGCCTTCCGGTTCATGGGCTTTTTCATGGTCGGTTGCGATGTGGTTTCAGGTTACCCATGCATATGCTGCAAAATATCTACCAGAAAAAGACAATCACTGAATTAAATTTGCAAACCAGAATAGGCAAAAGCCATGACCGTGTCAAGCGGAGACCGGCTATCATTTCCGGATAGGCACGGGCTGTCATCTCAAACGCCGAATCTACGGCTGTTTGCGCCTGATTCAAGTAACCGTCGGTCTGTTCCGATAACGATATAAAAGATAGTGGTCATGGGTATGACACTGGAAACTTTTTCGGAGGAACGGATGTAATGAAAACGACTATTCGAAACAAATTGTGGATTGGGTTTGGCTTTAGCTTTCTTTTAACCGTAATGATTGGGACTTTCGGTTACTGGCAGCTTGCAGACAAGCTGGGGACTGTCGAAGCAATGGTGGCCGACGATTTACCTTTTGTCGAATTGACACACCGGATCAAGGTGGAAATGCTACAACACCGGCGTTATGAAAAAGACTTTTTGCTGAATATCGGCAGCGCTGATAAACAGGCCGGTTACATAGTTAAATTTGATAAAAAAGCCGCTTCAATGCGCGAGAAACTGAACACGCTGTTGGCGTTGGCAAAAAGTGATCCTCACCTGAGCGACGAACTAAAGAATCAACTCGCCCGGGTCAGCGAGAAGTATGAAGCCTACCACAACGGCTTCAAACAGCTCGTTGCCAAACGAAAAGCCGACAGCAGCATTTCGCTCCAGGCCGCCAACAAGATGATGGGCAAGTATAAGCAAAAAATATATGCGCTGGAAGCCGACATTGATGCTGCGGAAAAAGCCGGGAAAAAGATGATGGCCGACGTAACCGCGGAAGTTGTCGCAAGCGGCAAATCCGCCAAAAAGCTCCTGCTGATCATGGTTTGCATTGGTGCGTCACTGGCGGTCGCCATTGGCATCTTCACTCCCCGTTCGATCAATCGCGGCATTCTTGCGCTGACCAAGCGGTTGGGAATCGGTGCCAGGCAGGTAACCACCGCGGTGGGGCAGGTCGCGGATTCGAGCCAGAAACTGGCCGAAGGCGCCTCCCAGCAGGCCGCGTCGATCGAGGAGACTTCGTCCTCATTGGAAGAACTCGCCAGCATGACGCGCCAAAACGCCGACAATGCCCAACAGGCCGACCAATTGATGAAAGAGACGAATCAGGTGGTCACAACGGCCAGTAAATCGATGAAGGAGATGGGCAACTCCATGGATGAAATATCCAAGGCCAGTGAAGAGACTCAGAAAATCGTCAAAACCATCGATGAAATCGCGTTTCAAACCAACCTGCTGGCGCTCAACGCTGCGGTTGAAGCCGCCCGGGCCGGTGAAGCCGGCGCCGGATTTGCCGTCGTGGCCGATGAGGTCCGCAATCTGGCGATTCGGGCCGCCGACGCGGCCAAGAATACCAGCGAATTGATCGAACATACCGCTCAACGCATTACCAACGGCAGCGAATTGATGGTTAATACGCGCGAGTCGTTTAATCAGGTAGCCGAGTCTTCGACCAAAGTCGGCGGGCTGGTTGCTGAAATCGCCTCGGCCAGTAATGAACAGTCCCGCGGCATTGAGCAGATAAACGAAGCGATAACCGAAATGGACCGGGTGGTTCAGAAAAACGCCGCTGCCGCTGAGGAGACCGCATCGGTTTCCAAGGAAATGGGCGGCCAGTCGGATGAAATGAACGCCGTGGCAAACGGCCTGCTGGCCATGATCACCGGTCAGGTCAACAACACCAATGGTTCCGCGCGGCCGCAAGCACCGGTTGCCAAACCGCGTCAGGCGGCACCGCAGGCCAACGCATTGGCCCCGACCGAGACCGTGCGCCCGGATCAGGTCATCCCGTTGGAGGAGGATGATTTTAAAGACTTCTAGTAAAATAAATTAAGAATTCAATGTCATTAACTTATATGATTACCACGCTTTTTCAGCCATAATCAGAAGCCGCTCGGGCATCGGCGGTGTTCGGGCGGCTACGTAGACAAATCTTGGCAGCAGACTGGCTAAATCGAAGCGGCGATTGAAGCGATATTGAAATTCAGCCAAGTAGCGTGGGCTATGCTTTTGCCTGAATGCGTGATACGTTCCGGTCATCGAGTTTTTAACATTGCCCAAAATCGTGTTGACCCATTTGAACCGTGGGTGTGTGATTTGTGCGATTGAATCCCCCACAACATGCGGTTCATGTCGGCACTGTG
>JANQIE010000260.1 GCA_028282295.1 Desulfobacterales bacterium | reverse complement strand
ATATGGCAAAATCGACCCCATCCTTTGAATGCACCTGGGGTTTGATCTGTCGATAGGGTTTCGTTTTCTGATACAGTACCACATATCAGCGACTTACCCCCTCTTTGCCATGTTTTTTATGCAACGTTGGGGTGAAAACCGTTTTAAAGTACTGAAAAAGACAAGACCATCTGTCGGCCCGTGGTTCGCGTGCTGCCGGTGGTTTGGCGGCGGCAAAATACCAAGCCGTTACCGGTCGCCGGCATGTGATGGCATTGCTCAGAATGTCAACTTGGGATTTAACGGTAACGGCCTGCATGGCACCTTTTCCACGTCGAGTTCTTTGATACCGCACCTGTAGCCGGTGCAGCTGATATAATCCGGTTCGAACCGCACCGCCTGGATATGATCTTTTTCGATATTTGGCTCGATATCCGGAAAAAAGGGTTGGTCAGAATTTTTACGCATTAAAGTTCAATCACCGCTCAGACGCAAGTATTAAAAATGATCTCCACCCACAACGTTTAGTTATTAATTCCTAATTTTTAACGATTACAGGCCCATACCAGCCGCCACCTGTTATTTCATGGCTTGGCCCGGCAGCGATGCTGTTGAGCCCCATGCGCATGTAACCCTCCAGACCAAAGTGTCTCTTAACTTTTGAAGTGTAAAAGAAGATGCACTTTCATACTCTCCTCCTTATTCCGGGCGGCTCACCCCCTCATGAGCCGCCCATTTTTTTGCATTTGGTGTTATTTTCAGTTATTATGGCGCTCATTATCACCTGGCTGGTGTCCATCCGGAAAATAGCATCTTTGAACCAAAAGCTGCTATTTTCCGGATGGGCACTCACTGATCCAAACCGCTTCCGACGAAAGGATCCCACCATGCCGATTATCACCATATCTCGCGGCAGCTATAATCGCGCCAAGGCCGTGGCTGAAAAGCTGGCCCACAAACTAAATTACGCCTGCATCTCACGGGACAGCATTCTGGCTGATCTGGGTGAATTTCATTTGCCGGAAATCAAACTGGTGCGCGGGCTTCATGACGCGTTTTCAGTTTTGGAACGGTTTTCCAACGGCAAGGAGCGGTTCACAACCGCAATTCGCGCCGCCTTGCTGGCTCGTTTTTGTCAGGACAATGTGGTGTATCACGGGTTGGCCGGCCACCATTTTCTCGATAATGTGGCCCACGTGCTCAAGGTCCGGGTTGTTGCGGATCTGGAAGACCGTGTCCAGGAGGAGAGGCGCCGTGAAGGCATTGGCGCCAATGATGCCCGCTATATTTTAAAAAAGGATGATGAAGAGCGCCGCAAGTGGTGCCTGTTTTTGTACGGTGTCGATATCTGGGAGCCGAGTATCTATCATATGGTGGTAAAGGTCGGTCGCCTGTCGGTGGACGACGTGGTGGATATGTTGGCGACTGCTTCGCGCCTGGCCGTGTTTCAGGCCACTGCCGAATCGCGTCGGCGGCTCGACGATATGGCTTTGGCGGCTAGTGTTCAAAACGCTTTGTTCGATTTTCCCAACGCCGTGGTTACCGCCGTGCAGGGTCGTGTCAGGATCGGCTTGAAAGCCCCGGAAGATCAAACCGACACCATTGTGACCAAGGTGCGCGCACTGGTCGAACCGTTGGTCGCCACAGACGCCTTGCAGATCGATGCTGAACCCTACTACTAGTCAGCAGGTGGCAAGGCTATTGTACCGGTTTTAAGAAACTGTTGCCTCAATCATCGGCGCGCACCCGCTCAAGGTACTGTTCCCACTCGATGGGCAGGAGTTGTTTTTTTTGCGTGTTGCACTGCTTGCAACAGGGTACCACGTTGCCCTTGGTGGTTTGCCCCCCGCGTGAGACCGGTACGATGTGGTCCATGGTCAACGCCTTGGGGGCAAAGGTGTGCCCGCAATAATGACAGCGCCCTTTAGCCAAACGGCGTTTCCACCACTGGGATTGCCTCAGCTCCCGTGCTTTGGTGCGCTGACGGTTAATGTCGGTTTGTTCCAGATCGTAGGCAAACGGTTGCGGTTTTTTTTTAGGCATGATGCTATTTCCGGATGGACGCTAGCCAGCGGGAAATTGCCGCGTGTAAAAGTTTATAGTAACGCTCAGCCCCTCCAAGTCCCTGCCGGCCAAAAAAATAATTGATTTCCAGAAAAATCGGGGTTTGCGCCGGGTCGTTGACGTCAAACAGCAAGTCGAATCCCGCCAGGTTGATGCCGGTGCGACGGCACAGGGCTTGAACAGCTTCCTGGCCGCGTCGCTGTAGTTGCGGCGCGGCATCATGATCAATCCGCGCCCCATCGACCAAACTGGTCCCGAAGGTGTCGTTGTCCTGACAACGCCAATATGACTCGATGGTATCGCCGATGACAACCACCCTGAGTGTCCGCTGGTGATGGGGAATGTAGCGCTGGATTACAAAACCGCGCTGTCCGGTTTTTTCGTAGCTGCGGGCAGTGGTCAGCATTTGATCGAGCTGCTCAGGATTCGCCACCAAATGGACCGTTTCGCCTTCCCCGCCCCAATCAAATTTAAATACCATCGGATAGTTGAACGTTTCCGTCTGCCCGCACCGTTGGTATTCGCGCACTGAATCGAATTCTCGACTAGGTGGGATATGGACCCCATAGCGTCGAAAAAGACTGATTTGTCCGATTTTTCCGGGGAAAAGAAAGCGGACATCATAATTGGGAAACACACGGGTGCAGTTAAGACGGGCCTGGATGTATAAGGCTTCCTTGCACCCTTGCGGCAAAATGACCACCTGGGCTCGTTGAATGGCCGCCCGGTCCGACTTGTCCGGCTCACGGCCGGCGCACAGGCGGTTTTCATCGCCTTCGAACAAGGGATGAAACGAAAGGATCATTTAGTATCCGAACTTGCGCAGCGCCTTGGTATCTTTGCGCCAGTTTTTCTCGATGCGCACAAACAATTTGAGAAAAACCTGGGTGCCGGTCATGCGTTCGATTTCCCGGCGGGCCGCCTCACCGATTTGTTTGAGTTTTTGGCCTCCTTTGCCGATCACGATTCCTTTTTGCGACGATCGTTCCAGGTGGATGGTGGCGTCGATGGTGATGAGCTTGCCTTGCTTTTGCTCCTTGAACGTTTCAACCGTCACGGCGCAGGCATAGGGGATCTCCTGACCGGTCAACCGAAACACTTTTTCGCGAATCATCTCACCGGCCAGAAACCGTTCGGTGATATCCGTGAGTGTGTCGGGCGGAAAAAACGGTGGACCCGGTGCCAGGATTTCTTCCATTTTGACAATAAGGGTATCTATCTGGATGTCCCGCAAGGCGGATATCGGCACCACGGCTTTAAATGGAAAGGCCGTTGACCAATGCTCAATGAAACGCAGAATTTCGGGCTTTGCAATGCGATCGATTTTGTTCAGGGCCAGCACTACGGGTTTGGTTTGCTTGCGCAGGGCATCGAGCAGGACTTTCTCCCCTTCTGAATCCGGGTGGTCCACATCCACCATGGCCAGGATAACATCCACGTCGGCCAGGGCCCCCAGGGCAACCCCCACGATTCGTTCGTTCAACGGGTTGTTGGCTTTGTGCACGCCAGGGGTATCGATGAAGATGATCTGGGAACCGGGGCGATGCATCACACCGAGGATGCGATTACGCGTGGTTTGCGGTTTTTTGGAGGTAATCGAGATTTTTTCGCCCAGCAGGCGGTTCAACAAGGTCGATTTGCCTGCGTTGGGCGCCCCAACCACGGCGACGTAACCCGATTTGTATGTGTCGTCAGAGGATAACCGATTCGATTTGGACATGGATTAAACGCTCGTTATGGAATTTAGAATCGCGCGCCACACCTTATCCCGGCCTTGCCGGGTTTTGGCTGAAAACAGGATCAGGTCTTCTGGCGGCATCCCCAAGGCAGCGGCATTGGCTTGATGTTGGGGCCGTTGTTTGTTTTTGGAGAGTTTGTCCGCCTTGGTCAAGATGGGGATTAACGGGATCTGGTAGTGGCCCAGCCAATGGATCAGATCGAATTCCTCCTGGCGCGGCGTGCGCCGTATGTCGAGAATCAGAATCACCGCCTTGAGGGTATCGCGCAGCGACAGGTACTTCTCCACCATGGGGCCCCATTTTTTTTGCACCGCCGCGGGCACCCGTGCATAGCCGTAACCCGGCAGGTCGACCAGCATCAGCTCCTCATTGACGGTGAAAAAATTGATCAGTTGGGTGCGCCCCGGCGTGGAACTGGTTTTTACCAGCCGTTTGCGGTTCACCAGTACATTGATCAGCGATGATTTGCCCACGTTGGATCGTCCGGCAAAGGCGATTTCGGGTAACTGTGCCACCGGATACTGGTTCGGTTTTACCGCGCTGGTGATGAATTCGGCTGATTTGACAAGCATGGTGGTGAAAGAACCTTATGCGCGTTTTTTGAGATAGCGTTCCAGCCGGTTCATGCCCTCGGCGATATTTTCCATGCTGTTGGCGTAGGAAAAGCGCAGATAGCCCTCGGCGTTGGCGCCGAAGTCGATGCCCGGTGTGACCCCAACGTGCGCTTTTTCCAGGATTTCGAAGGCAAGCCGGTATGAGTCGGTGGACAGGTGCTTGGCGTTGGCAAACACATAAAAGGCGCCGGTGGGCTCCACCGTGATGCCCAGCCCCATCGCCTTGAGCCGTTTGATCATGAACCGGCGCCGCTCATCGTAGGTTTTCTTCATCAGCGCCACATCCGCCGCCGATTCTTTCAACGCGGCCACTCCGGCCTGTTGAACCATGGAATTGGCTGAGATGAAAAAGTTCTGCTGGATGATCTGCATCGGCCGGATATATTCCTTGGGTGCAATTAGATAACCGAGCCGTAGACCGGTCATGGCGTACAATTTGGAAAACCCGTTGAGTACAAAGGCGTGATCGGTGAATTCCAAAATGGAGTGTTCTTTACCTTCGTAAACCAGGCCATGGTAAATCTCATCGGAAATGATGTACGGGCCGAGTTCGGCGATTTTCTGCATTCTTGCGGCCGACAGCAGATTACCGGTGGGATTGGACGGTGAGTTGATAAAGATTCCCTGGGTACGCGGCGTGATTTTGGCCTTGATCGCCTCGGGCCGGTACTGGAAACCGTCTTCCTCATAAACGTTGACGGTAACCGGCTCGCCCTGCAAAAAACGGATGAAGTTCGGGTAGCACGCGTAGTGGGGGTCGGAAATGATAACCTCGTCGCCAATCTCCAGCAGGGCGGAAAACAACACAAACATGCACGGTGAGGTTCCCGAGGAGACCAGCACCTGTTCGGGGTCGACGGTGGCGCCGTAGGTGTCGTGGTAGTGCTCGCAGATCGCCTCGCGCAACGTCAGCGCTCCCAGGCTGTGGGTGTAGTGAGTCTTGCCGTTGTCCAGGGCTTTGCAGGCGGCTGCCTTGATACAATCAGGGGTGTCGAAATCCGGTTCGCCCACCTCCAGGTGGATGATATCGGCACCGGCCCGCTCCATCTCGTGGGCTTTTTCAAGCACGTCCATAACGATAAAGGGTGTTATTTCCTTTGTTCGGCTCGCTACCATGGCAAGTTCCCTATATGACTTTGTTTAAAGGGTATTCGATGATGCCCTCGGCACCATTGCTGATAAGTTCGGGGATCAAATCCCGTACTTTGTCCACGCTGACGATGATTTCTACGGAAAACCACTTGGAGTGATACAAAGGGGCCACGGTCGGTGCGTGCAGGCTGGGCAGGGTGGCTACGATGGTGTCGAGTTTGGCCTCGGAAACGTTCATTTTCAAACCGACCATTTTTTCACCGAGCAGGGCCCCGCGCAACAACAGGTCGATCTGCTCGATTTTCTTGCGTTTGACCGGATTTTGCCACGCTGTGTGATTGGCGATCAATTGGGTATTGGTCTGCATTAATTCGTGAATGATCCGCAGGCCGTGCGCCTTGATGGTGCTGCCGGTTTCCGTGACTTCGACCACGGCATCGGCGAGCCCGGACACGACCTTGGCCTCGGTGGCGCCCCAGGAAAATTCGACCTGGACCGCGATCCCTTTTTCCTCGAAATACCTGCGGGTGAATCCGACCAGTTCGGTGGCGATTTTTTTTCCGTTCAAATCTGCCAGTGTTTTGATGGGCGAATCAAAGGGCACGGCCAGGATCCAGCGCGCTGGTCGCGCACTGACTTTCGAGTAGACCAGGTCCCCGACCACATGGACATCCGATTCGTTTTCGGCGATCCAGTCCTTGCCGGTCAAGCCGACGTCCAGGGTGCCGTTTTCAACGTAACTGGACATCTCCTGGGCGCGACAGATGGCGCATTCGATTTCATTATCGTCGATTTCCGGGAAATAACTACGGCCATTGACATTGATGCGCCAACCGGCGCTTTTAAACAGGGCAACTGTGGCGTTTTGCAGGCTTCCCTTGGGGACGCCCAGTTTCAGAACATCAGACATCTATTTGTATACCTCCTTGGGATCGAATACCGGTCGCGAAATTATTTTTACCGCCCCCTGTTCGACTCTTTTATGAAAACAACTGCGGTGTCCGGTGTGGCACGCCGCACCACCGACTTGCTCAACTTTCAGTACCACTGTATCATCGTCGCAGTCGATGAGAATTTCCTTGATTTTCTGGATATGGCCGGAGGTGCCGCCTTTGACCCACAGCGTGTCACGGCTGCGGCTGTAGTAGGTGGCCTGGCCGGTGGCAAGGGTTTTTTCCCAAGCTTCAGCGTTCATGTAGGCAAGCATCAGCACTTCACCGGTGGTGGCGTCCTGTGCGATGGCGGGAACCAACCCGCCCATTTTCTTGAAATTTAGTTTCGGCATCGATCCATTCCGTTATTGATTTGGCAAATCAATGGTATTGGCTGACAATCTGGTATATTTCTTGTATTTCCATAGTCGGATAAACACTTGTAGATACCCGCATCATGGGACCTTGTCAAATTTTTTATCCGCCATGTTGCCTTGCACAACAATATTTTATCTGTTAATTTAATCGATTAGATCAAATCTTAGCGATTAAAGGTCATTAACCTATGCCTAAAGAAAAAAGCGCTTCCAAAATTCGTAAAAAGCGCGCCCACCGTCAAAAAAAAAGTCCGGGCCGAATTATCTTGCGCTGGTCGATCTGGCTGATTTTGTTTGTGGTCATTATCGGTGCCGCCGGTGCTTTTGGCGTCTACTATTACATCAGTCGTGACCTGCCCAAAATTGCGACGCTCACCGACTACCATCCACCGGTAATTACCACAGTCTATTCGGATGACAACCGTAAGATTGCCGAGTTTTACAAAGAGCGCCGGATTGTGTTGCCCCTGGGCAAAATTCCGGCCATGCTGCAAAAAGCGTTCATCGCGGCTGAGGATGCCCGTTTTTACAAACACAAGGGGATCGATTTGGTCAGCATCGTACGGGCGTTTTTCAAGAATATCGAGGCCGGTGCCATTGTTCAGGGGGGCAGTACCATCACCCAGCAGGTGGCCAAGTCGTTTTTCCTGACCCCCGAACGCAGCTATGAACGTAAACTCAAGGAAGCCATCCTGGCCCACCGGATCGACAAGTCCTTTGCCAAGGAAGAGATTTTGTATTTGTACCTGAATCAGATCTACCTTGGCCACGGCGCTTATGGTGTTGAGGCGGCTTCGGAGAATTATTTCGGAAAATCGGCCAAGGACCTGACCCTGGCCGAATGCGCTATTATAGCGGGCCTGCCGCAAGCGCCCAGCCGCTACTCACCGTTTCGATTTCCCGATCGTGCCAAGCAAAGACAGATTTATGTCCTCAACCGCATGGTTGCCGAGGGGCTGATCACGAATATTCAAGCCACCGAGGCCATCAACGAGGCTCTCGATATCAAACCGCGACGCAATTGGTATATTGAGGAGGTGCCTTTTTATACCGAGCATGTGCGGCGTTATCTGGAAAAAAAATACGGTCCCAAGATGCTTTATGAGCAGGGCTTGAAAGTCTACACCGCCGTAAATATCGAAATGCAGAAAGCGGCGCGCGAAGAGATTCGATCCGGATTACGCGAGTTGGACAAGCGGCAGGGGTATCGCGGTCCGGTAAAACAGCTTAAACCTGAACAGGTCGAATCTTTTATCAAGGAGCTGGAACAGGATGACGACACGTTGATGCCCGATGCACAACAGGTCGTCAAAGGGGTGGTCATTGCCGTCGATGACAAGCAGAAAGCCGTTGCGGTGCGCATTGCTCACGCCCAGGGGACCATTAACCTGAAGTCCATGCGGTGGGCCCGCAAACCGAATCCGGATATTCCCTATTATAAAGAACGTATTGATCGACCCGGCCAGGCATTGAAAAACGGTGACGTCATCTGGGTCAAAATTCAAAAAAAGATCGAACAGAGCGAGCAATGGGAATTGACTCTGGAACAAACCCCGATTGCCGAAGCCGCGTTGATGTGTATTGAGGCGGAGAGCGGGTTTGTTAAAACTATGGTCGGTGGACGTGACTTTCGCCAGAGTCAGTTCAACCGGGCGGTGCAGTCGCGCCGTCAACCCGGCTCGGCTTTCAAACCGATAATATACGCCGCGGCCATCGATAAAGGCTACACACCGGCAACGGTGGTCATCGACTCGCCCATCGTGTTTCAGGACGAAGAACACGATTTTACCTGGAAGCCGAAGAATTACGGTAAGACCTTTCATGGACCGACCCTGTTGCGCAAGGCGCTGGCGGCGTCACGCAACGTCATAACCATCAAAATCCTGCAGGACATCGGCATCGATTATGTTATCAACTATGCCTCTCAACTCGGGGTCAGTGCCAACATGAACCGGGATTTGTCGATCGCGTTGGGCTCGTCGGGCATTTCGTTGCTTGAAATGCTGAAATCTTACTCGGCCTTTGCCAATCAAGGGTATTTGATCGATCCGATCTTTATCACCAAAATCGTCGACCGCAACGGTAAGGTCCTGGAAGAGGCGACCCCCGAACGTCGTCGTGTGATCGAAAAAAGTACCGCTTACATCCTGACCAGCCTTTTGGAAAGTGTGGTGAAAAACGGCACCGGGCGCCGTGTCAAAGCGTTGGGACGGCCGGTGGCCGGCAAAACCGGAACCACCAACAACCTGTATGATGCCTGGTTTGTCGGCTATACTCCCCGGTATATTACCGGCACCTGGGTCGGTTTCGATCAGGAGCGCAGTCTGGGCGAAGGTGAAACCGGTTCGCGGGCCGCCAGTCCCATCTGGCTGCGGTTTATGCAGCGGGCACTCAAGAATAAGCCGGTCCGGGTATTCCAGGTACCGGAAGGCGTGGTTTTTTCGAAGATCGACGCGGAAACCGGTCTGCTGCCGATTCCTGAATCCAAGCACACCATATTCGAGTGTTTCAAGGAAGGCACTGCCCCCACCTTATATACGAAAAAACCGGATATGATCACCGAAGCGGATGAATTCTTCAAATCAGGCATGTAGTGGTCGGGCGATGGTGGAAATTCGCCTTTTATCGGTGGATTTTGGTCGGCTGAACTGCTATGTAACAAATGGTTAGGCTGGGAAAAGCGATATCGGATTTACGTGTAAGTGTTTCTTTTTTTTTCGGTCGAATCGCATATTTCAGTTATCGAAGCCTGCCTATATTGCACCCCGGTTATTAACTGTCTGAAATAATTGTTTTATTCTTTTCCAGTGATCTATTGACGGTAATTTCGTCCCTCTGCACCCCAGTATGATTGTGTCTGTCCAGACCGGTGAAAATCTAGTTTAAGACCGACTTTGGAGTCCGGGAAATTCTCCAAAGGACGAAAATCAAATAATTGCAGTTAGATGTGTTGTTCAGAGCATTTGCTTGATACACGGCATAGTTATTGCTTTTTTGTAACGTACTTAAGTTTGCTTAAACTGAATAAGATTCATTTGCTGTCGTTGGTTATTAATTTTGATTAATGGTCTGTCTTTTCGGTTTCCATACCGCAACACCGGGTCCAGGGGTAAACGCAACGGTGTATGTCTCGTCTAAGAATTGCATGCCAATAGTTTATGGCGCCAAGGGGGTGTTGGTGCAAATCAACAGATTTATACGAAACAGCGTGCTGCTGTTCATCGGTATGGCTGTGTTTGGGGGAAGTGTTCAAATCGTCGATGCGGCGGAACCGATACCGGTTGGTGTGCTTCATTCCACCAAATATCCCTATGCGACCATGATGAAAAATTCGTTTGAAATGGCCCTTGCCGAAGTCAACCGGAGTGGAATCAAAGGGCGGCCTTTGAAATTGATATATGCCGACGACCAAGGTGAACGCAAGGCCGGAGAACAGGCCGTGCGCCGGCTGGTGACCCAAAAGGGGGTTCGCGTGCTTGTGGGTGCCTACCAAAGCAGTAACACGGTCTACATGGCGCGCATCGCCGAGAAACTGGGCGTTCCCTTGCTGGTCTGCACCGCTGCCGACGATCGGGTCACTCAGCGCAAGTGGCCGTATGTGTTTCGTTTGAACCCACCGGCCGGCGACTACGCCAAGGGTCTTGAAGACCTCTTTAAAGCCAGGATCAAGCCGCGCTCAATGGCCATTGTTTATGAAAACAGTCCTTTTGGTACCGGCGGGGCGTTGCGCATGATGTGGTTTTGCCGTGAAAACGACATCGAGACCAAAGCCATCATTCCCTATCACAAGGAGCGGGCCCGTAATCCGGCGAGCGGGTCGGCTTATTTCAAACGATTGCTAAATCCGCTGGCAACCGATTCGCCGGATGTGATCTACATGGTTTCTTACCTCGACGATGCGGTCTTGCTTGTAAAAAATATCAATGCCTTGAAAATCAATGCCCTATTGTGCGGCGGCGCGGGTGGCTTTACCCATCAGAAATTTCTGGATAAAGCCGGCAGGGAAGCCGACTATCTGCTTACGGCCACTTTGTGGAGCCCACAGTCGCGCCGGCCTGGCGCAAGGGCCTTTTACGACGCGTACATTCAAAAGCACACCGTACCGCCGGATTATCACGGTGCCGAGGCGTATTCGGCTTTATTCGTCATTGCCGATGCCCTGAGGCGCGCCGACACTCTGGAACCCGCTGCCGTCCGTAAAGCCCTGGCCGCAACCGATATGCAGACACCCTTCGGATCAGTAAAATTTGTGACCTACAACCAATATGCGCAGCAAAACAAGCTGTCAACCTTGGTGCTGCAGGTTATTGACGGTCAATATCATTCGATTTGGCCGGAGTCGATCGCCAATCAAGAACTTATTCCCCGCCCCGGGTGGCGGCAATAGGGTCTTGCAATATAGTTTACCTATATCTTGTGAGGGGAGGTGGTACGCAAGTATTAAAATCGAATCGATAGATTTAAATCGATATCTTGGTATTTAAAATGCCTGTTCACCGAACAAAGAAGGAGGATGTCCTATGAACATGAGGTTAAGAACCATTATTATCGCTCTTTGTGCAGTCGCCCTGATTTTTGCGTTCGCGCCAAGTTCTTTTGCTAAGAAACGCATTATTTTCGGGGGCGGACCCGCGGGCGGAACGTTCCAGGTTGTCGCTAACGCAATCCAAATTTATAAACCGGTGAAGGCTGAAAAAGGTTTTTCGGTGAAAGCACAAACATCTGCCGGTTCTGTTGAAAATCTGCGTAAAACCAACTCCGGTAAGCAACAATTCAGCACTGTATACTCCGGTCATGTTTGGTTGGGCCGTAACGGCAAGATGAAAAATGATACCCGCGAATATAAAAACGTGCTGGCTGTGGCCTGGCTGTATGGTGCTCCGGCGCAATTAGTGGTCCGCAAGGGATCGGGAATCATGAGTGTGAAAGATCTGGTGGGCAAGAAAGTCGGTGTCGGCAATGCTGGCTCCGGGGCCTTTGCCAACTGCGAGCTTTTTTTTCGCCACATGGGGGTGTGGGAAAAAATTGAGCGTAATGCCATGGGCTACAATGATGCCGCCGCTGCTTTTGGTAACAAGCAGTTGGATGCATTCTGGCTGTTTACGGCCTTTCCTAGCCCGGCCGTTATTATGGCCGCACAGACCAATGACATCGTCATGATCGATCTCGACGCTGATGCAAAGAAATCCGGTTTCTACTCCAAGTACCCTTATTTTGGTAAATTGTCAGTTCCGGCGGGTACCTATAAAGGCGTAGATAATGACACGCCGTCGTTCCAGGACAGCGCGTTATGGGTTGCCAACGCAAAGGTTCCCGAAGATGTTGTTTATAAGCTGCTATCGCTTATCTATACCGATGAAGGACTCGCTCATATGCGCTCTCAGAAGAAAACCTTCAAGTCGATGAGCCTCGAATCCGGTCCGAAGAACATTGTTACGCCCTTTCATCCCGGAGCGATGAAATTCTGGAAAGAAAAAAAGATGATGCCGTAAACAGAATCCAGGAAAATAAACATTAAAAGGGAGGCGGTATCTGGCTTGGTTTTACTCGTGCCGCACCGCCTCCTGTTTTCAAAGTTGGGGTGGACGCCGCCTGGTTGCAAAAGGTCGAATTTGTCGTTGCGGCGGATAATAATTGATTTCACGATTGCTCCTTTGGAGTGCCCCGGAAAGCATAGGTAGGTTAAAATTGTACGAAAAACTTCACAAAATAGAAAAGTTCATTTTCGATTTTCTGGCCGTGACATTGGTTCTTTTTTATTCGTACTCCGCGATTCTGGAACCCGCCGCCACGCAGTATCATCGCGGGATTTATGTCATCATCACGTACATTTTGGTTTTTCTTACCTATAAATCGAAAAGTACACTCATGCGTGTGGTCGACTACGGATTGATTCTCCTGTCGATCTTCTCGGTGGGGTATTGGATGCTGTTTTTCGAAGCGATCAACTACCGCACCGGGGCCGAGACCGACTTTGACAAACTGGTGGCTATGATCGGTGTCCTGATCGGCATCGAACTGGCCCGGCGCGTCGTCGGTCTTGTCTTTGTGTTCATGGGCGGCTTGCTGCTGGCGTATGGTGTTTTCGGGGCGTACATGCCGGATTTAATCGCCCACGCCGGGGATACGTTTCCGGAAGTATGTACGAGTATTTTTTATAAAAGCGATGGTGTCTTTGGGATCATGGCCAATGTGCTGGCCACCTACGTTATTTTGTTCGTCCTGTTCGGCGCGTTTTTGGAAGCGTCGGGAGCACAGAAATTTTTTATCGATTTTCCGCTGGCCGCGGTAGGCCATAGGGTCGGCGGGCCGGCCAAGGTTTCGGTTATTGCCTCGGGGTTGTTCGGTTCGATCTCGGGCAGTGCGATTGCCAACACGGTGTCGACCGGCGCGTTTACCATACCGATGATGAAAAAGGCCGGTTTCCGGCCGCACGTTGCCGGCGGTATCGAACCGGCGGCCTCGATTTCCGGCATGTTCATGCCGCCGATCATGGGTGCCGGCGGCTTTATCATGGCCGAGCTGACCGGCTTGCCGTATTCGAGGATCATGCTGGTGGCCATCTTTCCGGCCTTGATGTATGTTTTCAGTGTTTTTGTCATGGTCCACTACGAGGCCAAAATACACAATATCAAGGGAGAGAAAAGCGAACACAGTGCTTGGGATATTTTTAAAAACGAATGGCTCTATGCGGCACCACTTTTAGTTATCACGGTCTTTATGCTCACCGGCTACTCGCCGGGATATTCCGCCATTTTGGGGTTGGCTACCTGTATCGCCATCAGCTTTAAAACCCATGATACCAAAATCGATCTGACGATGGTTTGGATCATGGCGTTTGTTCTCTGCGGCGCCTGGCTCTATAGCGGCTTGGATTTTCTGATGGGCGAGGAATCACTGAAACCGGTTAAAATCCTGTTTTCAAACCGGGCGCTGTTGGTCTGCGGGCTCATTGTTGCGGCCATCGTTGCCTGGCGGCGTCACGCCAAAGGCGCGGATATCAAAATCGAATTAAAACGTTTTGTGGCGGCCTCGCGCAAAGGGGCTGAAAGCAGCCTTAAAATCGGCGCCACGGTGGGTGTAATCGGAATTATTATCGGGGTGCTGACTTACAGTGGTTTGATATTGACCTTTGCAGATATTGTAATTGAATTGGCCGGTGGCTCGCTAGTCTTGACAATATTGTTTATTGCCCTGGCGTCCCTGGTGCTGGGCATGGGGGTACCGGTGACGGCGGCCTATCTGATAACCGCTGTCGTGGCGGTCCCGGCGCTGGTGCACCTGGGAGTGAATGAGCTTGCGGCGCACATGATTGTTTACTGGCTCTCGCAAGATTCCAATATCACGCCGCCGGTGTGCATTGCCGCCTTTGCCGGGGCCACCATTGCCAAGGCCAATATGTGGCGCACCGCGTTTGCATCCTTTAAGTTTGCCAAATTTTTATATCTAGGGCCATTTCTGTTTGGCTATGTACCGGGCTTTTCGCTGAACGGCACCCCCTGGGATATTGTCAAAGCCTTTGTGTTGATCATCATCGGCACGTACCTGTATGCCTATTTGCTAAGCTTGCATTGGTTGAAGTTTTTGACCGGTGATTTGAAAAAGACGTCAACCAAAGCCGCCTGAATTAAAAAACGAGCCATCCATTTGAAACTTTGAGTGCATGGCTCGTTTTGTTTTTTTTAAATTTTAGACGATGCGATGTGCAGTCGCAAACGATGGTCCCCTCAAAAAGATTGCCGCATTAGAAATCTCTGAAATCGCTCTGCTCGGCATTATCCTCTGATTTGTCCGGCGTTTCGGCGGATCGATTTACTTCCAATACAGGCGTTTCCGATTGCAACTCATCGGACTCTAACAGCAGTGAAGCCGCGTGGCGGAGTTTCGCGTTTTTGCCCCCGCTAATCAGCCCCATCAGATCTCCGACATAGCTTTTCATTTGTTCCGACTGGGCATACAATTGCTCGGCCGCAGCCGCGGATTCCTCGGAATGGGCAGCATTTTGCTGGGTGACGCCGTCAACCTCATGAACCGAGACATTTACCTGGTCGATGCCTTTGGCTTGAGCGGCAGAGGCGGTGGCAATCTCGCTGACCAGACGGGTTGCCTTGGCAGCATTGTCTGTAACAGCATCGAAGGCCTGGTTGGTTTGGTTGACCATATCAGAGCCGTCCCGGACTTTACCGGCTGTGGTGACGATCAGTTCGGTTGTGCTTTTCGCGGCATCCGCAGCCCGAATGGCCAGGTTGCGAACTTCGTCGGCAACAATTGCAAATCCGGCACCGGCTTCACCGGCGCGTGCGGCTTCAACCGCGGCGTTCAATGCCAGCAGATTTGTTTGAAAGGCGATTTCGTCGATGCTTTTGATGATTTTGCCGGTTTCCTCGCTGGCATTGGAGATGGCATTCATGGATGCGGTGAGACTCTGCATCGTACTGCTGGTGTCGGTGACGATCCGGGACACCTTTCTCATCAATTTGTCAGCCTGGGTTGAGTTGTCCGCGGTCTGACGAATCATGACCGACATCTCTTCAAGCGCCGAGGCGGTCTCTTCCAATGCTGCGGCTTGTTCCGAGGCCCCTTCCGCCAGCGTCTGGCTGGTGGCGGAAACTTCCTGGGCTGTGGCGGCAACCTGGTCGGCGCCTTCGTTCAAACCCATGGCAACCCGGTTGATGGGCCGGCTGACATAGCCGGCAATATAAAGGGCGACCAGCAAAATGCTGAACAATCCGATGACACCCAGGATGATGAACAGACGGCTCAAAGTGTTGACGGTTTCAAACGCTTCATCGGCCTCCACTTCGGCGATCAGCGCCCAGGTTAAGTTTTCAATGGTCAGCGGTGCATATGATGATAATACTTTTTTGCCGTGATAGCCGGTGAACAATGCGCCACCGCGGTTTTGGGCCAGGGCGGCTTGCGCAGCCGGTGTGTCGACGGAACCTGCGGCCGGGTCGGCAAAGGATGCCTTGACCGAGTGTTTTTCCGGATCCCGATAGGCATCCGAGCGCATTAGTTTATCGGCACCCAATAAATAGGCCTCCCCTGTCGAGCCCATGCCCGCACGATCGAGCATAATGGCGTTAATGGCGGGCAGGGACAATTTGAGCACCACAACCACATCGATTTGATCCTTGTTGATCAGCGGTTGACCGATAAATGCCGCCGGTTCATTTTGATCCGGGGCATAGGGCGCAAAGTCGGCAATCGCGAATTGTTGGGTGTTGATAATCTGCTGTACTAGTTGGTTGAGATTGGAGTCGGTGAATTCACCGGTCAGAATGTTGGTGTTGTATTCCGGGCCCTTGTTGACAGTAAAAAAGACTTCGCCTGACGGGTGTATCAGAAACAGGTCGTCATAGCCGTATTGCTTGGCGTATTGACCGAAAAGGTCCTCGCCGGTTTCGTTGACCGGGTTGATCTGCTCTTCCAGATTGATTGTGGTGAGCATGCCCCAATTGACGCCGGGAAGCGACATGGGGCTGAAACTGCTGATCTGTAAAATGCCGTCTTCATTGTGAACGATCAATTGACCGGATTGCCCCGCTAACACGCGGTCGACATCCGGTCCGGATTTTTCTTCGCCGATTCTACCGGATTCGACCACCCGGTTGCTGCGCAGACTGGCAAAGCCATCGTCCTGTCCCACTAAAAAGCTTTCACCGGATTTACCCAATCCGACACGTTGCTGCATGATCAGGTTAATTCGCCAGGGTTTGAATTTAACGGCAACAACGCCGATAGTTTCAGCGTTGTCCGCCGTGTCATTGCGATTTTTAAGGGGCGCTGCCATGAACCCCATGTAAAATCCCATATCGATTTCGTAATCCAGCAGGTCCTGAACCACCGGTGCCTCAAGTCCCTTTTTAAAACATTTTGCCAACGGAGATTCATTCAGGTCACCTTCGATCAGATTTTGCCCTTCATCAGCCAGGTGTTTCACGGAATAGACAATGTTGCCTTTGGGGTCGATCAGATACAGATCGTCAAAGCCATAATCGTTGGCGAACCGGTTCAATGTTGGTCCATATTTGGCTTCATGCGATTGATAGATTTCGTTTTCACGATTGATTTGTCCGCCATTAAGCGAAAACAGAGCGCTAAAATCGTTAAGGGCCTGAGTTGACGTTTGCGAGGTGGTCAGATTCCGGACGTTGTTGAGCCGTTCTTCAAGGTACGCTTTTAGCTGGTCTTCCTTGGTGGCCTGACTGCCGGCAATGGCGCTTAACGCTTGGCGTCGCATGGTGCCGACGGTTTGAATTAAAACGCCCATTTCCTGTTTTCGTTTGTGAAAGAAGTTCTTGATCTGCGTTTTCTTGGCTTCGCGAATACTTTCCAGCTGCCTGAATGTCTGCGCTTTAAGCGCGTTGCTGGATTTAAGTAGTGAAATCATGCTTATCGCAATAAATGGGGTGAGACTTACAATAAGAAAAGCGATCAGGAGTTTAGTCCGCAAGGTAAGTAGGGATGTCATGTATAACTCGTTCTGTGTTGCTCTCGGTGTTCTTGGAAATTCAGGCATCCCCGGTACCCCGGTCAGAAGCCGTAGAATCTGTGATCAGCCAAGCCGAAAGACCGGCTTTCGGGGTTGGGTTTTGATCAAGGTTAGCCTTTGATATATATCGGTTTGTCAGTAATTAACTTTAGCCGAAGCAGGTAAGATGAAGGATCAGCTATTTGCGGATAGGCACCATATGCGTGTCTAAAACCAGTTGGCCGGGAGGCAGGGTCGGGTCGGTTTGTATATCAAGTTTGTCTATCTGAAAACGTGTCTTAAGGATTTCAATGTTCGCGTTTTTTAATCCTCGCGCTTTTGAAAGGTCTGCAGAGTGCACCTTCAGGGTAATTTGACCGTGCTGCGATGCATGGTTGTCAATCAGTGTGCAAGCCCGGTCGAGAAACAGCGCCGAATGGACCAGGTGGCCAAAGGCAGGGTGGTAGGGGCCGGCCAGGATCGAGGATTCCAGGCCGGACACGGCCTGCAGGCCCATGCGGATGATCGGAATATGATGCCGGGAAAAAAGGACCAAAAGTCGTTTGGTCTGCTGCACCGCACGTTCCAGGGACCATGGTTGGTACCGCTTCTGGCGGTAAAGCCGGGCCAAAGGGCTGCCTTTTAACACCACAGTGGGGTAAATGCGCACAAAGTCCGGTTCCAGTTCGATAAGCTGCCGCGCCGTTGCCTCGGATCGCGCTTCGTTGTCGCCGGGAAGACCGACCATCATCTGCAAGCCGATGGTGTGGTTTTCTTTTTTTAACAGCCCGACGGCGTCGACCGTATCTTGAGCGCCATGTCCGCGGTGGGCAAGGGTCAGCACCTCATCGTGCATCGACTGAACGCCCAGCTCCACAGTCGAAACGGTAAACGGCTGCAGCGTAGCCAGGCGTTTGGCGTCGATTGTATCGGGTCGCGTGGAAAACCGGATGGTGTCGACCAGCCCCTTTTCGATCAGGTTTTGGGCCGCCGTTAGCAATTGGCCGCGGTAGTTTTCGGGCAGTCCCAGAAAATTGCCGCCGTAAAAGGCGACGATAATCGGCTTGCGTTGCGCGTTGCGCGACAATAGATACGGCTGGATATACTGTTGCAGAAGATTCGGGTTGAATCTTTGCCTGTGAGGATCAGCGGTGATTTGGGCTTGATCGCAAAACAGGCACCGGTGGGGGCATCCCTGGTGCGGGATGAAAACAGGGATGATCAACGGCCGGTTGGGATCAGACGGCATCGTTGGTTGCGGCTTCTTCGCAACACGGTTGTTTTAAAAGCGATAATGCCCGGCGGGCCGCGTCCTGTTCGGCCGTTTTTTTGCTCTTGCCGATTCCCACCGCGCTGACGCCGCACACGTCGATCTGAATTTCAAAGGTCTTATCATGGTCGGGGCCGGATTCCCGGGTAACCTTGTAGCTGGGCATCTTACGTTGCTCGATTTGCACGAATTCTTGCAACCGGCTCTTGAAATCCTGGTGTGTCGATTCTTGTTTGGCCGCTTGGATGCATGGGCTGAACAGCGTATCAATCACGTTGAACGCGGCGTCAAAGCCGCCATCCAGATAAATAGCGGCGAGAACTGCCTCGAAGGCGTCGGCCAGGATCGATTTTTTCTCGCGGCCGTTGGTTTGCAATTCACCTTTGCCCAACTGGAGGTAGCTTCCCAAATCGAGTGTTTTGGCAATCGCGGCCAATTGGGCTTCATTAACCAGGCCGGCCCGCATGCGCGACAAGTCGCCTTCGTTGGTTTTTGGAAATCTTCGCATGAGGATATGACCCACAACAAGGTTCAAGACAGCATCGCCCAAAAACTCCAACCGCTCATTGTCGCGGACATCGGTATCGTTTTGTTCATTGGCAAAAGAGCTATGGCAAAGAGCTTCGAATAGCAATGTGTTGTCTTTAAAACGGTAATGCAGGGTATCCATGAATTCAGTTAGTTTCATTTAACGTTGTCCTTGTGGCGATCATTGGGGCGCCGGGTCGATCGGCCGGCGGGCTGTTATGCGTTGGTGTCGAGTTGTCGCAACAGGTGCTCCAAAACCGTCGGGGGTACCTTAAAATCACCGGTTCCAGAACCCATTTGAATATGCGGATTGATATCACCATGAAAATCGGTTCCGCCGGTCATCAGCAGGTTGTGCCGGTGAGCCATGTTTTGGTATGCGGCGGTTTGCTCGGGCGAATGTTCCGGGTAGTAAACTTCAAGGCCCGCCAGGCCCATTTTTCTGAGTATGACGATCAACGCTTCAATCGATTGATCATCAGATGTCTCGATCAGACACGGATGGGCCAGCACCGGTATACCGCCCGCTTTTATCAGCATTGCGATGGCCTCGCTGCTTGCGATGCGCTCCTTGTCGACATATGCCGATTTGCCCGAGCCAAGCAGTTGTGTGAAAGCATCGTCAAATGAATCTACAACCCCCCCGTGTACAAGCGCCTGCGCAATGTGGGGGCGGCTCAGTTGGTCGGTCCGGCATACCGCACGAACATCGTCAAGCGTGAGTGGTATGCCGAGTTGGTTTAAACGTTCAATAATAGCGGGGTTGCGGTTTTGCCGTGCAAGTTGATACCGGTGAAGCGTTTTACGTAAAAGAGAGTCGGTCGGATCAAAGCAGTAACCGAGGATATGGATACTGCCACGTATTCCAAAACCCGGGGGAGGCGCGGCACTCAGCTCGACGCCGCTGAGAATCTGAAGGGCACCGTGACGTACAATCGGCCGGGTTTGCAAGAGCCCGGCGATTGTGTCGTGATCGGTAAGCGCAATCGCCCCAAGATCAAGTTTTTCAGCCAACCTCAAAATTTCTGATGGGGTATGGCTGCCGTCGGAAGCGGTTGAGTGGATGTGAAGGTCGATGTTCAAGTATAATCAGATACCAAGCGCCTTTTCCAATGCTTCCTCTTTGGTTTTGCACTCGATACATTGTGTTGTGACGGGGCGCGCTTTAAGACGCTTATGGGAAATGTCCTCGCCGCATTTGTCACAAATACCGAATGTCCCATTGTCGATTCGTTCCAGGGCTTTTTTGATTTTTTTGATCAATTTGCTTTCCCGGTCACGAATGCGAAGCATGAAATTGCGATCCGCTTCCAGACTTGCCCGATCCGTCGGGTCCGGAAAATTTTCCTTGGGGGCGGTCATTCCCGAAACCGTGTTGTCTGCCTGGCTTAAAAGGTCTTCCAAACGGCCCTTCAATAGCTCTTTGAAAAATTCAAGATCCTTAGGTTTCATAAACTATCCTTCGAATATGAATTTGGGCGAATATGAAAAATGACCAAATGAGAAATTTAATTCATATAATCCGCCGGTTGATAAATGTAAAGTGCGTTTTTGTTTTGGGTTTTGGACAACCGATTGCCGATTAACAATAATTAACAATTATAAAACATTTGTATGGATTAGGCAAATTTATCTCTGCGCCCGTCGACGTTTCAATCTGTTTTCCCGCTTTCAGGCCAACGTGTTGATAAATGCCTCAAAACTTTTCAATGAGTTTACCGAGTAAACCCTGGCCCCGGTTTCCTTACCCAGGGTTTTGCGTACCAGGTTGGTGAGCACCCTGCCGGGACCAACTTCAACATATGTGTCGATTTGTGCGCCGATTAACTTACACATGGTGTCGTACCATTTCACCGGACTGCAAAGCTGATCGACCATAATGGCTTGAATGGCGGCGGGATCTTCCAATGTGTCGGCGGTGACATTGTGAAGAACCGAATGTGTCGGCGCCTTGAATTCGGTTTGCGCGACAAACGCTTTGAAATCGGTCTCGGCACCGCGAATCAATTCACTGTGCCAGGCGCCGCTGACCTTTAGCGGGATCGCCTTGCCGCCCTGATCGCTGGCAAGCTGTCCGGCGTAGTTCACCGCTTCCGGGGCGCCGGTGATGACGATTTGGGTTTCGGCGTTGTGATTGGCCACCGAAACCGGACCCGCGGATTGCGCCTGCGCCACGATGGCGGCGACGGTGTCGATCGGTAATCCGACAATGGCCTGCATGGCCCCTTCGTGTTGGGTGGCTTCGCGGTGCATCAGTTCGCCGCGCTTGATAACCAGCCGCACCGCGTCCAATTGGGATACCACGCCGGCAGCAGTGAGCGCGCTGTATTCGCCCAGGCTGTGCCCTGCCGAGAATTCCGGCGTCAGGTTTTCACGGGTCAGAGCGGCCAAAATCACCAGGTTGACCACCGTGACCGCCGGCTGCAGATTGATCGTCGCGGTCAGATCCGACATGGGGCCCTCGAAACAAAGCCGGGACAGTTTTGTCTTGGCGGTCTCTTCGGCCATTTCGAAAAGTTCACGTGCATAGGCGAATTCTTCAAAAAAATCACGGCCCATCCCGATCGCCTGTGAGCCTTGGCCGGGGAACAAGAATGCTATTTTAGTCAACGGTAAACCCTCCCAAATTTATTCATCCAATTTAAACAGTTTGCGCGTGATATCCAGATAATTGGCTTTGTCGCCGTGGCAACCGTCGCCTTTCAAAAAAAGGGTTGGGTCGTGCAGCATTTTGTTTATCAGCGCGTCTTTCATGCGGCCAACCGCTTGCCGATCCTTATCAGATAAATGGGGCAGTGATTGCAAGGTTTTTTCGATTTCAGTCTGGGCAATGGTGCTTATTTTTTGCCGCAGGGCCTTGATGGTGGGCACTACGTCGAGGTTCGCATACCATTGCCGAAATCCGATCACGGCCTCATCGATGATCCGTTCGCCTTTTATTGCTTCGCGTTTGCGATCCTGGATGTTTTCCTCAATAACCCCTTTCAAATCGTCGATGTCGTAAACATAGGCATTGTCCAGCCGGTGAATTTTCGGATCGATATCGCGCGGCACAGCGATGTCAATAAAAAAAAGCGGGCGGTTGCGGCGCTTGCGCATGACGCTCTTGACGTCTTTTGCGCGAATAACGTGCTGCGTGGCGCCGGTTGAGCTGATGATAATATCCACCACCTCCAGGGCGTTGACAATTTCTTCGAATTTGATGGCCCGGCCGTTAAAGCGTTTGGCCAATTGCAGGCCGCGTTCAAAGGTGCGATTGGCCACCCGGATATCACCCACTTTGTGGCGAATCAGGTGCTCAACCGCCAGCTCGGCCATTTCGCCGGCGCCGAGCATGAGCACTTGTTTACCGTCCAGGTCACCGAAAATTTTGCGGCTCAATTGAACTGCGGCGTAGCTGATGGAGACGGCATTATCGCCGATACCGGTTTCGCTTCGCACCCGTTTGGCTACGAAAAAGGTTCGGTGCATGAGCCGGTTTAGAATAACCCCGGATGTTTTGGTCTGGGTGGCGGTGTGATAGGCTTGTTTGATCTGTCCCAGAATCTGGGGTTCACCAACCACCATGGAGTCCAGGCTGGCCGCCACGCGAAACATGTGCCGGATGGCGTCTTCGCCCTGGTGGACATACAAAACTTTCTCAACATCCGCACGCTGGACGTTTTTGTTCAGGGTCAAAAATACCGTGGCCGTCTCGATGGCCCGGCGACTGTCTTCGCAGGTCAGCAGGATTTCCACCCGGTTGCAGGTGGAAAAAATGACAACCTCCTTGATGCCGGTTTCCTGGCCCAACGTGCGCAGTGCCGCGCGGGTCTCCTCGGCATTAAAGGCGATGCACTCACGCAAATCCACCGATGCGGTTTTGTGGTTAAGGCCTATCAGTACGATTTCGATCATGAAACAATTCGTCTAGCCGCGGGTAAATTCGCCGTGGTGTCCTTGGAATAAAAAGTTTACGCCTAAAAAGGTAAATAAAATCAATGCAAAGCCGATTATGGCCATGATGGCCGCCTTGCGCCCGCGCCAGCCGATGGTCAGACGGCCGTGCAACAGCGCGGCATACAGCAACCAGGAGATACCGGACATCACTTCTTTGGGGTCCCAGCCCCAGAAGCGGTGCCATACTGCTTTGGCATAAATGAAACCGGTGATCAACCCGACCGTTAAAAGTGTGAAACCGAAAACGATGCAGGCGTTGCCGGTGGAGTCGAGCAGGTCCAACGACGGCAGGCGCTTGAACACAAACCCGTGACGTTTCGTTTTAATGGCATATTCCTGCAGCAGATAAAGCACCCCCACACCACATGCCAGGGCCAGGGCCGCTTCGCCGATGAGGATGGCCACCACATGAAAGACAAGCCAAAAGCTTTTGAACAGTTCGGGTGATTGAGCGGCCGCCGCACCTTGGGTGCGGTGCGCAACCAACATGATGGCCGCCGCCATCGGGGAGGCGAACACCCCTAAGATTTTGAGTTTGTGACGGTATTGCAAAAATAAAAATACGCCGGCGACGCTCCAGCTGGCCAGGGTCAATGTTGCGGCCAGTGAATCGGCCGGCAGGTGACCGCGGGACACAAAGCCGGCGGCGATCAACACGGTATGCACACTGAATCCGGTCGCCAGCAAGGCGAACCCGGCGGTATTGAATTGTTCCCGGGGCCGGTACAAAAACGCCAAATAGGCGCCGGTGCTAAATAGATAGAAGCTGATTGCAACAACGCTTAGAATCTGCATGCGGTAGCGTTCCTTAAAACGGTTTCGGGGGTTGCCATGTTGGGTGTCATCAGGCTGGCGGTCCTTTGTGTCGGTTCGCGGTCAGGGACGCATAGGTGAATTCAGTGCCGAGCACCCGTTCCAGAAGCGCGTCGATCCTTTTATGATCCCGGTGTTTAATCAGGTTTAGCAGGTCGCCGTCAATCAATTGTTCAAACAGGGGTTTGTGGGCCTCGGGCGCATGGGCCTTGCTGAGCAGGCGTTGGCGGATCGTTCCCATCAGGGTGAGAAACTCGCCGTACTCCGGGCCGAATTGCATTTCAAGTTTGCGCCGCAGGGCTTTGGCAAAGGCCGGGCTTTGCCCCGAGGTTGAGATGGCGAGCAGCAGGTCGCCGCGACGGATGATCGACGGCAGGATGAAGTTGCACAGGTCTGGTTGGTCGGCGATATTGCAGAGCATCCGGCGCTTTTCGGTGTCGGCGAAAATCTGTTTGTTAAGCGCCGGGTCGTCGGTGGCGCCGATGACCAGAAAGTGTCCCTCAAGATCCCGGCTTTCATAGCTGCGTTGATGCAAGGTTAAACGTTCGTCACCGGTGAGCGTTGCCAAATCTTCGGAAAACGCCGGGCTGACACAAGTTACCAGGGCGCCGCATTCCAGCAGTGTTTTGACCTTGCGGGTGCCTACCGCCCCGCCGCCCACCACCAGGCAGTTGCGATTGTGCACGTTCAGGTTGATTGGGTAGTATTGCATGGATTTTTCGTGTTTAAAGGGTTAGCAGATCCTGCGCCAGCACCAACGGGCCGGCGAACGTTTGGCGACATTGTGAAACCATGTCGACGGTTTCGCATTCGGGGTAAAAGTGGGTCAGCACTAATTGGCGCACTTTGGCGCGCGTGGCCAGTGCACCGGCGAGCGACGGCGTCAAGTGGCCCGGCACTTTCAGTTCATCCGGCAGTGCCGCTTCACAAATAAACAGATCCGCCGACCGGGCCAATTCCACCAGAGTGTCGCATTCGTCGGTATCGCCGGAGTAGACCACGGTCCGTTGATCCGGGCCGGTTATGCGGTACGCCGTGCTTTCCGGTACGTGGTTCACCGGCGCAATCCGTACTTGAAAATCGCTGCTGTTGCAATAATCTGTTTGGGTGAAATCCAATTCCCGGACCGTCATCCGGTCCGGCCCTAAATCGATCCAGTTTCCAAAAACATTTTGCAGGCCTTGCCAGAACGCCATGAATCCGGGACCGCCGGTGATTTGCAACGGCACCCGCCGCCGGGATACCTCCGGAAATTTGTTGGCGAAAAGAAATGTCACCAGCTCACCGGTATGATCCGGATGAAAATGGCTGATATAGACATGGGTAATCGTATGGATCGGTACGCCGAGTTGAGTCAACCGGCGCATGGTGCCCGGCCCGATATCGAACACCATGTGGCTTGTGGCGGTTTGCATCAAGACACTGCAAGCGCTACGTGCAAGCGACGGCACACATGTCCCTGAACCTAAAATGGTTACCCGTGTACGATCTGTTGTCGGCATCGTTTCCATTGACGAATTACCGGGTTCGCTTCTCGATCCGGTTTATAATCCACCGTTCGACGGTTTTTTCATTTTTATGGTCCACCTGGTCTTTCAAGTCGGATGTCTGCATTTCGGCCCGGGCCATGCTTTTATGGCCGCCCGCCGAACCGAGCGCCCCAAAGCTTTGTTGCGCCACGCGCCCGGCGTTTTTGCGTATACCGTCGTTGCGTAAAATAACGATCAATTTGCGATCGTAAATGCCCGAGACGATGCTCCAGCTTACCGAGTTAATTTTCATGAAAAAATCGGCCACCAGCACGCAAACATCCGGATTGCTCACCGTGCCCAGGTGGGCGTAGATTTTCCCTTTGCGCCGCCGCATCACCCCAAGGGCAGTGCGAAAATATTTAATGAACTCGGGTTGCAGCTCCGCTTGTTCGATCTTGCGGGCCAGATGAACATTGGCGTGTCGGTATAAAAACTGAAACGCGCGCACATCTTCGATCAAAGACGGGCGTTCGAAATTATCGGTATCGGTTTTGATGGCATAAAACAACCCGGTGGCGAGCTTCACCGATGGTTTTATTTTAGCGGCGCGCAGATATTCGGTCATGATGGATGCATTGGCGCCGTACTTGGGTCGAATGTCGACGAACGACGCTTGCGACGAGCCGCATTCGGGATGGTGATCGATGATGGCGTCCGGCTTCAGGTTGCCGAAGGCGAGATTGTGATCAGGTTGGGAATCGACCATGACCAGGCGATTGAACTGTCGGGGATCGATATTTTCCAGCGGTTGCAGGGGCACCGCCAACAGATCGATCATGGCCAGATTGTCCGGGCGTTTAATCGTGTTGATGTTGGCGATGGTGACACTGGCGCTCTTGCGCCACAACAACCGTTTGATCGCCATTGCGCTGGCAATGGCGTCCGGGTCGGCGTTGATCGGTATCAGGACATGGTCGTCGCTGTTGAACAGGTCGTGAAAGCGGCGCAGTTTTTCAATGGCTGATAGTGGCATGGCCCTAAGAGGGTTTGGATTTAATCGCTGATTGTCAATACCGATTGTGGTCTGAATAGATAATGGTAAAAATTTTTTATACGCTATATTTTTTCAGTTTTCAATTACCGCTTGGAAAAAATAGACATACATAGCAGGCCGTTACGCGGTGCATGGTGTTAGGGGGGATAACCTTGATTCGCAAAATGCGCGCTTGAAATATGCGTGTGAACTTTGAAGGGGGTTAAAGAGGTTGAAGAACGCTTTTTAAAACAAATTAAATTCATTCCATTTTTTAATTGACAGCCCCAATCCTCTTATATAGAGGAAAGGCGCCGAATAAGACAGCGGTTCGACACTGGCCGTTCGATTACCGTCTCAAGCTAGGCTGTCTGGTTGATACCCTATTTGTGAATGGCCGAATCTACCCCTATGCTTGCTTTGGCCTCAAGTCGTGCCCACTCGGAAATAAATTTACTATTTTTAAATGGGCACCGGTTATGTGTGTACGCCTCCCCCCACGCGCTCTAACAGACGTCATCGGGAGCGCGCTGAATTATCAATTTGTAAATGACAAACGGTTCTCCAAACTGCCGGAAAACCGGCGGTTTGTTTTATCCTAAGTAAGGTGGATCAAATGGAAGATGCGCTGATACCTATTATTGTGTTTGCACTGGTTTATGTTGCCATTACGTTTGAAATCATCAACAAGGCGGTGGCGGCCATGCTCGGTGTCATGGTGCTGCTGGCCATTCACGTGGTGGATGAACATCATGCAGTTGCCCTGATCGATTTTGAAACGATCATGCTTTTACTGGGGATGATGTCGATTGTCGTCATCCTGCGAAAATCGGGCGTGTTTACCTATTTGTCGGTCAAGATCGCCGAGATGACCAAGGGTAGCCCGCTGAAAATTCTGATCCTGTTTTCCATCGTAACCGCGGTTCTGTCGGCCTTTTTGGACAATGTCACCACGGTCTTGATTATCATTCCGATCATTGTCGAGTTGACCGCGGGGATGGGGTTGGACCCCAAACTCTTTGTAATCAGTCAGGCGGTCATTTCCAATATTGGCGGTACCGCGACCCTCATCGGTGATCCACCGAATATTATCATCGGATCAAAAGTCGGCCTGACCTTCAATCAATTTGTCGTCAACCTGATCATTCCGGTTCTGATCTCCTTTTGCGTGGCGCTGCTGATTATCTGGTACTTCAACCGCGAGCGCTTCAAGCCCATCGACACCAACCTGGGCAAACTCTTTTCGGTTCAATTACTGTTGGAAAAAATTCGTTTTGAGTTTTTTCACACCCCCATCGATAAACACCTGCTCGCCAAGGGGCTCGGTTGTTTGCTGCTGGCCATTGTCCTGTTTGTCACCCAGACCATCACCAAGCTGTCGCCCGGCGTTGTGGCCATGCTGGTAGCCATGATCCTGTTTACCATTTCGCGGGTGGATGTCGAGCACATGCTCGAGGAGATCGAGTGGAGCACGCTGCTCTTTTTTGCCGGCCTGTTTATTTTGGTCGGGGTGCTGGAAGAAAAAGGGGTAATCGAGTGGGTGGCGAATAATGTCTTTTTGCGTGTGGGCGACAATCCTTATGTGATGGTGCTGATGGTCCTGTGGGTCGCGGGCATTGTGTCCGGTTTTCTGGATAATATTCCGTTTACCATCACCATGATTCCGATTGTGCGACTGATGATGGAATCCTCGCCCGTACCCCATGATATTTTGTGGTGGTCCCTGGCCCTGGGCGCCTGCTTCGGCGGCAACCTGACCATGATCGGCGCGTCGGCCAATATCGTGTCGATCGGCATGGCCAAACAGTCCAAAGTCAATATATCGTTTCTTGAATTCATGCGGTCGAGTGCCTTGATCACTATTGTTACCCTGGTAATCGCGTCCGCTTACTTAAGTCTATATCTGTGGTTAACGCTATGAATCCGAAAGACAAAGAAAACCTGTATCGTCTGTTCCGTTATCATGCCAACGTCATCGGTGCCGCACGCATGACGGTGTTGTGTCTCAACGCCATCATTGCTGCCTTGAAGGATCTGCGGTGTGAAAGCGAAGATATTATGTCGCTTTACCAGGAACTGGCCGACGTTGTGAAACATTCCGAGCCCAAAATCATCCCGCTGATCCATCTTTTGGAGGAGTTTGAAAAAGAGGTGGCCTCGCTGGCGGCCACGCAGGCGGACGAAAAATTACGCAACACCATGGTTCGTGTATTGTCCGAAAAAATTGCGTTGTATGAATATAAAGCCGGTGCGGTCACCCGTCATGGATTGAAGCACGTTGAAAACGGCGATAGTATAATCGTCCATTCGGCCAGCTCGGTGGTCACCAATATTCTCGTGCAGGCCAGCCGGGTGAAACGGCGGCGTTATAAAGTCATCGTCTTGCAGCTCGACCCGGTGCGCACGCCCCAGGTTGCCAGAGCCCTTAAGGAGGCCGACATTGAGCACACGGTCGTGCCCGAATACAACCTGAGTCATCATTTGGACGAAGCCAACAAGATTTTCATTGGTGCGTTGACCGTAACCAAGGATAAGAAGGTGGTTGCACCGGTTGGCACCGCCAATGTCCTGGGATTGTGTCACGTCAATAAAATAAAGTCCTACCTGTTTGCCAATAGTCTGCATTATTCCCACGGTTTGGCCATCAGCCAGCAGATTCATAAGGAGAAAACCGATATGGTGCAGGCCAATTCAAGCTATTGCCTGACCACGTACTCGCACGACCTGCTTGATTTGAATTTGATCGGAACGGTTATCAACGAAAACGGGGTGGTCCCGCCGGTATCATCCGAGGGCTGAAAAACGCATTAGATGAGGACAACGCCATGCAACGTTTTACGGTTACGTTTATTCAGTACGCGGTAATACTACTGCTTTGCGCAACGCCCGCCGGGGCTGCCTATCATCATGGCCAGGACACCGACTCGGATCGTTTTGTGGGCGTTTACCCGCACATTGCCGGGACCAAGCTGGACAGTTGCGCAGTGTGTCATACCGGGGGCCAATATGAAAAAAAAACGGGCCAATGGGTCAGCCTCGGTAGCTGCCAGTGGTGTCATCACGCCTATGGCTATGATCAGACCGGTGACATTAACGCCACTTTGAACAGCTACGGACGTGACTATCAAGCCTACGGCGGCGATGACGCGGCCATCGCAACCATCGCCTCGCTCGATTCCGACGGTGACGGCTTTACCAACGGTGACGAGATCACGGCTCTGCATTATCCGGGCAGCGCGGCGGATGATCCTTCCAAAATCGCGGCGCCATACCGCATCATCACGCGAGACGAATTGGAGCAATTTGTGCCGCACAATCAGTTCCTGCTGATGAACACACACAAGTCCGGCGATTTTTACGCCGACTATGGTGGGGTCAAGGTGGCCGATGTGTTGGATCTGGTGGGGGTGTTGCCGTCGGCCACCGGAATCCAGGTCTTTGCACCGGACGGCTGGAGTCAGTACCATCCGCTGCAGGCCGATGGGCAAACACCGTTTTATCCGGTGTACGGAACCTACCCGCAAGCAACTTTTTTTAATGACCCTACGGCCGATCAGGGCATCAATCCGAGCATCGGTTGGTGCGATTACAGTGCGCCAGGCTGTGCGGGGCGCATCCACGGCGAACCGATCGGGGTGCCGGACGGGTTACACTTACTGCTGGCCTACACCCGCGATGGTGCGTATTTGCAGCCGGGTGAATTGAGCGCCGACAACAGATTGGATGGGGAAGGGCCGTTTCGAATCGTGGTGCCCCAGAAACAGCCCGGGCCGCCGGATCAAAGCGTGAAATCGCCTCATCAGGATGTTGTCTGGCCGTTCGACAACACTGCCGACCACAATGCCGGTTACGCCACCCGGTCCGTCACGATGATTCGTGTCGACCCCTTACCTGCGGGCACCACGGATATCGACACCCTGGAAGCCGGTTGGGACTATGTGGACGAGGGCAAGATAATTGTCTACGGGGCCATCGATCCGCTGCCGGCCATCGATATCAAGCTGACGAGCCTTCTAGCTGAGTTGCGGACCATCGACCGGAGCAGCTTCCGGCGCCCCTGGTACAAGTGGCGCTGTTTGTTCAAAACCCGGATCATCGAAAAAATGATCGACCGGGCCTGCTACTGGGCAGCCGCCAGGCAATTGCAGCATTTTCTACGCAAAGTCGACAGCGACGGGTCCCATAGGGCCGGGTGGATTACCGATCCCGCTGTTCGCCAGGCTGTTTATTGGAAGTTGCATGAAATCGATCAACTGCTAGCGATTCTGCTTCCAAATTATACTACTGCTCAACAGAGTAGAAAAAACTAAACCGAGCCTTTAGGGCTCGCGCAAAATAATTTCCCATTTTATGCATCTGCCAGATCTTGTGATCGTCCGGTAGCACGTTTGTTTTTCTTTAGATTTTCAATATCAATGAAGTTGACTTGAACACCGTCAATTTCAACGCAGACTTTTGAATTGCAACAATCCTCAAAAGACAATTTCTCCAAAGTTGTCAGAATGTCAATTCGATTTGGTGGGTAGCCCAGTTGTACGATTTGATCTCTCTCAAGAAAATCAGCAGCTTTTAGACCGAGGGCGCCGAAACCAAATGTTTCAAGAGCTAGTATTAACCGGCGATAGCTCAATCCAAACATCGAGGTCTTTCGTGTATCGCGGATAGCCGTGCAGTGCCACCGCGTAACCGCCGACCAGTAAATATCTGACGTTATTTTCGTCTAATAATTCGATAAACTCTCTGAAGTCCTTGCTCAGCATTATATTTCCATGAATTGTATTCTTTTCGAATTTGCTCTAATGCACCAAGACGCTGCTCGTAGGATTTTGATTGCCAAAAAGAAAAATCCTTCGGTTGTGCGCTCATTTTGCATTTGTTAACGACTTTACGGATTTTCATAAATTTTCGTAGCTATTTTCTTAGGTATGTTTGTACTTGCTGCATGATATCATAACGATTTAAAAGGACAAAAACCGGTCTTAAGGGCTCGCGGACAAGTATATCCCAACGTTGGGGTATGTCTCAGGTGGCTTTGCGAATGATCAAACCATCTTCTTCGGCATCGACGGCAATGGTGTCTTGCTCGTTGAACGTACTTTGCAGGATTTCCATGGCCAGCGGGTTTTCCAGGTACTGCTGGATGGCCCGTTTCAACGGCCGGGCACCGTAAATCGGGTCATAACCTTTTTGAGCCAGAAAGGCCTTGGCTGCGGCGGTTAGCGACAGGTGCAATTTGCGTTCTTCCAGACGCTGGACAAGACGTTCGAGTTGGATGGCGACGATTTGACCGATTTGATCGGGCGACAGATTGTGAAAGATAATGGTTTCGTCGATACGGTTTAAAAATTCGGGTTTGAAATTGGCGCGCAGGACCTCGATGATGCGTTGCTCCATTTCTTCGCGTCGGTCGGTGCCCAGTTCCTGAATCCACTGACTGCCCACGTTGGAAGTCATGATGATGATCGTGTTTTTGAAATCGACGGTGCGACCGTGGCCGTCGGTCATGCGTCCGTCGTCGAGAATCTGAAGCAGGATGTTGAATACTTCGGGGTGCGCCTTTTCGATTTCGTCGAACAACACCACGGTGAACGGGCGCCGGCGCACGGCTTCGGTGAGATAACCGCCTTCGTCGTAGCCGACGTAGCCCGGCGGGGCGCCGATGAGCCGCGACACGGCGTGCTTTTCCATGTATTCGCTCATATCGACGCGCACCATGGCCTGCTCGCTGTCGAAGAGAAAATCGGCCAGGGTTTTGGCCAATTCGGTTTTGCCGACACCGGTGGGCCCCATGAAGATAAACGACCCGATGGGACGCTCCGGGTCCTGTAAACCGCTACGGGCCCGGCGCACGGCGTTGGATACCGCCGCGATGGCTTCGGTCTGGCCGATAACCCGTTCCTGCAGCCGGTCTTCCATATGCACCAGCTTGTCACGTTCGCCTTCCAACATCTTGCTCACCGGGATGTTGGTCCAGCGTGAAACGACTTCGGCAATATCTTCGCTGCCGACTTCTTCCTTGAGCATTTGGCGGTCCTGTTGCAGATTGGACAGGTCGCTGTTGGCGCGGGCTAATTGATCGTCCAGTTCGCGCAATTTGCCGTAACGGATTTCCGCCACTTTGGACAAATCTCCCTGTCGTTCGGCCTGCTGGGCTTCGATGTCAAGTTGCTCGTGAGCCTCCTTGATCCTGCGGATGGTTTGGATCAAATCTTTTTCGTTTTGCCAGTGCCCCTTCATTTCGAGTACCCGGGCGTTCATGTCGCCCAATTGTCTTTCGAGCTGTGTGAGTCGCTCCTGACTGGCGGCATCGTTTTCTTTTTTCAGGGCTTCGCGTTCAATTTCCGCCTGGGTTATTCTGCGCTGGATGTCGTCGATCTCCGTGGGCAGGCTGTCGATTTCGATGCGCAGCTTGGATGCGCATTCATCGATCAGATCGATGGCTTTGTCCGGTAAAAAACGGTCCGCGATATAGCGGTTGGATAAAGTGGTTGCTGCGATCAAGGCCGAATCCTTGATGCGCACACCGTGATGAATTTCGTATTTCTCCTTCAAGCCGCGTAGAATCGATATGGTGTCCTGAACCGTCGGTTCACGCACCAACACCGGTTGGAAGCGCCGTTCCAGGGCGGCGTCTTTTTCAATATATTTGCGGTATTCGTTCAAGGTGGTGGCGCCCACGCACCGCAACGTGCCGCGGGCCAGGGCCGGTTTGAGCATGTTGGAGGCGTCCATGGCGCCCTCGCTTGCACCGGCGCCAACCAGGGTGTGCAGTTCGTCGATAAACATGATCACTTCACCCTCGGCCGCTTCAACCTCTTTGAGCACCGCCTTGAGCCGATCTTCGAATTCACCGCGGTACTTGGCCCCGGCGATCAGGGCCCCCATGTCGAGGGTGATCAGGCGCCGGTTTTTAAGTGATTCGGACACGTCTCCAGCCACGATGCGCTGGGCCAGCCCCTCCACGATGGCGGTTTTGCCCACGCCCGGTTCACCGATGAGCACCGGGTTGTTTTTGGTCCGTCGGGACAACACTTGCACGATGCGCCGGATTTCCTCATCCCGGCCGATGACCGGATCGAGTTTGCCCAGGCGCCCCAGGTCGGTCAGGTCACGTCCGAATTTTTCCAGCGCTTGATATTTTTCTTCGGGGTTGGGATCAGTAACCCGCTGGGATCCGCGGATTTCCTTTAACACGCTGAGCAGCGCGTCACGGGTCACGCCGGATTGGTTCAGAATTTGGGCGGCCTCACCGATTTCGGCCCGGGTCATGGCAATCAGCAGATGTTCCGTGCTGACATAGTCATCCTTCATTTTGGCGGCCTCGGCAAAGGCTCGGTCCAAAAGGGTACGGGTTCGTCCGGATATGTAAACATCCAACGCGCCGCCGGATACCTTCGGCAGCCGGTTGAGGGCCTGGGCAACTTCCTGTTCGGCGGCTTCTGGCGAAACGCCAAGTTTACGCAGCATGCTGCGGGTAATCCCCTCGGGTTCGTCCAGCATCGCTTTTAAAAGATGCGCCGGCTCGATCTGCTGGTTCTGGTTTTCCGATGCCAGGGTTTGCGCATTGCCGAGCACTTGTTGGGATTTAATCGTAAACTTGTCGAGTCGCATTACGGTTCCTCTCCTTGTTTTGGCCGGGGTGTTTACATTTCAGCGGAGTGTCTTCTAACATACTGGAATAAATGTTAAACATGGTTTTCGGCCTGTCAAATGAACGCACCCCGGCCCCGTATGCAAACATTTAAAAAAGCGCACAAAGTGTGTATTCGTTAAAAATAGGAGTTTTTGGCGGGATTTTGAGGATCGTAAATTGTTAACAAATTGTTAATAACTGATTAACCAATTGTTATGCCGGCTAAAATACACATCAAAAAATACCGCGTATTTTGTGGCCGTTTTTGACCTGTTGAATTAATATATTTATTTTTCAACAGGTTACGAGTGTCTGTCGATAAGATTTGATCCTTTGGGCATATTTGATTGTCATGCTGGTTGACGGGTTGTTGGACCATGCATTAAAAGAGCCGTCATTGTGCCCGATCTGCTCATACGTCGCGCTACCGCGTTTTGATTCGTTTCCAAGGCGACACCCCTGACTGCCCCAATTTTGCACACGGTCTCGACTGCTATGCTGCTGCGATCGGGCACAATTCAACCAATCCCCGGTTTTTATGGATACAAGTAATAAATCATCATTACATATTTTGATCCCGATACAAATGATACACTTCGGGTGTTGTCCTTAACCGCGTGTGCCGATTGTTGCTCTTGGCATTCCGGTCAAATGTCAAGCGTGGAAAGGGCACCGGCATGGACGAATCAGTGACAGAAGGGGGATGTCATGACGCAAGTGCGTACTACAATTGCCGTAGTTGACGATCATAACATTTTTCGCAGTATGGTGGTAAGCGCTCTAACCGGGAATCTGCCTAGCAAAATTCTTTCCTTTGACGATCCGGTCCGCGTGCTGGGCACTTTAAAATCCGGCGAAGGAGCGGATATCATCCTGTCTGATATCAACATGCCGCAAATGAACGGGATGGAATTACTTAAACGCATCAAAAAAGAATACCCGGGTAAAGTCTGCATCATGATGTCCGCTGAACCCGGATATGAAGATTTTGCCAAACAATCGGGCGCCGATGCCTTTTTGGCCAAGCCGTTTAAATTGGCGGATTTATTAACCGTTGTGGAAAAGTTTATCGGAAGATTGGAGAATCGGCCGCCCGCCTTCGCGGCGCAGCCGATTTAATCGCAGCCGGTTGTTTTGAGGTGTGTCTTGTGCCGGAAAATATCATTTCCGGATGGACACTATTTATGGACGGTCACTGACTTTCCGGTGCTCGTTCCTGTCCGCATTCATTGCAATGACCGTCCGGCCCGATCATGCCGAAACAATTTTCGTTACCGCAAAAACGCAGTTCCTTTTTTGCGGGTTGTCCTTTTGCACCGTCTTTGCCTGACGTTGCATCGATTCCGTGTTCCATATCCAAACCTCCCGTTTTTTCATGACGTTGCTGTCCTTGGCGCGTGCTTACTGATAGTTGGGGACAGTTCTCGCCTTTTTGTGCTGCAAAATATACTCCAATTGCACGATGCTATTATATTCTATGATTTTAGCAGGTTGTGAAAAGGAAAGTTCGGTTGAAACGTCTGGATTGACATTTTGCGGCATCACGAGGTGACGGTTTTAGTCAATTTTTTTTGATGGGTCGCAAACTTTCATACAGTGCAATGCCTACGGCCGTGGACAGGTTAAGACATCGAATGGCCGGCAGGATCGGTATGGCGAACGCTGCCTCGGCATGTGTGGTGAGAATTTCCGGCGGCAAGCCCGCGGTTTCCGATCCAAATATTAGAAACAGCCGCCGGGCAGATGGCATGTTCCAAAAGCAGGTAGGCGCGGATTTGGAAAACAAGGCGATTTCGTGGTCGGCCACGGCCATCCTGGTTTTGAAATCCTTGAAATCGGGCCAGACCGTCAGGTCGACCTTGTGCCAATAATCGAGACCGGCGCGTTTTATCTGGCGTTCGTCCAGCGAAAACCCCAACGGTTCGATCAGATGCAGTCGGGCCCCGGCCCCCAGACAGGTCCGTCCGATGTTGCCGGTGTTCCAGTGGACTTGGGGCGCCACCAGTACAACATGGCGTTCAAGTGTTTGATCAAGCCGAAGGGGGTGTTGCATTGGGTACCGTTTGCCGCTTTTTACAATGATTGAGAAAGTTGGTTGGCGCGCAGTTTAGGGTGAAAAGGCGTGTAGGTCAAGCGTCGGTCTACAATTTGGGGGCCGTTTGGGCGGATATCAATCCAGGCATCGCAAAACTAATGTCCAAACTGTTAGTTGGTGTCCATCCGGAAATAGCATCTTTTGGTCCCCGGCGGCGTTTTCGCATTTTTAAAATCCTCGGCAGTAGCGTGCTATGCCTGCGGTTTTAAAAATGTCCGGGCCTTGCCGGGAACCAAAATCTACTATTTCCGGATGGACATTAGTTGACCGTATGAATGGCTTAAGTTAATGACAATAGAAAGCCAACAGCTAGAACCCGAGGTCCACGCATGCGTATCGATTTTCACACTCATATTTTTCCACCGCCGGCAAGAAAAGCGCGTGAAACCTTTTTTGATGCCGAGCCGGCGTTTAAACTGCTTTACAATTCGCCGAAATCCAGGCTGGTGGGCGCCCGTCAACTTTTGAAGCAGATGGATGCCTGCCAGATCGATTATAGCGTGGTGTTCGGTTTTCCCTGGCAAAATCATGAGACCGTCAGGCGGCACAATGACTACATACTCGAAGCGGTGGCGCGCCATCCGGACCGTTTGGTTGGATTGGCCTGCCTGGACCCGGCGTCAAAAGCGGCGGAAACGGAAGCCGAGCGGTGTTTGGCGCAGGGCTTGGCCGGTTTGGGGGAATTGGCTTTTTACCGCTCCGGCATTGATGAGCGGGCCTTGTCGCAATTGGCGCCCTTGATGCAGCTTTGTCGCGATTATGGTCGACCTGTGCTGATTCATACCAATGAACCGGTGGGGCATGCGTATCCCGGCAAAACACCGATCACATTGCAACAGATATATGCCCTGCTGCAGCAGTTTCCCGAAAATAAAATTGTGCTGGCGCATTGGGGCGGTGGTATTTTTTTCTTCTATTTAATGAAAAAACAGGTCAAGGCATGTTTGCAAAATGTCTATTTTGATACGGCCGCGTCCCCGTTTCTTTACGATCCGGCCATCTATCAAGTTGCCGCAGACACGGTCGGGATCGATAAAATCCTGTTCGGCAGCGATTATCCGTTGCTGAGCCCGGACCGCTATTTCAAGGAACTTGAACAAACCGGGCTCACCCAAACTGACCTGGCAGCGGTTTGCGGCAACAATGCCGCCGGTCTGCTGCAATTAAAAAAGACTTAATCGAATCGTCTCAACGGCCGACAATAATAGATGGGGCGGTGCGTTTGGTTCATTTAAGAAGGGGCGCATTTTTCCGTTTAAGACTGATACACCTGCCGGTCTTTTTCTTTTGGCCGGCTATTCGACGCAATTGGTGCCCATCCATAGATAGTCGCTGGCGTGCAAGATGCGATTTATGGCTGGTCACGAACCGATAAATGAAAAGACGTTTCACATATGCATTCGACGAATGAGCTTTCGGAAAAGGAGTTCCGCTGCTTTGCTGATTTGGTATACAAAAAAGCCGGTATCAATCTGCACGATGGTAAGCGGGAATTGGTGCGCGCCCGGTTGGGCAAAAGGTTGCGCGGTACGCAATTTCGAAGTTTTAAAGAGTACTATCAATATTTGACGGAGCAGGATCAGGGCGATGAGTTGATCCGGATGCTCGATGTCATTTCAACGAATCTGACCAGCTTTTTTCGCGAGCCCAAACACTTCGAGTTTCTTGAAGAGAAAGTCCTTGTCGACTTAAAGAAAAAAGCCAATGGGGCCGCCCCGTCACTACGGATCTGGAGTGCCGGTTGTTCCAGCGGCGAAGAACCTTATACGCTGGCCATGGTGGTTCGGCGTTTTTTTCAGAACACTCTCAATTTCCAATACAGCATTCTCGCCACCGACATCTCCACCCAGGTGTTGTCCTCGGCCATGGCCGGGGTTTATCATGAGTCGCGGCTGCGCAATATGCCCCCCGACACCCTGCGCCGTTTTTTTCAAAAAGGACGCGGTAAATGGGAGGGGCACTATCGGGCCAAAGCCGAATTGCGCAACCATATTGAATTTCGACGCTTCAACCTGATGGATCAGTTTCCGTTCAAGGAAAAATTTGATGTGATTTTCTGCCGCAATGTCATGATCTACTTTGATAAACCGACCCAACAAAGCCTGGTTAAAAAGTACTATGACTGCCTGGTCAAGGGCGGCTATTTTTTCATCGGGCATTCCGAAAGTCTGATGAGCATCGATCACAGTTTCAAATATGTTCAGCCGAGCGTATATTTGAAAAGCTGATCGTTCATGCCCCTCTGGCATGCCCCTCCGGAAATAGCATCTTTTGGCCCCCGGCGGCGTTCTCGCATTTTTAAAATATTAAACCGGCGACTAAATATGTGTAAGCCTTTGTCATGCCGGACTTGATCCGGCATCCAGAATTGACGCTTGATTCCGGCGCTCGCCGGAATCACAATTTTAAAGGTATTTTATTGCCGGGTTAATAATGGTGGAGCCATTATGGACACGAACTAGTTTTCGTCGTGCCGGCGGATAATTTCCTTGGCCGGAATCAGGCCGGTGGCGCTGGCCCCAACGATATTGCCGGCCACTCCCGGCCCGTCGCCGGCGACAAACAATCCCTTGACCGGCGTTTCCAGATTCCGGGTCGTGTTGACCTGGGTCGCGAAAAATTTGATTTCAGGTGCATACAGCAGGGTTTCGTCGTTGGCGACGCCCGGCACGACTTGATTCAGTTTTTCCAGCCCTTCCACCACATTGGTTAAAATCCGTTCCGGAAGCGCCATGGCAATATCACCGCAGACCACATCTTTCAGGGTCGGTTCGATATAACTATTATTGATGCGACTCCAGGTGCTGCGGCGACCCCGTTTCAAATCCCCGAACCGCTGCAGGATCGGCTTGCCGCCACCGATCAGCGTGGCCAGCCGTCCAATGGATTCACCATAGGACTGATTGTCTTCCACCGGATTGGTGAGAACGACTTTGGATAAAAAGGCAAAATTGGAGTTGTCCGATTTTTTGTCCATGTAAGCGTGACCGTTCACGCACACAAAGTCCTGGTAGTTCTCCTGGGCCACCCAGCCCCGGTGGTTGGTGCAGAACGTTCGGGTCTGGTCGTCGTATTTGGTGGTCTGAATAAAAAAGGTGGGATCGTAAATGACGCTGCACAGATCCTGTAAAATATCCATGTGCACTTCCACGCGCACCCCCACCTCGATACCTCTTTGCGATAGGCTGATGCCGTGCTTTTGCACCAAGCCGGCCACCCAGTCCGCCCCCACCCGTCCGGGCGCCAGGATGATGTTGCTGGTCTGGTAGCGTCCCTTGTCCGTGAGCAGCCCGGTCACCTTGCCGTCTGCCGCCTCGATATCTAGAGCGTTTTCGCTGGTGGTGATGGCGATTCGCGGGGATATAGCGTCGACCATGGTGGCGATATGGTGCGGCAGATGGTCGCTGCCCAGATGCTTTTGTTTGATCAGCAGCAGGTCGATGCCGAACTTTTTGGCGTTTTTACGAATTGCCTTGGCTTTTTCCATGTCGGTAGGGTATATTTCGCCATCCATTCCAAATTTGTTGTAAATTAATTCGGTTTCCCGGATCAGGGCCTGAGCGTCATGCGCGGTGAGAAATTGGGTCAAATCGGTTTTGCCCAATTTGTGAATAAAATTCAGCTTGCCGTCCGAGAACAACCCGGCGCCGCCGATACCGGATAAGATGTTGCACGGTGTGCAATGCGCGCAGGGTACGTTTTCTTTCATCGGGCACAACCGGTTCATGATCGATTTGCCCTTTTCAATCAAAAGAACCTTCATGTCACTGAATTCGGCCAGCCAATAGGCGGCAAAGAGACCGGCCGGACCGGCCCCGACAACGATGACGTCATAAACGTTCGCGGACGTGCTTTTTTTAGCCATATGATTTCTACCTTTCGCTAATAAATTTAAGTTCTTTTTCCGGGCTGCCGATTGTTAGGCATAATTCAAACCAAAGACGAGCTGCCGGTTGGGTTGTCGATGACCTAAATATCTGCCGGACCACAAATTATCCAGTCTCACACTTTTTTGGAAAAAACCATGGATGAAACGATAAAACAGCTAAACGAGAAATTGCAACAAATTGCGTTGCAGGTGGTAACACTGGAGCCGGGCGATATTCCCGCCCTGGGCGAGCTGTTGAACGCCGTTACCCAATTAAAAGCCTGCGCCACCGAGTTGAACAATGAAGCGTTGGAGAACCTGACCAAGGGCTTGTCCGGGTATATCGAGAAGCTGGTGATGAATGAAAACGATGATGTCGGTCCGGTTGAAGAAGGGGTGCAGGCTTTGCAGGAGGTTTGCCACGCCCTGTCCAACGAAGGTGCGTTTAGCGGCTCTATCACCCATGTTCTGGAACGAATGGGCGTCGTTGAAGAGGCTGAATCCGATAGTGATCAAACCGCCGCGTCCGACACAGACTCCGACGGTCCGGCTGTTTCAGCCGAGGAAGCGCCGGTGGTCCTGACCGAGGAAGATATTCAGATCATGAGTGATTTTGTGGTTGAATCACTCGAAAATCTGGAAAGCATCGAGGTCAATCTGGTCGATTTGGAACAGGATCCGGGTAACAAGGAGACCATCGACTCCATTTTCCGGCCGTTTCATACCATTAAAGGGGTCTCCGGGTTTTTAAATCTGGCGAAAATTAACCGACTGGGCCACAGCACCGAAAACCTGCTTGATAGCGCCCGCCAGGGTGAAATCCATATCGACGACACCATCACCGATATCATTCTCGAATCGGTCGATGTGCTTAAACGGCTGGTCGGCAGCGTGGAAAAGGCCATCGGCGCCGGCCCCGATAAAGAAGTGATACTGGAAGGCGGCATCAATGTCGACCCTTTGATCGCACAAATCGAAAAAACCGGCAAGGCCGCCAAGGAAGGCTACAAGCCCCTGGGCGAGATCCTGTTGGAAAAAGGCACCGTCAGCGAGCAGGAAATCGAAAAGGGTCTTGAAAAACAAAAGCAAACCGACGGTAGTAAAAAGCTGGGTCAGATTCTGGTGGAAGAAAAAGCCGCCGAATCCCGCGACGTCATTTCCGCCCTGCGGGACCAGAAGAAACGCAAACGCGTGCAGGATCTGCATGTCAAGGTCGACACCAACAAACTCGATAATCTGATCGACCTGACCGGTGAGTTGGTGATCTCGCAGTCGATGTTGCGCCAAAATGATAAAATTTCAAAAATGGCCGATCAAAAACTCGATCAGAATTTAAGTCAACTTTCGCAGATCGTTTCGAGCCTGCAACGGATCGCCATGTCCATGCGGATGGTGCCGATCAAGGCCACCTTCCAGAAAATGGTGCGTCTGGTAAGGGATCTGGCCCGATCATCCGGCAAGGAGGTGTCCCTTGAGATGTTTGGTGAAGACACCGAAATCGACCGCAATGTGGTCGATGAGTTATATGAGCCGATGGTTCATATGATTCGCAATGCCTGCGATCACGGTCTGGAGCACCCCGACGAACGCGTCGAGGCGGACAAACCGGCCAAAGGCACTGTCCAACTTAGAGCCTACCACAAAGGCGGCAACATCGTCATCGAAATCGCCGATGACGGGCGCGGCCTGAACAAGGACAAGATCATTGCCAAAGCGCAATCAAGCGGCTTGATCGACGCGGATGCCAACCTGACCGATGCGGAAACCTATAACTTGATTTTTGAGCCGGGCTTCTCCACCGCCGCCGAAGTGACCGACATCTCCGGGCGCGGTGTCGGTATGGACGTGGTCAAGCGGGGTATCGAAAAACTGCGCGGCCGTTTGGATGTCAGATCGACACCCGGCCAGGGCACCACCGTGGTGATCAGTTTGCCGCTGACCCTGGCCATCATTGAGGGCATGGTGGTGCGCCTGGGCCGTGAGCGTTATATTCTGCCCACCATGGCGATCGTGGAGTCCTTCAAACCGACCAAGGAAGAGTACTTTACCGTGGAAGGCAAGGGCGAGATGGTGATGGCGCGTGGGAACCTGATCCCCCTGGTTCGCCTGGACAAGATGTTCGCCATGTCGGGCGATGCGGAAAACCCGTGGGACGGACTGGTCGTGGTGGTAGAAAACAAGGAAAAGCAACGGGCCATATTGATCGATGAGTTGCTGGGGCAAGAAGAGATCGTCATCAAAAGTTTGGGCGAAGCATTGAAAAATACCAAAGGATTGGCTGGCGGGGCCATTTTGGGCGACGGCAGGGTCGGCTTGATACTCGATATTGCCGGCCTCTATGAATTGGCCGCCGCTTAAAATAAGTCCGGGAGCAAAAATTAGTCGGCACGCAAAGCCTAACGCGAAAAGGTAAGGAACAGAAAAACGTGAAACTTATTGTTGGCGTTTCAGATATGAAAGTGAGCAATGATCCGAAAGCGACGGTCATCACCTACTCGCTCGGATCATGCATCGGAATCGCGGTTTATGATCCGATCGTGAAAGTTGCCGGATTGCTGCATTACATGCTGCCGGAATCGAGCCTGGATAAGACCAAGGCGGAAAAAAATCCCTTCATGTTCGCCGACACCGGGATACCGCGCCTGTTCAAGGAAGCCTATAAATTCGGCGCCAAAAAACAACGCATGCGCGTCATCGTTGCCGGGGGTGCCCAAATCCTCGACCAACAGGGATTTTTCAACATCGGTAAACGCAACCACATGGCCATGCGCAAGCTGTTCTTTAAAAACAACGTTATGGTTGAATATGAAGATGTAGGCGGTAACTGCAATCGCACGGTTAAAATCGACGTCGCCACCGGAAAAGTGAATCTAAAGGTTTCGGGCAAAGAGGAGAAAACCATATGAGCAACATCAAAGAGCTAATCAAGGAAATCGACAGTTTGAAACCGATTCCTCAGATCGCCCAGCAGGTCATCCGACTGGCCGAAGATCCCAACAGCAATATGGGTGAAATCGCCGATGTCATCACCTATGATCCCATGGTCACCGCCAACCTGCTTAAAGCCTGCAACTCAGCCTACTTCGGCCTGCCGCGCACGGTAGAGTCTGTTCAGGAGGCCGTTACCCTGGTGGGGCTGGAACAGATCGTCGATCTGGTGATTTTAAAAGGCGGCTCGGAAAACCTGAAAAAACAACAGCAAGGATACGGTCACAACGAAGGCGATTTATGGCGTCAAGCCGTATCCTGCGCCCTGATCGCCCGCGAACTGGCCGAAAAAAAAGGTGTTGCGCAAAAACAGTTGATTTTTACCGCGGCCCTGGTCAAGGATATCGGCAAGTCGGTGCTGGACCGTTTTGTGGCCGATTCCTATTCCAAGATCGAAAAACTGGTTGAGGAAAAAGGGTATAGCTTTATGGAGGCGGAAAAAGCGGTGATCGGCATCAATCATGCCGAACTGGGCGGTTTTATCGCCAAAAAGTGGAAATTCAGCGATAAAATGACCTACATCATCCAGAACCATCACATGCAAGACGAATCCGCGCACGGCGATCTTGCAACCGCCATCGTTTATCTGGCCGACATGGTCTGCATGATGCTCGGCATCGGCGGCGGTTCCGACGGTCTGGCCTATCGCTTTTACCGCGACATCCTGAAGAACATGGAAATCACCGAGCTGGATTTGCAGGAAATCATCGCCGGATTCGGCGATAAGATGAAGAGTGTGGAAGAACTGATTCAAAATGTGTAAAAGTGATCTCTTTTTTTAGGGAGTAGCTTTCAATTTTTCCGGTAATATATTGACAGGGCAATGACTTTCAATCGCACGCCTATCTTCGTGTCACAAGGACGGGGGTAACAATGGCCTATAAGATTTTAGTTGTGGACGACTCGCTCCCCATGCGGGCGGTCATCAAAAAAACAATCAAAGCTTCCGGTTACGGCACCACGGATTTCATGGAGGCGAGCAACGGCCGCGAAGCCCTTGAGCAAATGGAGTCTGAATGGCTCGACCTTGTCATTACCGACTACAACATGCCGAAGATGAACGGGCTGCAGCTCATCGAAGAGATGAAGAAAGATGAAGTGCTCAAAGCGATTCCGGTATTGGTGGTGACCACCGAAGGCAGCCGTGCCAAAGTGGATGAATTCATGGAAAAAGGCGCGGTCGATTATGTCAAGAAGCCGTTTACACCGGAAGAGATCCGTCAAAAATTAACCCAAATTCTCGGAGAAGCGGAAGATGAAGGAGACGTTGAAGACGGCGATGAGGACTTCGATTTCTGAAGTCTTTGAAACCATGTTGTTCATGTCGCTGGAGCTGTCCGACGACAACAAGCTGGATGCTTACAAACCGTCCACTACCGATTTGAAGGCCTGTAAACTTGAATTCAACGGCAAGCTGAACGGTTACTTTGAACTATACATACCCGCAGATTTGTTACTGTCGACCACCGAAAGCTTTTTAGGTGAAGAGCAGAAGAATATCGCCGCCGAACACGCGGACGGCACACTGATGGAAATTCTGAATATGCTGGGCGGCAACACCTTCAGCACCCTGGACCGGGAAACCGTTTACGATTTGGGCATTCCGACGATAACCGACGCCCAAAACCTGATGCAGGCCGAAGTGCCCGGCGGCAAGGACCAGATTGTCATCATCATCGAAACCATCGAGGGTGTGATGGCCTTGCGGTGTGTGTTCGCGTGACCCTGGTATTTATTCCAACAGGCGGCCGCACAAGGTTGAGCCGCAAACGGTTTGCCGCTTATACGGTAATCTTGCCCGCCCGAGCGGGTAACTGGCAAAAAGACTATGTTAAGTGAAATCAAAGTATTAATCGTTGACGATTCGGCCGTTGTCCGCAAGGTCTTCAGCGAGGAACTGGGTAAGGAAAAAGGCATCAAGGTCATCGGTACCGCGCCGGATCCGTTTATCGCCCGTGATAAAATCGTAAAACTAAAGCCGGATGTCATTACGCTGGATATAGAAATGCCGCGTATGGACGGCATTACGTTTCTGCGCAAGCTGATGAAATACTTTCCCTTGCCGGTGATTATCGTCAGCTCCCTGACGCCCCACGGAAGCAAGCTGGCCCTTGAGGCGCTATCTTTGGGCGCGCTGGAAGTAATCTCCAAACCGTCGGCCGCCTATTCAGTGGGGGACATGAGTATTCAACTGGCTGAAAAAATACGTGCCGTTGCCTACGCCCGTGTCGACAAACAAAGACCGGCGCCTACCGCGCCCGTGCAAGGCCAACCGGTGCGGGTCTCCAAAGCCCTGGCGGCCACCACCAACAAATTGATCGCCATCGGCGCCTCTACCGGCGGCACCGAAGCATTAAAAACAGTCATCACCGCCATGCCGGTCAACTCGCCCGGCATTCTGGTTGTGCAACATATGCCTGCCAAGTTCACCACCTCTTTTGCCGAACGGCTCGACTCCTTGTCGGAAGTAACCGTCAGGGAAGCTCAGGACGGCGATTCGATCACCAATGGCACTGTCCTGATCGCCCCGGGCAATTATCATATGCTCCTAAAGCGCAGCGGCGCCCGCTACTACGTTAACGTCAAGCAGGGCCCATTGGTCCACCACCAACGTCCCTCGGTGGATGTACTGTTCAAGTCGGTGGCCGATTACGCCGGTGCCAACGCCCTGGGCATCATCCTGACCGGCATGGGCGGCGACGGCGCCGACGGCATGAAGAAAATGCACGATGCCGGGGCGAAGACAATCGCCCAGGACGAGCAAACCTGTGTTGTCTTCGGCATGCCCAAGGAAGCCATCAAAATCGGCGCCGTCGACAAAGTCATGGGCATCAACCGCATCGCCCAGGCCGCATTGAACATGATTCATTAGCAAGTGCCCATCCGGAAGTGGCCACTTTTGGCCCCCGGCGGCGTTCTCGCATTTTTTAAAATCTTCAAAATAGCCTGCTATGCCTGCGGTCGCAATATAGATTTTACACCTTGTGTGAAGCCTTTATTATGTTTTCAGGCGAGCAATTCGAAGCATCCGTGTCATCATGGCACCGATTCTGGTGTCCATTTTATGGAGAAAGCCACATTCAGCGGATCGGATGAGTTCAGGCCTTTGATACAGTATCAACCTCGCGGCCATTTCCGCAGCGCCTGCCGTCAAGTGTCCACACTGCTGGAAGCGGGCCTGTCGATCATTGCGAACATTCCAGGAAAGTACTCTGCAGCAAGTCGCGCCATTGGCGGCTTTAAACGCATCATGAAGTTGCCGGGCACTTTTGCGCAAGCGTTTACGGTGAGGGTAGGGTTGATCGTTTCCCACAAACAGTCCGCACGCCAAAACGGCGCCACTCAAAGCACCGCAAATGCAGCCGCTGTCTCCCAGCGCGATGCTGAACGGAGCCGCAACAGCAACGGCCTGAGCGTCACTCAGGCCGCCGTTAATAGCCTTGTTCAAGGTCACTACAACCGCTTCAGCGCACAGCAACTGCCGGGTTTGATACAGATTTTCAGCCCGTTTTTTAATCTGTGCAATTAACGCCTCAGCCCGAGGACCATGAACGTTGCACCACTTTGGCATCAAGACCCCACCCGGTTGCCTATTGCGCCGTTTCAATGGGAAAATCCGCCCCTTTCCAGGCAAAAATCCCGCCAGGATAGCGATAGACGTTCTTGTAGCCGAGCTTGACGGCCCAGGCGGCACCGTTGTGGCTGCGTGTGCATTTAACGAAACCGCAGTAAATCACGATCAATCTGTCCTTATCACTGCCCAGCAGTTTCTTAAAATCATCCAAGGTCTTGCCCGCGGTCTGTTTGGTGTCCCATTCTTTCATGTCCGGTATGGGCAGCAGAAACTGAACAGCCCCCGGCACATGCTGCTTTTTGTAGCTGTCTTCATAGGGCATGGTATCCACGATCAGCATCTGTTTGCCGGCATTGATCCATTGTTTGAGTTCTTCGGTGGCCACCACATCGTAGCCGCCACGCTGAATTTCACGGACCAGTTTGACCGCACCTGCTTCTTTTTCCACTTCCCTTTCAAACTTGTTGCCCAGAAAAGCTCCGGCAGGCGTTGTCATCGCGGCCACCAGGCCCGCAACTAGAAACATTTTCAATACAGATTTACCCATACGCATCTTTTTTTCTCCTTTTATTGAATAGTTGATTCACAATAACCATGACACCTGTTGGCTGGGTGGCACGATACCGGCGCCAACCATATATAAAAAAGACGCCGGCCATCATGGCCAGATCCCGATACAGAGACAGTCTCAGGCCGTGAAACGCCTCGGCCTCCGGGTCTTCGGGGCCGAAGCAGCCGCAGTCCACATCCAGTCCCATCCAAATACCGTAACCAAGCACCGCCACAAAAAGCACCAGCAAGCCGGTAACCAGCGCCAGGCTTCCCCGGATATCAAGCAGCAGTCCGATACCGGCGATTACTTCCAGAAGCGGCAACCCAATCGCTACCGGCATGAGCAGTCCCGCGGGAACAATGCCGTATGCGTCAATCAAGACGGCGAAGATTTCCGGCGCCAGCAACTTGGTGCTGCCGGCATAGATGAAGATCAAGCCCAGTATCCATCGGCAGAACCTATATATCCAGTCCATGGTTTTCATTGGATCACAGCATCTCCAAATACGCTTCAATTCTCACCCGCAGTTGTTCGGTATCACTCGAGAGGGGCCGGTTTTTATGGCGTCCTGCGGACATACTGTCAGGCAGTCGCAGCAGTTCGTGCAGTTGGATTCTGCCGGCCGTGTTCCCATCTCGCAAATTTTAAGGCACTTGTCACAATCGTTACATGCTTCGGTTTTGTATACCTTGAACAGCGACCAGCGCTTTAAGGATTCCAACACGCCGCCGGTGGGGCAGGCAAACCGGCACCATGCGTTGGCGATAAATAGACCCGACAGCAGTAAACCGAGAACAATGCATGTTCTTGCGAGCCATATCAGGTTTGCATGTTCGAAGGTCAGTGCCACCGATGAAAAGAATTCACCGGTACGGATCGGAACAGCTTCCCGCGGTTGCCCCCAAAGCAGCCAAACGTAAAGAGCCAGAGCCAATCCGAGGTACTTAAAAAAGGGCGTTATCCAGGTGACGGCACTTTGAACGCGCAGCTTCAGCGGCGCAGCCATGCCGAACAACTGGTTCACAAACCCACCGGGACAGGCCCAACCGCAAAATGCCCGGCCGAATAAAAGAGCGGACAATAAAAGCAGTAACCAGAAGCCCCAAAATAAAGTTAGCAACCTTCCGTGACATGTAATGACAGGACAGCTCTGGCAGCTCACATAGGGTACAATAAATGGGCATCGGAAAATACCGTAAAAAGACCATTGGCCGAGGATGGCCATGCCGGCAAGCTGGGTGGTCCGCCGCCACCATTTTAGATATGTGGTCCTCGGTTTTTCCTTTGCTGACGAATTCGACGCAACGGATAGTGGGCCTGTGGCTTCAGCCATCTCTCACCCCGAACTTTTTTGCCAATCGTTCACCTTCTTTGGATATGGCCGGTATGAATCCGGCGGACTCAAAAAAATGCTGCCCTTCCCCGGAAAGAACGAAATTTACATAATGATCTGCCAATGCTCGGTCTTTGGCAGTTGTCATCACACCGATAGTAAATGTCAGTGGCGGGGGCGGAAAGTGTTCCGAGTCAATGGGGATAATGTCCGCTTTGCCTTTGAACTGGGGCATCCGCGTCAGGCGTTTTTCCACCACGGACACATCGCCTTTGCCGTTCACCAGGTCTTGCATGGTGCGCTGCACGCAGCTTCCCTTTATCACGGCGTTTTTCATGGCTTGTTCCAGCACGCCGGCCTTTTTCAACAGGCCCGATACAGCCTTGCCGCCGGGAGGAGACGATTCAGGCGCCAGAATTACTTTGATACCGGGCCTGGCCAGATCGCGGATATCTGAAATACCCGATGGGTTACCTTTCGGCGTGACCATCACATAGCTGGTGAAACACAGCGGCTTGAAGTACTCCATTTTGCCGGCGTCGTGAAGTTTTTTCGCCAGGCCGAGAACCCTGCCTGCAAAGACTTCGGTGGTCGCGCTTCCCAGTAAAGATTTTCCCAAAGCTGCCGCAAATGCGCCGGTATAGGCAATCTTGACGCCGGTTTTCTCCTCGTAAAGTTGGTGGGCCGGAATGAACGCCTCTGCCAACCCCCCGCAGGACCAAACTTGAAGCATATGTTGGCCAAATTTTTCAGACGCCGATGCCGCAGTAGGCAAAGCAGCCCCGACGGCCAAGCCGGTTGCTGTTTTAAGAAATGTCCTGCGGTTGTAATCCGCTTTATGTTGATTGTTGCTTCGATCCATACACCCCCTTCAATAGTAATCGCCTGCGGTCATTTCGGTATGCGAACCGAGATGATGCCTATTTCAAAAATGTATTTTTATCCGGGAGTGTTCGGCTGTGGGCTATCGCAGGTGCAAAGGCAACGGACAGCCCAAGGACGATTCGGTTATGTCAGGTTGGATATGATTTTGGCACACGGCTTCGTCTAGCAAACCCGGTTAGAAGGCTAAACGCCTTCAAGTAAAGCCAAAATCATGAATCATGGAAGACCTCTTAACATTTACATATAGAAACACCTGAATACTATAACTAAATTTGATATGTCCAATAGAAAATTGTGATGCACAACATTATTTTTATCGGAAATTCCAATAAGCATCGGCGGTTGAAGTTAACTACCTTCAACCGCCGATGTTATCTGGGCGTCACCAAAAATTTACAACGAACTAAAAATCGGCAAAGTCCTCATCATGCATGGGTATGACGTCTTCGGGGTTTGCCTGCCTGGTCGTCGGACCGTTTGGGGCCGGCAACCGCGGTTTTGCAGGTTCTGCGATGGCGGTTTGGGAGGCGTTGGCGACCGCGGTGCCCGATAGCATCTGCGTGCCGCTGTTATTATCGTTAGTGATAATTGTTTGCAACCGGTGGACATGTTTTTTTAGTTGCACCGACAGCGAATTCATTTCCGCCGAGGCGGAGGCAGCTTCTTCGGCATTGGCGGCATTTTGCTGGGTCACGCGGTCCATTTGGCTGACCGTGCTTGCCAGTTGTTTGATTCCTTCTGCCTGCTCTCTGGATGCCGAAGCAATTTCATCGACCAATTTGGCTGATTTATCGGCGCTGGTGGCGACTTCGGCGAACGCAGTGTTGGTGCGGGTGACCAAATCGGTGCCGGATTGAACTTTTGCGGTGGTCCCTTCGATCAAACCGGATGTTGAACGCGCGGCTTCAGCGGCCCGCATGGCCAGATTGCGCACTTCATCGGCGACCACGGCAAAACCGGCCCCGGCTTCGCCGGCACGAGCGGCTTCCACGGCGGCGTTGAGCGCCAGCAGATTGGTCTGAAACGCGATTTCGTCGATGGTCTTGATAATTTGCGAGGTCTCGGAACTCGACTGCGAGATAGCTTCCATCGACTGGGTTAGCTCCTGCATGGCGGCGTTGGCTTGGACGACAACCTGGTTGGCTGTTTTCATCAACTGGTCGGCTTCAGCCGCATTGTCGGCATTTTGCTGGGTCATGGAGGCGATCTCTTCCAAGGATGACGATGTCTCTTCCAGTGAAGCGGCTTGCTCGGAGGCGCCTTCAGCCTGGGCCTGGCTGGATGTTGATAGCTGGCTGGAAGCACTGCTGACTTGATCCGCCCCTTCGCTTAAACCAAGGATCGCTTTTTTCAAGGGGCCGGATACACTGCGGGCAATGGCCCAGGCAATCAGGCCGCCCATGATGACACCCAGCACAGTGACGATCGTCAGGATCAGCACGGTCCGGCGGTAGGTTTGGGCCGCGTCAATATGTTCGTTTTCGGCAAGGGTCAGATTCAGCTCGGTGAGTTTATCCAGCGAATCGCGCATCTGTTCAAATTTGACGTTGGCTTGTCCCAGCGAAAGATCGAGCGCCAAACGACGTCCGGCGCGGGTATCGGCTTTGCGGCCTTCGACGACCTGCCGCGATAGCTGGATCCATTCTTCGCGTGCGGCATCATAAGCGGCCACTAGTTTGCGCTCCTGCGCGGATGAGACCAGTGTTTTAAATTTTTCCCACCGCTGGTTGGCTTGCTCCAGATTTTTTTCATAATCCGCAAGAAGAGTTTTAAATGTATCGGATTTGACGTTGGCGAAAATCATTGACCGTTCGGCCACCAACAGTTGTTGCAAATCCCGGTCGGCTTCGATCAGATAATCGATGCCGGGCAGCCGCACGGTAAAAATTTCGTCGAGATCCGCATTTATATGATCGACACTCTGATAGCCGGTGATGCCGATGATGACCATGAACACGATCATCAACGCAAAACCGCCAAACAACTTACCGGCCAATTTCAATTTTCGAAAGAAAATCATTTTATTTTTTACTCCTGGCGAAAATGCTTCAAGCGCCAAGGAACACCTCGGCGCTTTAGAAGATCATGTTTTTATTTCACTTTGTCGATATCAACGCCGAAGGTGATGGCGCCGATCACGCTGCCGTTATCTTTCACCGGTACGGAGACTTGTACAAGATAGGCTTGAGTGCTGTCGTCAAATTCCACTTCATCGACAAAAACCGCGCCCTGGCCGTTGTTGAAAGATTTTTTAAATTTGGCTTCGTCGCCTTGCCAATAATCGGAAGTCTTGTCGGTCATGGCCACGTTGGCGCCTTGGTTATCCATCACGAAAATCTCGGCGTAATAGGGCGCATCGTGCTGGATCCGGCGCAGATGCTTGCCGCAATCGGATTCCATGATGGCCTTCATATAATCGGCAATGCCGGCAGTGTCGCGCCATTTACGGTCCATGGCTTTGATCGCGTCAAGGGTTTGCCCCTTGCTGTTAGCGGCTTTGACGGCCGTAACGATGACCGGGTCAGTCCCAAGGGCAAGAAGCTTGCTGTTGGCTAGGTCAATAATTTTTTGAGGTGCTTTTTCGGCCAAACCCGGCAGAGCCCACACACAAAGACATAAACCTGTCAGAACAAATAGCAGTGTTTTTTTCATTGGATTTCCTCCGCATATACGATGATTTTTTAACTGACGACCAAGCCCTTCGGTGGGAAGCAATATGCGGAACATGCTGAAGTTGCTAAAAATCCGACTTGACCAGGCAAAAGGGACGGCTTATTTCAATAGACCGAAGGACCGGGTCTTCAGTTAGTCGATGGTTTATTATTCGACAGGCGCAGCGTTGAACTTTAGGGCTCGCGACTAAATAATTTCACATTTTATGCATCCCGGCTTTCAGGTCATCTTGGCCCGATCTGTGGATTTATCCGTTACCAGGCAGCCCGTTTGGCCTATTGTGCCGGGCCATAAACAGCCTTTCCATCTCCTTGGGATATTTTTTGTATATGTATGCCTGTTTTAATCTTTTATCCAACACCGTTAAGTCCCATTTCAACAGGCTTAGATGTTTGTCGTATGCGGATGAGTAGATGCTGCTCAAGTTAATGAATGGAAACAATTTCATGTAGAACTGGACATTACTTCCTGCCGCCATGACGAGCATGTCGGTGGAGTTGCATCTGATCGTTTCTTTGATCGTGTATAGCATAAAATCAATAAACAGGCGTATGCTGGACTCTCCTAACATCGCAAATTTGCATAACTCTGCCAAAACACGATCTTCTTGCCTGAGAGATTGGATAATGTCCGGGAATTCATTATCACTGGGCAATTTGTATGGCGAGTCGCAAACCAATCGCATCGTCCCGACAATCACTTCTTTGCGTGTTGCGACATAGACCTTGGAAGCACTTAACTCATCAAAGCAGTCGCTCACTTTTTGCATTACGTTAGGGCGTACCAGCCCGGATTTTAAGTAGCAAACATATCTGATTCTGAAGATCTCTTCCATCTCATCGCCAGACGCGGGTCTCATACAATAAGACATGAATAATCCTTTATTATAGATAGGTTTCGCGCGAGATCAAGGCGGGTGTCAAGTTTGCAGCCGCGGGAACATCAAGATATTTCGAGGATTCAAATAGAGGCTTGAGGTGTGCCGGCCTTTTGCGAATCGGCATATTTTTTTAAAATAAAATTGCGGGCAAAATCGGGGTGGGCGTAATAGGGTTGCAGACTTTGCTTGACCAGAGTCTGCATTTGGCGCAATACGTGGTCCTTGTTTTCGGCTTCGACAAAAAAACGGGCGTTCGTTTTTTCAAAGACCACGGCGGTCCCCAATCGGGCGGTCATATCGTTCAGCTTGGATATCAACACGTCGTCACCCGCAAACCAATTTGCGACAATCTGAACTTCGATGCGCGACAGCAACACTACTTTGTAACGATCCGCGGCAATTTGGCGTGATTGGTCGATCAATTCCAGAGTCAATCCATTTTCCAGTTCTATTCTTTCGATCAGGTTTTCGTCCATCGTAGCAGTTCCAGTTTCGGTTAAAAAGGCTAACGGTTTTTAATGTGTTTGGGTTGGGTGTTAGAGGCCGCTGAACTGCCAGGGATTTTTTTCGTAGTAATCGACGTTCTTATATTCGATCCCCTGGCGTTTGAGGATATCGTAGTAAATCATGATTTGTTTTAAATACTCGATCGGTTCCGTACCGCGGGCGTAGCCGTATTCGGTTTTGGCGTAGTAATTTTTATAGCTTAATAGCGGCAGGGTTTTAAGCAGGGAAGACCATTTGTTTGGATCCAGATCCATTTCACGGGCCAGCCGGCGCGCATCGTTTAAATGGCCCTGGCCGATGTTGTAGGCGGCCAGTGATAAAAAGAGGCGATCATCGCCCGTCGCTTCGTCAAAGTAATCGTACAAGTACTTCAAGTGTTTGACACCGGCACGAATATTCTGGGTGGGGTTGTAAATTTTCTTTACGCCCAGGCTGCGCGCGGTGCGGCGTGTTAGCTGCATCAGACCGTACGCCCCGGCGTGACTGCGTGCTCGCGAGTTAAAGTGGGACTCCTGATACATTTGCGCTGCGATCAAGCGCCAGTCAAAGCCGTGATCATCGGCGGCGGCACGGATAATCTCCTTGTATTTAGGCAGTCTTGTTTTCAGCCTGCGGTGGTAGGCCCGCAAATCAACGTAGTCGAATTCATCCATTTCAGGATAGTAACGTGCGTGGATCTCATCGAACTGGCCGTTGTTTGCGATTGTTTTGAAAAACCGGTTGATGTGCTCGCGAAGTATTTCAGCTTCGGGCTTGGTAGCCCAGGCCAATGACTGCTCGCTCGCCACTGGCCCGCCGATGAAAATCTGCGGGTAGTAAATTTGATTCAGTCTGGCGATGTGACTGTCGGCTACGGTGACTGCGATTTTGCCTTCCACGATTTGGCGGATCAGCATTTCCTCAGGGGTTTCGGTGTGCAGTTTCAGGGTCAGTTTAACCCCTTCGTGCTGCAATTCCTCCAGGCGCTCCTGGTAAGCCGAGCCCTTGCGGACGTGCACTTCATGGCCGGCCAGGTCCTCGATCCAGTTAACCTGGACGTTGTTGCGATGGACGATGATGCGTTGGCGGATTTTTAAGTACCCTTCGGAAAAAGCGACTTGTTGGCGGCGTTTGTAGGTGGGCGCGATACTGGCGGCGATAAAATCGCCTTCACCGTTGTTCAGGGCGGCTATCATGGCATCCCAGGAATCGACGACCTTGACTTTCAACCGCACCCCCAGGTAATCGGCAAAGGTTTTGGCCAATTCATACTCGAAGCCCATGGGTTGGTCGCGATACAGATAGAAGCAATAGGGGTTGTTTTCCGTAATGACCGTTATTTGGTTGGCTTTCAGGATTTTTTCCAGAGGCGCCGGGGGAGAGGCTTCCTGGCATCCCCAGATCATGACGGCGAGACCGCACATCAGCACCCACAGCCGGGCAAACCGCCGGCGTGACAAATGTCTATGGCCCACGCGACCGGCAATCATCAGAAGGCTCCCAGTTGGCATGGTTTTATTTTGACTTGCAGGGCTTCGCAAACACTGCTGACCGTCATTTTACGAACCCCCTGGTGCCGGGCGATCCGCCAAACCGCCGCGCAGCTCAAGCGGCCTTGTGTGGCTTCGGCTTCAACCGCTTGTCTGATTTGCTCATCGATGGTTGCGGCGGCGGTAACGATTTTCTTGTTGGGTTGATAGCCGAACAGGCCCAATTGGCATTTGATCAACCGGATCCGGGCCAAGTCAACGTCGCGTCCGACTTGCTCGGGCGAAACGCCGCATTGCAGGGCGATGTCGAAGGCTACGGCGCACGGCAGGGTCTTGTCGCGTGCACGGGAAAGGATGTTTTTTCTGACGGTGGGGTTGGCGACCGCATGGGGGGCATGCTTCGCACTAAAATCGCCTGTTGCTGTTTTACTCATCACCAAATTCCATGTACATGATATTTAGATCTTTAATCGGCCGTTTTGCGAGGTAGCTGCAATCAAAAATCATAGCCGATTTTTTTGAAAAAAACAAAAAATAATCGAACCGGTGGGCGCCGTGGTTCAATTACGGTTGAAGAATTCAGGGCGCTTTGGTAATAATTTTGAGACATTGTCGGCGAAAATACCTTGAATTGGGGGGCTTGCCGACCAAAGCGCTACAGGTCCGGCAGACATCGGGCTCTTTTGATTAAATACACTAAAATGACCACATTCAACCTTCCAAGACGCGCCTCACGGCAAATCCATATCGGCCCGGTGGCGGTGGGCGGCAACGCGCCGGTTAGCGTCCAATCCATGACCAACACGGCCACGCAGGACATCGACGCCACCGTTGCGCAGATCAGCCGGCTTGAAGCGGCCGGTTGTGAAATTATCCGGGTGGCGGTGCCGGATCAAGAGGCGGCCCGGGCAATCGTGGCGATTAAAAAACAGATCCGTATCCCGCTGATCGCGGATATCCATTTTGATTACAAGTTGGCATTAGCTGCGGCGGATGCCGGGGCCGACGGCTTGCGCATCAACCCCGGCAATATCGGCGGCAAGGCGAAGGTCAAGGCCGTGGTCGATTGCGCCAAGGCGAATGGCGTTCCGATCCGTATTGGCGTCAACGCGGGTTCTCTTGAAAAAAAACTGTTGAAGCAGTATGGCGGCGCCACGGCCCGGGCGATGACCGCCAGCGCCCTGGGGCATGTCAAACTGCTGCAGGATTTGGATTTTCACGCGATCAAAATTTCCATCAAGGCATCGGATGTACCGCGCACTGTCGAGGCGTACCGCTTGCTGGCGGCGAGCACCGATTACCCCTTGCATGTGGGCGTCACCGAGGCCGGGGCGCTTTTTCCGGGGATTGTCAAATCGGCCCTGGGGATCGGCATGCTCCTGGCCGAGGGCATCGGTGACACATTACGCGTGTCGCTGACGCGCGATCCGGTGGAAGAGGTCCGGGTGGGCTTTGAAATTCTCAAAGCGCTCGGGTTGCGGCAGCATGGCCCCGAGATCATTGCCTGTCCGACCTGCGGCCGTTGCAGCCTTGAGCTGTTCGATATTGTAGAACAGGTAGAAAAAGCGCTGCTTGCGAAATCAACACCGGTCAAAGTCGCCATCATGGGATGCGTGGTCAATGGGCCGGGTGAAGCACGGGAGGCGGACATCGGCATCGCCGGTTGTGACGGTACCGGCATTCTTTTCAAAAAGGGAAAGGTTGTAAGGCGTTTTCCCCAGGAACAGTTGATTAAAGTTCTTTTGGAAGAAGTCGACCGCTTTGCCGCAACCAAAGTTTAAGGGCTCGCGCAAAAATAATTTCACATTTTATGCGCTCGGATTTAGGTTAGGTTGGTTCGATCTGAGGTGCCAAACAAGCTATGGCGAGGATTTTGGGACCGAAGATCGGGCCAAGATGACCCGAAGCCCGGATGCATAAAATGGGAAATTATTTTTGCGCGAGCCCTAAGGGATGATACGCTCAAATCACATCCAGGGTACGCTGGCAACGAAATATCAGGCCTCCGGTCTCATCGTTTTTATTTGCGTGAAGCCGGGATTTATGGAATGTAACGGTTTTTACAAATCATAACCGCTGAATCTTGATTATATTTAAGGATAGAAAAGGACAGACTATGGGCAACCAGGCCAAAACCGCGATCACACCGACCCGCAACGAAGACTACCCTGAATGGTACCAGCAAGTTATCAAAGCCTCGGATCTGGCTGAACGCTCACCGGTACGCGGCTGCATGGTGATCAAACCATGGGGCTATGCGCTGTGGGAAAACATCATGCGTTCGATGGATGCCATGTTCAAAACGACCGGGGTCCAGAACGCCTATTTTCCGCTGTTCATTCCGTTGAACTTTTTGGAGAAGGAAGCTGAACATGTGGAAGGGTTTGCCAAGGAGTGCGCCGTGGTGTCCCATCACCGTTTGGAGAAAGGGCCCGACGGGGGACTGGTGCCGGCAGGACAACTGACTGAACCGTTGATCGTGCGGCCGACGTCCGAAACCATTATCGGTGATTCGTTTGCCAAATGGGTGAGCAGTTACCGCGATCTGCCGCTTTTGATTAACCAGTGGGCCAATGTGGTTCGCTGGGAGATGCGCACCCGGTTGTTTTTGCGGACCAGCGAGTTTTTGTGGCAGGAGGGTCACACCGCCCATGCCACGCAAGCCGAAGCGATCGAACGGACCCACATGATGCTCGATGTCTACGCCCAAATGGCCGAGCAATATCTGGCCATGCCGGTCATCAAGGGCCGCAAAACGCCGACGGAGCGTTTTCCGGGCGCGGTGGACACCCTGTGCATTGAAGCCATGATGCAGGACCGCAAGGCTCTGCAGGCCGGTACCTCCCATTTTCTGGGTCAAAACTTCGCGCGGGCCTCGCAGATTAAATTCCAAAATGCCGCCGAAAAGGAAGAATTCGCCTGGACAACGTCCTGGGGGAGTTCCACCCGGCTGATCGGCGGGGTGATCATGACCCACGGCGATGATGACGGCATCATCCTGCCGCCCCGGGTCGCCTCGTCCCAAATCGTTTTGCTGCCAATCATCCGCAAGGACAAGGACCGGGATGCGGTGATGGCGTACACGGAATCACTGGCGCGCGAATTGCGGGCGCAGCATTTTCACCATCAACCGGTTCGGGTGCAAATTGATACACGGGATATTGGCGGCGCCCGCGGCTGGGACTGGATTAAAAAAGGGATCCCCTTGCGGGTGGAGATCGGACCGCGGGATATGGCTAACAACGCCGTGTTTGTGGGACGTCGCGATAAAGGTCACCGGGACAAAACCGCCATGGCGCGCGATGAATTTGTCGCCGGGATCGCATCCTTGCTCGACGAAATCCAGCAAAACCTGTTCGACCGGGCCAAGGCTTTTCAACAGCAGCACACTACCCAAATCGATGACCGGCAAACATTTATTGATTACTTTACCCCGGCAAATACCGACAAACCCGAAATTCACGGCGGGTTTGCCCTGGCTCATTGGTGCGGCAAAGACGCTTGTGAGGCCGAAGTTAAAAACGATTTAACGGTGACGATCCGTTGTATTCCACTGGACAGCCCCGATGAGCCGGGTGTGTGTGTCTATTGTGGCCAACCGAGCGCGAAACGGGTGGTCTACGCCAAAGCCTACTAACCGTCAAAATGATTCGCATAAACGACATAATGGACAAAGTGGCCGAGTATTTTGCCGGCGACAACGCGGATATCATTGAACGCGCCTATGTCTATTCGGCCCGGGTCCATGACGGCCAGGTTCGCTTGTCCGGGGAGCCTTACCTGTCGCACCCTCTGGAGGTTGCCGGGATCCTGGCGGATATGAAACTCGATCCGGTCAGCATTGCCGCCGGTTTGCTGCACGATGTGGTCGAAGACACCCATGCCTCGGCCGAAGAAATCGAATCGATATTCGGACCGGAGGTGCGTCACATCGTCATGGGGGTGACCAAGCTCAGCGCCATGCCGGTCAGCAGCGCCCAGGCGCGGCAAGCGGAGAATATCCGCCAGATGATTCTGGCCATGGCCGATGATATCCGCGTCATTCTGATAAAACTGGCCGATCGTCTGCATAACATGCGCACGCTTCAGTTTCATGTTCCGCGCAAGCAGAAAGTGATCGCCCAGGAAACCCTGGATATTTATGCGGCCATTGCAGCACGATTGGGAATTTACTGGATCAAGAGCGAACTGGAAGAAGGCGCCTTTCGCTATATCAATACTGAAAGTTATGAAAAAATTATCGGGTTGGTCGCCAAAAACAAAACCGAGCGCGACAAGTTCATCAAAAAAGTCAAGGCCCTGATCGAAGAGAAAATGATCGCGGAGGGCCTGGAATGCGAGGTTATCGGCCGCTACAAAAGCAACTACAGCATCTACCAGAAAATGCTGCAGCAAAACCTGGCATTCGAGGAGGTCTACGATATCATCGCGTTTCGGATCATACTCGATACGATTCCGCAATGTTATGAAGTGCTGGGCATCATCCACTCCATGTGGAAACCGATTGCCAAAAAGTTCAAGGACTATATCGGCGTGCCCAAGCCGAATATGTATCAGTCCCTGCACACCACGGTCATCGGTCCAATGGGGGAACGGGTCGAAATCCAGATTCGCACCAAAGAGATGGACCGTGTGGCCCAATCCGGTATTGCCGCCCACTGGAGTTACAAAGAAGGGCGTCAAGTCGATGAAAACGTATCCAGCACCTATGCCTGGATTCAAAACCTGGTCGAAAATCAGGAGAACTTTCATGATCCGGACGAATTCATGGAAAACGTGCGGATCGACCTGTTCCCGGATGAAGTCTATGTGTTTACCCCACAGGGCGAAATCAAGTCGCTGCCCAAGGGCGCCACGCCGGTCGATTTTGCATTTATGATCCACACCGAGGTCGGCAACCAGTGCACCGGCGCCAAGGTCAACGGTCGCATGGTGCCGCTTAAATACGAATTGGTGACCGGCGATATCGTTGAAATCATCACCTCTAAAAATCACAATCCGAGCAAAGACTGGCTCAATTTTGTCAAAACCGTCAAGGCGCGGTCACGCATTCGGCAGTGGATTAAAACCCAGGATAAAGAACGCAGTTTGTCGCTGGGCCGCGAGATGTGCGAGAAGGCCTTTCGCAAGTATCGCATGAATTTCAATACGTTCTTAAAATCGGATGAGGTCGGCGAAATTGTTGCCGAATTCGGCTTTAAAACCGCCGAGGACCTGATCGCCAGCATCGGTTATGGCAAAATCACGCCGCTGCAAATCATCCGGCGTTTTGCGGCCAAGGCGGGTGAGGAAGAAAACAAGGAGTCGATCTTTACCAAAATTGTCGGTCAGGTGCGGAAAAAACGCCCCAAGGCCGGTGTGATGGTCAAAGGTATCGATGACATTCTGGTCCGGTTCGGCAAATGCTGCCAGCCGGTGCCCGGCGATGCGATTACGGGCTATATCACCCGGGGCTACGGTGTCACCGTCCATCGCTCCAATTGCGTCAACGCCTTGAAAATGAACCCCGAGCGGCAGATCGATGTAGATTGGAATCGTGAAACCAAGGAGAGTTATCCGGTGAAAATCCGGGTACGCTCATATGATCGGGTGGGATTACTGGCCGATATCGCTTCAACGATCAGCCAGAAGGGCGCCAACATTCTGAGTGCGGAAACCACGACCCGCGAAAGCAAGGTCGTCGACAGTTATTTCACCATTGTCGTGGCTGATACGGACCAATTGAACGAGACCCTGACAGCCATCAAGAAAATTAATTTGGTGCAAGAGGTGCACCGGTTGCGGCGATAGGAAGCACGCATTAAGAATGGTGAATATTGAAAAACAAGACAAACGCGCACCCTGTTTTGCAATTCGTCATTCTTAGTTAGTGCCCATCCGGAAATAGCATCTTTTGGCCCCTGGCGGCGTTCTCGCATTTTTAAAATCCTCGACATAGCCTGCTATGCCTGCGGTTTAAAAAATGC
>JANQIE010000255.1 GCA_028282295.1 Desulfobacterales bacterium | reverse complement strand
CTGCGGGGTTTCGATTATCCGGCCACCATCAGACAAGCCTATCAGGACGGCGTCCGTGTGTTCATCGAAACCGGGCCGCACGCCTCCTGCACACGCATGATCCGCAGCATCCTCGATGATCAGCCCCACTTGGCGCTCAGTGCCTCACAAAAGGGCGAAAACGAATACCTGACCATTTTGAAATTGCTCGGCAATTTGACAGCCCATCATGTGCCGGTGGACCTGGATGGACTGTATGCCGGTTTCTCAAAAGATAATGATGTGTTGAATGATATTAAATCAAGTAAGACTTTTACTTGTGCGGTGGGGGGACCGGCACCCCGGCCGCAATGGCCCCGGATCGCACCGCTAGAATTGGAATCGGCACCGGCTGAGATATCGCCCCTTGCCCAACCTGCGAACACGCCCCTGCCGCAGCATGCACCCGCGCAAACCACCGATCACACCACCGGCCGGACGCCGGCCGCAACAATGTCGGAGTTTATCCGCACCCTGCGCGCAAATACTGAGGCAACCGGCAAAACCCACGCTACCTATCTTGGGATGGCCGATGAGCTGACCCACAATTACGGACAAACCTTTGCGTTACAAAATCGACTGATCGAAGCACTGATCGCCAGCGGGCATGAACCGGCACTTGAAAACCTGCAACCCCACACGACACTGGCCTCTGCAAAACACCCCGACCCTGTGCAGCCTGCAACGAACCGACAGGTTGCGTTCGACCGGGACCTGTGCATGGAATTTGCCATCGGGTCCCTGGCCAAGGTTCTGGGGCCCGATTTTGCCGAAGTGGACCACTATCCGGTGCGGGTGCGTCTGCCGGATGAACCGCTGATGCTGGTGGACCGCATCATCCGTGTGACGGGCGCCAAGGGGTCGTTGGGTGCAGGTACGGTGGTCACCGAACACGATGTGCTGCCGGGCGCGTGGTACCTGGACGGCGGCCGTGCCCCGGTCTGCATTTCCGTGGAAGCCGGTCAGGCCGACCTTTTTTTAAGCAGCTATCTGGGGATCGATTTAAAAGTCAAAGGAACGCGCGCCTACCGGCTCCTGGACGCCACGGTCCGCTTTCACGGCGGCCTGCCGCAACCGGGCGACGTGATCCGCTACGATATCGCCATCGACCGTTTTGTGCGCCAGGGCGATACCTACCTGTTCTTTTTCCGGTTCGAGGGCTACATTGGCGCGCGCCATCTGATCACCATGCACAGCGGCTGTGCCGGGTTCTTCACGGCCGAGGAGGTCCGCAATTCCGGCGGTATCATCCTGACCGAAGACGACACCAAACCACTGCCCGGCGAACGCCCGGCCGACTGGCGGGAACTGGTGCCGATGACACGCGAAACCTACAGTGCCGCGCAGGTCGATGCCCTGCGCCGGGGTGACCCGGCCGGTTGCTTCGGAAACCTGTTTGACGGCATCCGGCTCCCCGACGCCCTCAAATTGCCGGGGGGCCGCATGAAACTGCTCGACCGCATTCTGGATCTCGACCCGGCGGGCGGCCGTTACGGCCTGGGCTCGATCCGCGCCGAGGCCGATATCTACCCGGACGACTGGTTTCTGACCTGCCATTTCATGGATGACATGGTGATGCCGGGCACGTTGATGTACGAATGCTGCGCCCACACCCTGCGGGTCTTTTTGTTGCGGATGGGGTGGCTCACGACCAATCCCGACGCCTGCTACGAACCGGTGGTCGGGGTTGAAAGTGTCCTCAAATGCCGTGGTCCGGTGACGCCGCAAACCCGGCATGTGCACTACGAAGTTGAAATTCGCGCACTCGGCTACAACCCCGAGCCCTATGTCATTGCCGACGCCCACATGTACGCCGACGGGCATCGGATCGTTAAATTCAATGACATGGCGATGAAAATCACCGGCGCCGATCGCAGCGCAATCGAATCCTTCTGGGCCGCGCGCAACCGGTCTCGCCAACCGACAGCCTCCCCGTCTTCGGATAAAAAAATACTGTTCGACCACGACCGCATCCTGGCTTTTTCCATCGGCAGCCCGTCCGAGGCATTCGGGGCGCCCTACGCCCCTTTTGATAACCACCGGATCATTGCCCGCCTGCCCGGCCCGCCGTACCTGTTCATGGACCGGATCGTACACTGCGAGCCACCGGCCTGGGAAGTCAAGCCGGACGGCTGGGTGGAGGCCGAACATGACATTTGTGCCGATGCCTGGTATTTCCGGGCGAACCGGACCGCCCGCATGCCCTATTGCGTGCTGCTCGAAATCGCCTTGCAGCCTTGTGGCTGGCTGGCGGCCTATGCCGGCACCGCCCTGAAAAGCGACAAGGACCTGAAGTTCAGAAACCTGGGCGGCACCGCCACGCTCCATCGCCAGCTCGATCCAACCAGCGGCACCCTGACCATGCGAACCCGGATGACCAAGGTTTCCGAGGCCGGCGAAATGATCATCGAACATTTTGACATGCAGATCCTGCAAAACGGGCGGCCGGTGCTGAGCGGCGACACCTACTTCGGTTTTTTCACCACCGAAACCCTGGCGGACCAAAAAGGCCTGCGCAATTTTGAACCGCGTGTATTCGAACCGGCACCCACCGACTTGACGCCCGGCGCCGCCTTTTCCCCGACTATCACGGCGCCGTTGACGCCGGAGGACACCGATTGTGAACCTGCACCGGCCCTGACCCTGCCGTCGAAAGCCTTGTTGATGATCGATCGCGTCGACGTCTACTTGCCCTCCGGTGGGCCTCATGGCCTGGGATACATCCGGGGCGGTAAACAGATCGATCCGGAGGAATGGTTTTTCAAAGCCCATTTTTATCAGGATCCGGTCTGTCCCGGATCGTTGGGGGTCGAATCGTTTTTGCAGCTTTTAAAAATGTTTGCCCTGAAACGATGGCCCGACTTGGAAAATGCCTGCATTTTCGAATGGCTGACCGGCATACCGCATCATTGGGAGTACCGGGGACAGATTATTCCGTCCAATCAGCATGTCGAGGTGGAGGCGATGATCACCCGGATACAAGAGCAGCCCATCCCCGAAATCCAGGCCGATGGGTTTGTCAAGGTGGATGGGCTTTTCATTTATGATTTGCGTGATTTCGGAATTCGCCTTGCCCCGGCGGGCGACGCGCCTTGAACCATAACATTAACGTATGCCTACTAACCATGTTATATTCGAATGTTACGATTAAAGCCTTTGGTTACGAACTTGCGCCGCACGTGATCACCACCGAGGATCTGGAAGAGCGGTTGGCGCCGGTTTACGAAAAGCTGCACATCCGCAGAGGCCAGATCGAGACAATCACCGGCATCAGCGAACGCAGGTACTGGGATAAAGGGTATCCCATGCATGCCGGCGCCACTCAGGCCGGTAAGAAAGCATTGGAAAATGCCGCCATCGATCCCGCCCGCATCGGCATGCTGATTTACGCCGGTGTGTGCCGTGACAACCTGGAGCCGGCCACGGCCTGCGCCGTTGCCAACGGGCTCGACCTGGGATCGCACACCCTGGTTTTCGACATTTCCAATGCCTGTCTTGGAGTGCTCAACGGCATGGTGCAAATCGCCAACGCCATCGAGCTGGGGCAAATCGAGGCCGGGCTGGTGGTGTCGTGCGAGTCGGCGCGCCAGATTGTGGAGCTGAGCATCCAGCGCCTGATCGAAACCCCCACCATGGAGGTCTTCAAAAAGACAATCGCCACCATGACCGGTGGTTCAGGGGCCATCGGCGTGGTCCTGACCCGCAGCGATGGTTCCTCCGGTGCGGGGCATCGGTTTTTAGGTTATGTCGCCAAGAGCGCCACCGAATATCACCATCTGTGCCGTTGGGGGCCCGACACCGGCATTCCAGCCAGCGCGCCCCAAATCATGGAAACCGATTCCGTGGGGGTGTTGCAAAACGGGGTGACGTTGGGGATGGAGACCTTCCAGGCCTTTCGGGAACAATTCGACTGGCCCGCCGATGCCCCCGATAAAATCATTTGCCATCAAGTGGGCGAGGCCCATCAGCGTACCGTGCTGGAGGCCATCGACATTCCGGCGGAAAAGGACTTCAGCACCTACCCCTACCTGGGCAACATCGGCACGGTTTCCATGCCGATCACCGCCGCCATCGCCGAGGAGCGCGACTTTCTGCTACCCGGCGACCGCGTGGGCCTGTTCGGCATCGGCAGTGGATTGAATTGCCTGCTCATGGGGGTTGAATGGTAGTTTGGGAATGTCAAATTAAAAATGATAAAGGTCAACACTTCGAATCCATTTGTAATTTGACATTTGACATTCATTTGTAATCTGAGCTTTCTAATTTGAAATTAACATATATGGCTTTTAACTGGACCACATTCCGCAAACTGTATCCCTTCCGATCCCATTTCATGGATCGCAACGGCTTGGCCTACCACTACCTGGACGAGGGCCAGGGGCCGCCGGTGGTGCTGCTGCACGGTAATCCTACCTGGTCTTTTTTTTACCGCGAGGTGGTCAAGGCGTTGGCCCCCGAATTCCGGGTAATCGTTCCCGACCATATCGGCTGCGGGTTTTCCGACAAGCCCGGCGATGGTCTTTACGGATACCGGTTGCAGCACCGCGTCGACGACCTGGGAGCACTGTTCGATCATCTGGGTCTGGAAGACAACGTCACCCTGATTGCCCATGATTGGGGCGGCATGATCGGCATGGCCTACGCGGTCGAGCATCCCGGCAGATTTGCCCGCTTTGTGTTGATGAACACGGCGGCCTTCTTCCCGCCGGCGTCCAAAAAGATCCCCCTGCGCTTGAAATTGATTCGGGACACCAAAACGTTCGGCGCCTTTGCGGTGCAGGGGGGCAACCTGTTTGCCCGCGCCGCCCTGTGGATGGCCGCACGCGGCCGGCTCGCCCCGGACGTCAAACGCGGCCTTGTCGCACCTTATAATTCATGGCAACATCGGATCGCCACGTTGCGTTTTGTCCAGGATATCCCTCTGGCGCCGGACGATCCGAGTTACGCCCTGGTTCAAAAAACAGCGGACCGGTTGACGGAGTTCCGGGATCATCCGGTGCGATTCATTTGGGGCCGGCACGACTTTGTGTTCGATGAGGACTACCTGATCGAGTGGCAACGCCGTTTCCCCAAAGCCCAAACCAATCTTCTGGAAAACGCCGGCCACTACCTGCTGGAGGACCAGCCGGACCAAGTTGTAACCCACATTAAGACATTTCTCGCACGGGCAACAAACGGTTGTGCAAGAAAGGAGTTACATTGAATGAAGATAGTATTCCATATTTCAAAAGGTTTGCTGTCAGTTTTTCCAAATAACGGTGGCCTGTACACAGTATTTGCAACTAAAGGCTCTGCCGGCTGCATTGATATTGGCGGCGGGATATTAGGAAATAAGCAAACAGATCGCCTGAAGCAGGATATAATGTCTGCAAAATATAATATACTGCTTGAGGTGGTAAAATGAAAATACCCAATAATAGAGATTTAATTAATTCTATTGCCTATATCCTTTGGTTTTTGATTATATGTTTTTCATTCCGCAGAAATGACAATATTAATTATGCTTATATCGCAGCATGGTGCTCTAGTCTCTGGATTTCCTCGATATTAAAGGTAAAATTAAAGTCAATAACACTCTCATTTCTATTGTTATTAACGACATATTTAATAGATGGTTTTGGGAGGTTTTTTATATTTACTTCGCCTAAACAAACAGAAGGTTTTATATTGGTCGTCTTTGCAGCTATTGGTGTTTTGCCCATAATTGTTAATTATTATACACAAAATACCATTGCCAGATATTCAAATAAGTAAAGGATTTGCATAACCTGAAGCTGTTGGCGGGCTCGCATAGCTCACTGCAAAGCCCCGCCGATAGAGCGTCAAAAGGATAAAGCAATGGATGAGGAAATCACCACCGCAAACGAAACCGTTGGCGAATCTTCCGAGGCAAAGCCGGCCGAAGCGCCGCCGGAAGAACAAACCGTCAATGTCGCCACGCATCTGAAGCGCATGGCCCGCATCCAACCGTACAAACGGGCGGTTGTTTATCCGGTGGGGCGTGATAAAGGTGGGCGGGTGGCTTACAGTCATTTGACTTTTTTGCAACTCGACCGCGAATCGGATTGCCTGGCGGCCGGGTTGGAGAAAGTCGGCATCCGGCGCGGCGTGCGCACCATTTTGATGGTCACGCCGAGTCTTGAGTTTTTTGCCCTGACCTTTGCTCTGTTCAAGGTCGGCGCGGTGCCGGTGGTGGTCGATCCGGGCATGGGGATTCAACGCATGCTGAGTTGCCTGAAGGAAAGCCGCCCGTCAGCGTTCATCGGCATCCCCAAAGCCCACGTCCTGCGGCGCATTTATCCCAAATTTTTCGCCAAGGTGCAGACCTGGGTCACGGTGGGACGTCGCCTGTTCTGGGGCGGCTACACCCTGGAACAGATTCGCCAGGTCCCCTGGCAGCCGTATCCGATGGCGCAAACCCGGCGCGATGAAACCGCCGCGGTCCTGTTCACCACCGGCAGCACCGGCCCGGCCAAGGGCGCGGTGTATACCCATGGCAATTTCGACGCCCAGGTCCGGCATATCCAGTCCCATTTTAAAATCGAGCGCTATGAAATCGATCTGCCGACCTTTCCGCTATTCGCCCTGTTCGATCCGGCCCTGGGCATGACCGCCATCATCCCGGATATGGACCCCACCAAACCGGCCCTGGTCAACCCCAAGAAAATCATCGAAGCCATCACCAACCAGGGGGTCACCAATATGTTCGCCTCGCCGGCCTTGCTCAATCGCGTGGGGCGTTACGGCAAGGCCAAAGGGATCAAATTGCCCTCTCTGAAACGGGTAGTCTCAGCCGGTGCCCCGGTGGCGCCGGCCAATATCGAGCAGTTCGCCACCATGCTGGTGGGCGACGCCCAGGTACATACGCCTTACGGCGCCACCGAGGCCGTGCCGGTAGCCTCCATCGGCAGCGATGAGATCATGGCCGAAACCCGTCAGCGTAGTGAAAAAGGGTACGGCATGTGTGTGGGGCGGGCCATCGACGACATCAGGATTCGCATCATCAAAATCAGCGATGATCCGATTGCCGAATGGGATGAAGACTTGATTCTGCCCGACGGCGAAATCGGCGAAATCACTGTCCAGGGTGATCTGGCCACCCGGCGGTATTTCCGCCGGCCGGATGCCGACGCGCTGGCGAAGATTATCGATGGGGATCAGTTCTGGCATCGCATGGGCGATTTAGGGTGGCGGGACACCAAGGGGCGAATCTGGTTTTGCGGTCGCAAGAGCCATCGCGTGGTGACCGACAACGGCACCCTGTTTTCCGTGCCGTGCGAAGCGATTTTCAACAACCATTCGGCAGTGTACCGCAGCGCCCTGGTGGGGATCGGTCCCCGGGGATTGCAGCAACCGGTCATCTGCATCGAAACCGAACCTGATACGCCCACGCCGCGGGCCACGCTTAAAAAGGAGCTGCTGGCTTTGGCCGCTGCAAATGAACTGACCCGGACCATCGACACGGTTCTATTCCACAAAGCATTTCCAGTGGATATCCGGCACAATTCCAAAATTTTCCGAGAGAAACTGGCTGACTGGGCGGCAGGGCAACTGAACTACGAGCTGAATGCGGAACGCACCGACGGACCGGTCATAGGAACTGACAATGAATAATTTGCCCAACAACATCCTGGTGACCGGCGGCGGCGGCTTTTTAGGCGGGGCCATTGTTCGGATACTGGTCGATCTTCAAAAAACCGTGCGCAGCCTGGCCCGCGGGTTCTATCCGGAACTCGACGCCATGGGGGTCCATCAGATTCAGGGGGATATCAGCGACCCCGACGCGGTCGAGCAAGCCTGCGAGGGGGTTGAGCTGGTGTTTCACACCGCCGCCAAACCGGGGGTGTGGGGGCCGTACGAAGACTATTTCAAAACCAACGTAACCGGAACTGAAAATGTTGTCGCAGCCTGTCAAGCCCACAAGGTCAGGGCTCTGATCCACACCAGTTCCCCCAGCGTGGTGTTTGACGGCACCGACATGGAGGGGACCGACGAATCGGCCCCCTACCCCGACCACTACGCCGCCCACTACCCGGCAACCAAGGCTCTGGCGGAAAAAAAAGTGGCCGCCATGGTCGCGGCCAACGGCTTGCGCGCCGTGATGCTGCGCCCCCATCTGATCTGGGGCCCGCGCGACAACCATCTGGTGCCGCGAATTATCGCGCGCGCCAACCGTTTGCGCATTGTGGGCGACGGCCGCAATGTCGTGGACACCGTCTACATCGACAACGCGGCCCACGCACACATCCTGGCCGCGGAAAAACTGTTGGAACACCCCGGGCTTTCCGGCCGGGTTTATTTCATCAGCAACGACGAGCCGATCAACCTGTGGGAGATGGTCAACAAAATTCTGGACGCCGGCGGCAAACCGCCCATCACACGCACCATCTCACAGCCGGCGGCCTTCAAACTGGGTGCATCGCTTGAATTTTGCTATAACCTGTTCAATAAAAAAAGCGAACCGCCCATGACCCGGTTCGTGGCCGAGGAACTGGCCACCTCTCACTGGTTTGATATCAGCGCCGCCAAAAAAGATTTGGGGTACCAGCCGCACGTCAGCACCGAGGAGGGCTTGCGACGGTTAAAGGCATGGCTTAAAAAAAAGAATGTCAAATAAAAACGTGGAAATGCCAATTCAAATGACAAATGTCAAAATCAGAGGGAACCCAAGATGCATTTAACCGACCTGGCGAGTTTGGATGAATGGAAACAACTGGAACAACAGATCGTCGACCGCTCCGGTTTGAACGCGTCGGTTTTCGGGACGGACGGGGTGCGGATCACCGATTTCCAAAAATGGTCCAACAAACTTTGCCCGAAAGTCAAGGCCAACGAAAAGGGACAAAGCTACATTTGTGCTGTTGCCCATCAAAATATCGCCACCCAGGCCGAGAAACAGCGCGGCCCGGTCATCGAGGAATGTGACGGCGGCCTGTTGAAGCTGGTGGTGCCGATTTTCATGAACGATACCTTTTTAGGTGTGGTAGGCGGTTGCGGCCTGTTGCTGGGCGACGGCGAGGTCGACACCTGGATGATCAACAAAACCACCGGCATCGATGAAGGCGAGCTGGAGGAACTTGCCGACGGTATTGAGGCGATGACCACACCCAAAGCCGAGGAGGTGATCACCTTTATCCGGGAACAAATCGACCGAATCGTTCAACGGTATGCCGATCAGGAGAAAACCTGAACGATATTGATTGGTTAGGGATGTTGGATTTTTATGAAAAAGCAATCCGCCTTAAAACGTGCCTTGATCGGTTTGGCCGCCATCACCGTCTTGGGCCTCATCACCGGCCTGGGATATTGCTGGTGGTTGTCCGGTCACATCGAGGACCGGTTTGCCCACCGGCGCTGGCGTATTCCCTCCAAAGTCTATTCCGATGCAACCTTGCTCTATCCCGGCCAGCAGTTTAACCGGGACCTTCTCGCTGCAAAGCTGAAAAATCTGGGCTATCGCGTATTGACCCGGCCCGCACGCCGCAAGGGCGAAGTGCAGATGCGGCCCGGCCAATGGACCCTGTTTCTTAATGACCTGAATCTTGGCGATCAGCAGCAAAGCGGTTTTGCCGCCCGCATCCGGTGGGATCTTGATGTCATTCGTTCTATTCGGCGAGTCGACAACGGCCGCTCGCTGGCTTATATCACCCTCGAACCCGAGGAAATCATGAATTTCTTCGGACATGAACGCGAGCAACGGCACCTGGTCTCCTATGCCCAGGTGCCGGAACATCTGGTTCATGCCGTGCTGGCGGCCGAGGACCATCGGTTTTTCAACCACCATGGTGTTGATCCAAAGGGTGTCCTGCGGGCCTTATTCACCAACCTCCGTCACGGCAGCATCCGTCAGGGCGGCTCGACCATCACGCAGCAACTGGCCAAGAATTATTTTCTGACTCCCAAGCGCACCCTGAGCCGTAAATTCAAGGAACTGCTCATCGCCCTGACACTGGAATCGATGTACACCAAACCGCAAATTCTGGAACTGTACCTGAACGAAATCTATTTGGGCCAGAAAGGCTCGGTGGCGGTGAACGGGGTTGGCGAGGCGGCCCGCTTTTATTTCGGCAAGGACGTGTCCGCCTTGAATGTGTCGGATGCGGCTGCGCTGGCCGGTTTGATCAAGGGGCCCAATGCCTACTCGCCTTACCGCAACCGGAAGCGCTGCCGCAAACGACGCAATCTCGTGCTGGCCGCCATGTTGAAAAAAAAATGGATCACGGCCGAAGCGTTTGAACAGGCGCGCAATACCGCCATCGTGCCGGTGGGCTATCGTGCTTATCGCAGCAAGGCGCCCTATTTTATCGACTACCTGGCCCGGCAACTGCCGGCCATTTATTCCAAAGACGTGCTGGCCGCCCAGGGGCTGCAAATTCACACCACATTGGACACCATGGTGCAAAAGGCGGCGGAAGCCGCCCTGCAAAAGGGGCTGCAACGGCTGGAGGAAACGCTTCCGCAACTCAAGCAGACCGAACCGGCGCGACAGCTTCAAGGGGCGGTGGTGGTCATGCAGCCGAAAACAGGCAACATCCTGGCCCTGGTGGGCGGCCGCAGTTACAGCCAAAGCCAGTTCAACCGCATCACACAAGCACGGCGCCAACCGGGCAGCACCTTTAAACCGTTTGTTTACCTGAGCAGCCTTGCCCAGTTCACCCCGGCCACGCTGCTGTCCAACGAACCCAAAACCTATTTGATCGACGGCAGGCCGTGGGAACCCAGAAATCCCAATCCCGAAGCCGATCTGTGCCTCACCATGCGCCAGGCCCTGTCGCAATCGGCCAACCTGGCGACCGTCGATCTGGCCATGCAGACCGGCCTGGATCGTATTGTCGCCACCGCCTCCCAGCTTAATTTCAGCACGCCGCTAAAGCCGTTTCCATCGATTGCCCTGGGCGCATTCGAAGTGATTCCGTTGGAACTGGCCAGGGCCTACAGCGTCCTGGCGGCCGAAGGCTATCAACCGCACCTGTTGTCGCTCAAGGAAATATTCGACGAACACGGCAAGGCGTTGGAGAAGCGTCACATGCAAATGGCGCAACTGGTCTCACCGGAAAAAACGTTTATCCTGAATTCCATGCTCCACAGCGCCGTGATGCACGGAACCGGCCGCCGGTTGCGCGATTATGACATCAGCGTACCCGTAGCCGGAAAAACCGGCACCACCAACGATTACCGCGATGCCTGGTTTGTCGGGTTCACGCCGGACCTGCTGGCCTTGGTATGGGTGGGCTTTGACAACGGCGATTCTTTGTTCACCACCGGGTCCGGCGCCGCACTGCCGATTTGGGCGGAGCTGATCAAAGCGATACCTCATCGACTGTCGGGCAGTTGGTATCGACAGCCGCCCGGCGTGGTCAAACGACGGATTTGCGCCCTGACCGGCCAGCGCGCCAGCCGCTTTGGATGCCCGGTGACTTTGGAGGATTTTTTTCTGGCAGGTACCGAACCGGTTGAAAAATGCCCGGTGCATTCCGGTTTCGGACTTTTTAACCGTTTGGTGGAAGGAATTGATGATGTCCTTGAATTTGAATAACGGCAACCAACTGGTCCGAAGCGCCCTGTTGCTGGCGGTAATGGTTCTGTTGATTGCCGGATGCGCCGCACAGTCGGTGCGGCCCTACCCCGATGAACCGCCGCCCGAACAGACGCCTGAGGAATTACCCGAACCCGAATCCCGGCGCATCCCGCCCCAGATGCTGGCCGCCGCCGAACTGACGGTGCAAGGCCGCGAACAGTTGCGCAATGGCCGCTACGAACAGGCTATCCGTACGTTCGAGCGCGCCCTGAACGTACACCCCGGTCACGGGCCCACGTATTATTATCTGGCCGAAGCCTGGTTGAAAACAGGCAACCTGACCCAGGCCAAGACATTCAACCGTCAGGCGCACACCTATTTAAAGAATCACTCCGGCTGGCTGCGGAAAATCCTCGACCAAAAGCGCCGTATCGCGCATCCGCGGATGTAGGCCCCGGTCAAACCGCGTTATAAACCAGATGAATTCCGATCAGTGTCAGCAGGAAGATAAAAACTTCCTTGAGCATCCGTTCGTTGATGTGCCCGGCGATGCGCGGACCGAGCTGCCCCCCGATGATAACGCCGGGGACCGCCCAAACGATGGTTTGCCAATGGGGCCGGCTCCCGAGCAAAAAATGAAAGGACACGCCCAGCAGGCAGGTACCGAAAATCGTGGTGATGCTGGTGGCAATGGCGATACTCATGCGTAGCGCCATTTTGCTGCGCATGATCGGAACCAGCCACTCGCCGATACTGACGCTGAGCATGCCGCTGGCCACGGCCATGGTTCCGATCAATCCGAGGTAAGGCTTGGCATGTCCCCAGGTGGCTTTTGTGCGGCCCAAATCGTCGTACTTCTGGTTGGCGGAAACAAACAAGAAGGCGGTTCCCATGGTGATCAGGCCCAACGCCAACTCAATGTGCTGAGAGGTGATCTGTCGGGTGATCAACGCCCCCAGTCCGATACCGGGCAAGGTAACCGCCAGCATGGTCAGCGCCAAGCGGCCGTCGATCCTTTTTTGCTGTTTGTACGCCAGGCACCCGGAACCCATGCCGGCCGACTGGATGGTCAGCGAGGTAATGACCGCGGTTTCCGGAGACATTTTGACAACGAGCAACAAAAAAGGCATCCAGAGGATGCCACCGCCGATGCCGACCGCGGATACCACTGCGGCGATCAGGATTCCGATGGGCAAGGCCGGCCAAAAACTAATCATGGGGCGGCTTCTCGATGGCGTAGAATTTAAAACAATCGATCACCGACTTCAAACCCGCCAGATCCGCGTCCAAATTTCCCAAACGAGCCTGGACCACGTTCAGTACTTGCGGCGCAACGCCTTCACGCACAAGAATATCATCGACAATTGCAAGCGATTCCCGGCCGGTGGCACAGGTGTTTTGCGACAGGTGGATAATCTCCTGCAAGTTGCTCGACATTTCGTTGATGACCCCGCCTAATTCGGCGAGTTCGTTATGTGCATCAAGCCGGATGGTTTGACTGAGGTCGCCGTCGGATATCTCCCGCGACTTTTCGATCATATGCTGCAAGGGTTCGGTGATGTTCTTGATAAACATGGTGAGCACGATCACCATCACCGACATAATGATGATGATCATCAGGACAGCTTTTTTCCTCAGTTGATCCAGCGGCTGCAAGGCTTGCGCCGAGTCGATCTGTTTACCGGCAAGCGTTTCGATTCGCGCTATCCAGGATCCGCGAAGGGCGTCACTGTTGGTCTCCACGATGAATTCCACGCCGACCAGCAGCGACGCGAAGCCGATGAGTAAAAAATAGATGATCATCGTGCGCTGCAAGGTATAGCCGGATTTTAATCGCATGGGATCGATTCCATTGATTTGTGTTGGTCGGGATTAGTCGGGTAGCAAGTCATAAAAGTAGGTCATGACATCCGAGCGGGAAACAATGCCGATGATCCGGCCATCCTCCACCACCGGTAAACGGCCGATATCGTGTTTGACCATCAGGCGGGCGGCCAGCATGGGGCTGCTGCCGGGGGTGATGGTTTTGATGTCGCGCATCATGAAGGCTTTGACCGGGGTGGTGACCAAAGTATTTTGGCGCACTTTGGTAAAATCGCGCCTTGAAATCATACCGACCACCTTGCCGTCGTCGACCACCGGCACACCGGTACACCCCTTGGCGCGCAGAAGCAGCGCCACCTCTTCCATGGTGGTGTCCGGCGTCACGGTAAAAACCGGGAACGACATCAAATCACTGATTTGAACCGAGGCCTGCTGGTTGCCGATAATCAGGTCACGGATCATCTGCCCGGCCGCTTCGGGATTGATTCCTTTCAACTGGGCGGAACCGGCGCCCGGATGCCCGCCACCGCCAAGACTGCGCATAATCGTGCCGATGTTCAGTTCCTCCAGACGACTGCGTCCGATAATCATACAGACATCGCGTTTGGTATCGGAGAAAATGCCGAAGGCGGCGTCCACGTTGACGATTTCACGATACATGTGAACCACCACGGACAAGCCGTGCACGTGGCCCCGGACGGGATGGGCATTGAGGCTGACGTTGTAACCGTTGACCTTTTCCCGCTTCGCGGATTGAAGCATCTCAAAAAGAATGGTTTTCTGTTTCTCACCGTAGGCGGGTCGCAAAAAAGAATTCAGCAGGGTCAGATCGGCCTTGCGCTCCATCAGGTAGGCGGCGGCATAGGCATCCTCGGCTTGCGATGACGGAAACGTAAGATTGCCGGTATCCTCATACAGGCCGGCCAAAAACAGCGTCGACTGTACCGGGGTGAGGATTTTCTTTTCCTCGCGCAACCGGCGAATCATCAAGGTGATGGTCGCGCCCATCTTTTCCTTGCAGCACCAGGTTGCGGCGATATCCCCTTCGGTATCGTGATGATCCCAGAGCAGGATTTCCATGTCCCTGCGCCGATCAAAGCCGTCAATGCGCTCGATCCGGCGCCACTGACTGGTATCGACGACGATCAGGCGGGTCACTTTGTCAGCCGAAACCTGTCGGGTGTGGATAAAGGGAAAAATATCTTTATGGATGGAAATGAATGCCTTGACGTTTGGATTGATGTTGCGTGGCAGAACGATTTTGGCTTTGGGATAAAGAAGCGTTGCGGCAACCATCGAGGCCAGGGAATCGAAGTCGGTGCTTTTGTGACTGATTACGATCTGCATGAGGTCTTGTTACAGTTGATTTCGCGCGTTTCGAACAACCGGTGCCTTCTCAGTGTCGTAAACCTGGGCGATCTACAGAAGTTACAGCTCATTGCGAAGCCCACGCGATTTTTTACCAGCTGATACGCCGGCTAATACAATAGATCGGTCAAATCCGGCTCAGACTTTATCGCGACATCCACCTTTTTACCAATTTACCAATCGACAGGCGCATAACCGGTTCCGGATGGACACCGGTCAGGCATTGCCCATCGGTTCGGATTTGCGATCCTCGCCGACCGGTGCGTCGGTTGGATTTTGCTGGTAATCGAGTTGCAGCGGCGCCCGGCACGTCTGACCGGACTCGAGCAACAAACGCTCCTTCTCGATTTCCATGCGGGTCTCGATGGTCTTTTTGGCCAGCAAGTACCGCAGATAGATCACCCAAAGCACCACGGCCAGACTCACGAGCGCAACCGTCAGAAAAAACCATTTGTAGCGGACAATCGACTCGACGCCCACCCGGCCCACGTATTGAATGAAATTCGGTATCACCCAATATAGGAAAACCGCCAGGAACATAAAAAACCCGATGGTAAAAATGTTCAAGCGGCTCACACTGCCGACGATCTTCTCCAAAGTGGTCTGATACGTCGTGGGGCCATCGGGTTCGGGACCGGATCGCTGCGACGCGCCAAAAAACAAAGCCGCCCAGGCCTTGATGATAAAGCCGAACAGCAGCATCACCCCCACCGGCAAACCGATGGCGGCGGTGAACCAGGCCCTGAACGGAAACGGTTTCTCCTCGCTCTGCAAGCGAACATCGTACTGATCCAGCGGGCCGAAATTTTTTTCAAAATAGTACTTGTTGAAGTCGCTTAAATGCTTGCCGTCCGATTCATGAATGACATTGCCCTTGGCATCAATCACCTGCAGCCTTGATTGACGGCCTGATTTAAGGGCGGCCAGGGCGAAAATCTCCAATTCCACCAGGAATAACCCGACGCACAGGATGACAAAAAGCGTCTTGTTTTCTTTTATCAGAACATGTAAGGGTTTAACTTTTGACATGCGCTCAACCTTGATGCCCCGTTGATTTGCCTGTTTTGATGAGGCTTTGACTTGTAATTGATTTGGACCGTGTTGCGCAGCCTGAATCCCGCTGGAATGATCACAATGGCCAATTTTATTTTATTTCGGCATCCGGCATCGAGTCCTGAAATGGGCATAATCTAACATAGCCGTCTCAAACGATTCAAGATCTAAGGAGTATTGGCATGCAAGAAATCCGCAAAATCGCCAGAGACAAAATGAAGGGCTATTGCCGCGTCTGTCCCGAATGCAACGGCAAGGTGTGCATGGGCGAGGTTCCGGGCATGGGCGGATTGGGTACCGGCGCGTCATTCAGGGCAAACATGAAATCACTCGCATCGGTCCGGCTGAACATGCGCCTGATGCACAACGTCAAGGAGCCGGACACGCGCACCAACATATTCGGATTGACGCTGACGCTGCCCTTTCTGGCGGCACCCATCGGCGGCGTGTCCTTCAACATGGGCGGCGCGCTATCGGAAGAAGAATACATCACTTCAAAATTACAAGGCTGCCTGGAAAGAGGCATTTGGGGATGCACCGGCGACGGGGTGCCGGACATTATCCATGAAGCCGGCCTGGCGGCGATCAAGGACCTGAAGGGGCGGGGCATCCCTTTTATCAAGCCCTGGGAAGACGAGGAATTGTATGCCAAGCTGGAAAAAGCCGCCCAGTCAGGGGCCACCATTGCCGGTATGGATATCGACGCGGCCGGTCTGGTGACATTAAAAAAAATGGGCCGCCCGGTGTCCCCCAAATCGCCTGCCAAGCTGCGTGAAATCATCAAACGAACCCCGATGAAGTTCATTCTTAAAGGAATCATGACCCCCGACGAAGCGCAGATGGCCGTGGACGTGGGGGCTGACGGCATTGTCGTTTCCAATCACGGCGGCCGGGTTCTGGATCATGCGCCGGGCGTGGCCGAAGTACTGCCGAAGGTGGCGGCGGCGGTCAAGGGCAGTATCGTTGTATTGGCCGACGGCGGCGTGCGTTCCGGCGTTGATGTGCTCAAACTCCTGGCCCTGGGCGCGGATGCGGTGATGATCGGCCGGCCGTTTTCCGTAGCCACCATGGGCGGCCTGAAGGACGGTGTCGTCACATTTATCGATCAGATTCACGACGAGTTGTTGTCGGCCATGGTGCTTACCGGTTGCCCCTCGGTCGGCGCGGTCAACCCCTCACTTTTATATGAGCAACAATTGTAGCAATTTATAAAGGATAAACCATGCCCAAAGCGATCATCAGTGTCCTGGGACAGGATCGGCCCGGTATCATCGCAGCTATTTCACGAATTCTGTTTGAACAGGCTTGCAATATCGAAAACATCAGCCAGACCATTTTGCAGACCGAATTTGCCGGTACCTTTATCGTCTCCGTGCCAGCCAAGTTGTCGCTTGAAATACTAAATCGGCTGCTTGACGAAGAATTAAAACCGATGGGAATGGTGGCGCATGTAAAAGAGGCCGGCAAAGCGCTCTCGAAAACCACCCAGGTACCTTCCGATCCGTTCGTGATCACCACCAGGGGACCGGATCGCAAGGGACTGGTTGCCGGTATTACCCAGGTGCTGGCCCAGCATCGCGTCAACGTCACGAATTTGCAGGCGGTGTTCAAGGGCGGCAGCGACCCGAACAACAACATCATGATCTATGAAGTCGATATTCCCAAAGCGGTCGATCACGGCATGTTGTATCGCGAATTAAAAGCAAGGGCCGCCGAACTCGATCTGAACATCAATATCCAGCACCGCAAAATCTTCGAAACGATCAATCGCATATAGTTAAGGATGGCCTATGTTAAGCGACCATGAAATTCTCTCCACTCTGGAAATGCTTCAGCATGAAAACCTGGATGTCCGCACCGTTACCCTGGGCATCAGTCTGGCCGATTGCGCCAGTGACGACTTGAGCCGTTTGCAGGCAAACATCTTCAACAAGGTCAAACGCCTGGCCGGTGAACTGGTCGATGTCTGCGACCGCATCGGCGACAAATACGGCATCCCGGTGGTCAACAAACGGATTTCCGTCAGCCCTGCCGCGGTAATCGGCGCCCCTTTCCCGGCGCCACAACTGGTTCAGGTGGCGCAAACCCTGAACGATGCGGCCGTGGCCGTGAATGTCGATTTTGTGGGCGGCTTTTCAGCGCTGGTGGAAAAAGGGATGACCAAGGGCGACCAGGCGTTGATCGAGGCGATTCCCGAAGCCCTGACAACCACCGACCGGGTATGCGCCTCGGTCAATGTGGCCACCAGCCGGGCCGGCATCAACATGGATGCGGTCTGGCTGATGGGTCAGGCGATCAAAAAAGCAGCGGCCCTGACCGCCGACAAAGACGGTCTGGCCTGCGCCAAACTATGCGTGTTTGCCAACATCCCCCAGGACATTCCGTTCATGGCCGGTGCCTACCTTGGCGTTGGCGAGGCCGATGCCGTGATCAACGTGGGCGTCAGCGGTCCGGGGGTGGTGAAAAGCGCCATTGATCGCGCCCTTAACGCGAATCCGGATTTAACCCTGGGCAGAATCGCCACAATTATCAAGCAAACCGCGTTCAAGGTTACCAGCATCGGTGAGCTGATCGGCCGCGAGGTCGCCCGGAATCTCAAAATCCCCTTTGGCGTATGCGACCTTTCCTTAGCCCCAACGCCCAACGTCGGCGACAGTGTGGGCGAGATTTTCCAAAGCCTTGGCCTGCTGAGCATCGGTGTGCCGGGCACCACGGCCGCGCTGGCGCTGTTGAACGATGCCGTCAAAAAAGGGGGCGCCTTTGCCAGTTCCCACGTCGGTGGGATGAGCGGGGCGTTTATCCCGGTGAGCGAAGATCTCAATATTTCCGAAGCCGCCCGGACCGGCCATCTATCACTGGAAAAACTCGAAGCCATCACCAGCGTCTGCTCGGTGGGGCTCGACATGGTGGCCCTGCCCGGCGACACCTCGGCGGAAACCATCGCCGCTGTCATCGCCGACGAAATGGCCATCGGTGTCATGAACAAGAAGACCACAGCCTGCCGCCTGATACCGGTGCCCGGCAAAAAGGCCGGCGACAGTGCCTATTTCGGCGGCCTGCTGGGGCAATCGACCATCATGGCGGTCAACAACGCCACCGGCAACAACCCGTTTATTCGTCACGGCGGCCGCATCCCGGCACCGATCCAGAGCCTGGTGAATTAGAGAAAAAAAGCCTCTAATTCAAAGAGATTTGAGGAACTATAATATATCTTCTAACCTTATTGGTTTTCCGATCTGTTGGAAAAGCTAAAACATATCCTTTTCCATATTCACTTTCTATATTTTTCGGCCCCACAAAATAGGCCGGATATTCATCGTAATTATAGTAAGCGGTGGGTTTGCCCAAAAGGTTCACTACATCGTCATAAGCCATGACGGTGATATCATGCTGTGCTATAAACGAATAAACCATTAAAGCACGCTCCTCTTGAGAGGATTCCGCCCAAACATCCTTAGAAAACGATTTCGTCCCCAGTATCTTCAAATCTTCTATCGAGTCAGTTTTTTCAGTGCATCCAACCAATGAGACAGACAATATAGAAATAAAGATAACTTTTTTTATCATATTAAGGGGTGCTTCCTTTCGTGGTTGTCTTAACTTTATTTCTGAAATGCAAGATATCCTTCAATTTTCCTTTGGCTAACAAACTGCTCATAATATAGTTGCTAATCCATGTATCAGGTTTTGAAGGTTGAGGTTGTACACCCCTTACTCTATCAACTGACTCGGTTCCTCTCGCCAACTTACCAACCTCAAGCCCTAACTCGTTATGATACAAGTCCATCGCCTTTTGGGCCACAGGATTCCCAATTCTTTCTTCGTGCGCAGTCAAAAACTCTTTTGCAGTTTCATAACCCAAATCCCTGCATAAAATAGCAGCCCAGAAACAATGGCGAAAAGCGTCAGAGATATCGTTGCGCCCATTATGTCCAAAGCGTTTTCTTGTCTCACTAAACGCTTTTTTCCTACTGTTTTTTATTGTAAACGCATACTGGGGATTGAACATGATAAAACGCTGCTCGGCTGGCTGCAACTGGTTCCATAACTCTTGGTAATCGGTCATTGCCCCACCCTCTAATTAAACTTTACATTTTTTCTCAAGATTCCATCCGGCTGCGACTTGCCCGGCTGGCCCGCCACCCTCACGTGTCTGCTGGGTGTATATCCATTCGATTTTTCCAAAATTGATATGTACTGTTTCCATAGGAATTCCGCTGCCACCAACAGCCGCGACTCTGCTTATCAGACAATTTGTCATCTTATATTCAAAAATTTTCACTTTGTCTCCACCTGCCCTGCAAAGCTCTGCGGTAATACTATCGATATGTGTGCCGCCGGCGCGAGCCAGAGCCAATTTTGGTGAAGATTTATCAGCTTCCTTTGTTATTACAAATTCTCTAAAATCAGCGCGTTCCGCACTAGCACCGCCTGCGCTACTCGCAGTGAATGATTTTTTTTGCACCACCCCTGAGGAAAAAGACGAGATCTCAATCCCTCCTGAATGTTTATCGTCGGTGCTTTCACCTTCAATACCATCAATCTTCACAAACCCATCAAGCATGTTCTTTCTTTTCAGTTTGAAATAAACATCGATTTAGCGCGATAAAACATCTTGCCGTCCACTTAAAAAATGATAAAAAACAACAAAGGCATATAACGGGACAAAATAAAAGGCCCCGATCACGGCGGCGGTGGAGTCATTCAGATGGACCGCCAGCACAATGATCAGGACATTATTGAGCCAAACCTGACTGCCGGCCGATGCCACCTGTTCGGACCAGCCCCGCCCCCATGCCGTGCTCCAGCCAAGTCCGGCCATGGCCACCGCCATCAGGCTGCTGCATATCACGGCGCCTGTAATCTGCGCCGAGTTCGCCTTGAGGTAAGGCAGATAATGGCCCAACGCACCGAAATTGATGACGGCAAGCACCACAAGTGAAACCGGAAACGCAATCCGATTGATCTGGTCCAAAGCGCCGGGAAGATAAGCCCGCAAGGCAAAGGCCGCCGTCAAGGGGATGAAGATAACCAGGGCCAGAAACAAAGCCATGGCCGTCAGGTTGTAGTTGAGGGTCGTGCCTGCCAGCAACCTGACCATCAGCGGCAGTGAAAACGGTACCAACAGACTTGTCAACAGGGCCATCACCAACGTAAAGGAGATATTGCCCCGGCACAAGCCGGTGAAAAACGGCGCGGACACCCCCGTGGACACCCCGGCCAACAAAAGCATCGGCAGTGCAATCTCCGGATAAACAAGGCGGGTCACGCCATAAACCGCGATAGGGGCGCCAATCAAACGAACCGCTGCCCCGGCAATAATATTCAGCGGGTTTTTGCGCAGGGAATGCCACACATCATCCGGAGCGATATTGATGAACGCAAGAAACAACATCACCATCATCAAATATTTCAGAACAGGTGCGGCGTAGCGTGAATATTCCGGCAAGCAGATCCCAAGCAACAACGATCCGTACAGGACCACGATCAGCAGATAATCTTTGGGGCGCATTGTTATCCTTTACCAACAACGGTACATCATCATTTTGACAAGGGCTCGCGCCAAGGCTACAACCGAACCGTCACGAATGCAACCACTAACAAATAAGGATGCTTTATGAAACCGAATCGTTCAATTCTGTCCGTTCCCGGACACAAAGCCAAAATGCACGCCAAAGCGGCGGAAAGCCAAGCCGATGTGATCATGCTCGATTTGGAAGACAGTGTGCCGATTGATGCCAAAGCAACAGCGCGAGACCAGGTTGTGGCGAGCCTGCAAAACTGCGACTGGCAGGCCAAAACCGTTTCCGTGCGCATCAACGCCCTGGACACCCCTTTCGGCTATCGTGATGTTTTAACGATCGTCGAAGCCGCCGGACAGCGGGTCGATACGGTTGTCGTTCCCAAAGTAAATCACCCCGGCGACATCCATTTCGTTGATCGTCTACTCAACGGCATTGTGCTCAACAAGAAGTTTACACAACAAATCAAGATTGAAGCCTCCATCGAAACCGCCCGTGGATTGGAACAGGTGACGACCATCGCGGGCAGCAGTTCACGCTTAAAGACGCTGGTCTTCGGGGTCGCAGACTATGCGGCTTCCATCGGCGCCCGGTTGGCCTCTCTTTCCGGTCACGGAGAAAACGAAGACGCCGTCTATCCGGGCCATCGCTGGCACTACACTTTGAGCCGGATCGTGACGGCGGCCAAGGCCCATGGTCTACTCGCCATCGATGCCCCCTACGGCGATTTCAAGGACACCCACGGCTTGACCCACGCCGCCCGGATGGCCTGCGCGCTGGGCTGTGACGGTAAATGGGCCATTCACCCGAACCAGATCGCCGGCATCAACGAAGTATTCTCTCCCAGCGCGGAAGATATCGCCCGCGCCGAAACCATCCTGAAAGCAAACGCCGGCGCACAGGGCAACGGCGCCATTGCCGTGAACGGCCGCATGATCGACCAGGCAACCGTGCGCCTGGCGCAACAGCTTTACGACCAGGCGGTACATCTGCGGCTTGTCGACAACTCCAAATCAAAGTCATAAAATACCAGTCCTGTTGGTGGGCACGGCCCACCCTACCATTGCCGCCGGGTAGAATTGTAGGGTGGGCCATGCCCACCAAATCGAACTGCTTTCGTCGAAGTTAATTTCCAAACCTCCAAATGCGGTTGCTCTGTCTGATCTTCTTTTTTTCTTGCCTTTTTTTTAATTTTCAACTAAGCAGTCCTAAACTTTTCTTTGTGGCGAATGGCAATTACATATCTTCTCGAGTATCAACCTTACTTTTGTTTACAATCGACACATTTTATCTTTAGGAGGCAATATCCATGGCGCGTTTCAGTTTGGCAGTTTTGATCCCTTTCTGTATTATCGTTCTCATCGTTTCTCTTCCATTTTCTTCATCTTTGGCCGCAAACAAAGATTCTTCCAATGTTTCCGGCAACAAACACTTTACCACGGAGTTTGATTTCGCCGTAAGCTATCGGGTTGACGATCTGGATTGGAACATTGCCGCCGATATCACCGGCACGGCAACGCCCAACATTTTGTCGGAGCTGACGTGGGAAGATCTGGAGATCTTTCAGCTCAAGGCCAAAAACAGAACCACCATCGGCAAATTTGTCGCATTGAAGGGACAAATCGCCTATGGTTGGATTTTCGAAGGTGAAAATCAGGATTCCGACTATTTGGGTAACGATAGAACACTTGAGTTCTCGCGTTCAAACAACAGCACGGATGATGGGGATGTATTGGACCTTTCCGGTGGATTGGGCGTTCAGTTCAACTTCAAATCCGATTTTTTCAGCGTCGTTCCCATGGTTGGCTACTCGTATCACGAACAAAACCTGAAAATCACCGATGGGGTTCAAACCATACCGGCAACCGGACCGTTTGCCAACCTGGATAGCTCCTATGATACCGAATGGTATGGGCCGTGGATTGGGGTTGATCTTATTTTCCGGTCGTCCAAAAAGGAAAAAAACAATAAACCCGAAGTAACGCTCATAACCGGACTTGAATATCACTGGGCGGAATATGAAGCGGTCGCCGATTGGAATTTAAGAACCGATTTTATGCACCCGAAAAGTTTTGAACACGAGGTGGATGATGCCAATGGCTTTGTTTTCAACGCAAGTCTCGGAATTAGCGTGAACCGTTATTTAGGTTTCAATCTCGGTTTTGATTACCAAAACTGGTGGACGGATGACGGCATCGACCGGATTTTCTTTTCCAACGGAACCATAAGCGAGACCAGGCTGAACGAGGTCAATTGGCAATCGTATGCATGGTCCATCGGCGCGGTGGTTTCATTCTAAAAGGGATCGTCACCCTGAGAGCTCGCGCGAGATCAAGGCAGGCGGCAAGTTTGAGCCGCAGGGACAGCGAGATATTTCGTAACCGTTCACGGGGTAGACACATTGAACTAACGATAACTATTTTTTGTTTCGCGCAGAGGCGCAGAGTTCGCAAAGGGGCACAAATAACACCCCTCTGTGTCTCTGCGTGAAACTTTTGGGTTCTTTGAAGTCCGGCTTTTCACTATTTCGAGGATTCAAATCTGCCGCTCAGCGCCGATATCGCGCGAAAGATGCTATTTGCGAATGGGCACGGGCTACGTGTAGCGGCCGAGCGCGTACTTCAAGGGAAAATCCTTTGTGTGGGGTATAAGATGGCAACGGAATCAAAAAATTGAAACCACACAATGAAACATTCCTTATTTTTGGATTGATATTTTTAGCCATTTTAGAAGATCGGAATTGACTTTAGGGCCGCGCAAAACCTCATCCAGTCAAAAAGTTACGTCAGCATACGTCACGTCCCGAATGATTTTTTTGAATTCTAACATTTCGATAGTTTGGCGAACAAAATAGAATTTTAAGGCGCGCATGACAAAGCCTCCTTGGCTTGTAGTGAGGTGATGCTATGGCAAATAAAATCCTACGGATCATCGCCCTTTATTTTCTTCGCTAATGTTTCCCATCCACCCAGCCCACCGGGCAACTCCAACTGCTCGGACAAGTTTTCAAGGGCGTCGAGTGCTTGTGCCAGATTTATGGAATTTGCCAATCGGTAAACCGTCACCCAGGCCTGCACAGCCTTGGGTATGTCTTCCTTCGCATAGTGAATATGGCCGATATTAAACAGCGTGACACAAAGCCCGGAGCTATCGCCGATCTCCTGTGTGATGGCCAGGGATTGTTTCAGGTACTCAAGGGCCGCGTCGTGGTCGCCACGGGATAGATAAATCGTCGAAATATTGTTGAGCGTCGTCCCTTCACCGGCCTTGTCGCCGATCTCCTGTGTGATGGCCAGGGATTGTTTCAGGTAATCAAGGGTCGTGTCGTAGTCGCCACGGGATTGATAAATCTGCGAAATATTGTTGAGCGTCGTCCCTTCACCGGCCTTGTCGCCGATCTCCTGTCTGATGGCCAGGGATTGTTTCAGGTAATCAAGGGCCGTGTCGTAGTCGCCAATGGCATGATAAGTCGTCGAAATATTGTTGAGCGTCGTCCCTTCACCGGCCTTGTCGCCGATCTCCAGCGAAATGGCCAGGGATTGTTTCAGGTAATCAAGGGCCGTGTCGTAGTCGCCACGGGCTTTATAAACCTGCGAAATATTGTTGAGCGTCGTCCCTTCACCGGCCTTGTCGCCGATCTCCTGTGTGATGGCCAGGGCTTGATTCAGGTAATCAAGGGCCGTGTCGTAGTCGCCACGGGATTGATAAACCTGCGAAATATTGTTGAGCGTCGTCCCTTCACCGGCCTTGTCGCCGATCTCCTGCGAAATGGCCAGGGATTGTTTCAGGTACTCAAGGGCCGTGTCGTAGTCGCCACGGGCTTTATAAACCTGCGAAATATTGTTGAGCGTCGCCCCTTCACCGGCCTTGTCGCCGATCGCCTGTGTGATGGCCAGGGATTGTTTCAGGTAATCAAGGGCCGTGTCGTAGTCGCCACGGGATTGATAAATCTGCGAAATATTGTTGAGCGTCGCCCCTTCACCGGCCTTGTCGCCGATCGCCTGCGAGATGGCCAGGGATTGTTTCAGGTACTCAAGGGCGTTATCTAATTGCCCATCCATTTTTTGACTCTGGGCTATTTGGTTATGCATTTGGATCTGATCATTTGGCGTGTCGGCAAAGACAAGGGCATCTTGAAGAAGTTTGATTCGGATCTTATGAAGCCCTTGGCCGGAAAGGTCCATTCCGAGACGTTGAGCAATAGCCACGGCGTTTTCCAAATCACCGCTCCGCTGAATTTTCCAATATTCGATTAACCCTTTAAACCACTTTGAAACATCAAGGGGGGATTCATTTTCAGCCCAATGATTTACCTGTCGAGTCATCCAAGTGAAGATTTCCGCCTTTGGTGCCAGGGGTTTTATCTCCAACAGCAATCGCTTGGCCTTCGATGCTTTATTCGCCGTTAGCAGATCGAAGGCAAGCTCAAGCTTGGCCTCACAGCGTTCGTCGCAATCGCCAATTTCCGTCAAATAATCCAGGTAGGTGTACTGGTTCTCATCTGAATGTGACCTGTGTTGCTTTTTCTCTATCGCTTGTCGAAGCTCTGATCGTTTTTTATTTCTTTCTGTCGGATCTTGATACCAAACTTCAAAAAGTTTTACGAGATAACCAAGACGTTTTCGTGTTGCACGCGAACCGCTCATGGCGAGCCACAGATCGAAAAAACCTTCCTTGATGCGATAAAGTCGTGACCGTTTATCCTGGGGATTGCGGGTAACGGTCAGATATCCGGAACCGATCATCCTTTTGAGTAAAGAAGATGTTTGCTGGGGGGACTTTCGCATACGGGCGGCAATAGCGGCAGGCGTGCGGGGCTCGGTGCGCATGAGCGCCATGGTTTCCAGCAATGCCCGTTCTTGGGGAGCGAGGTCTCTCATGCGATCCTGATAAAAGGGGGTGACCTGATCCAGTAATTTTTGAAACTGGTTTTTTACTTCTAATATGTTGTCATAGGCGATGAGCTCATAAAGCATGATGGCGAGTCGAGGATTGCCTCCGGTCATGGTATGCAGTGCTTTGATTTTTGGTATCAGCGCATCGAAATCGTCAAGCAGATCCTTACGCTGGTCGATTTCAAGGTTTGTTTTAACAAGGTCAAGCGTCTGGTTTTCCGAAAGATCCTCAATAACCTGAATATCAAAGAATTCAAAAAATGGTTCCCGAACGTCGGTAACTCCCGGAAAGGTTATCGGCGATGTACCAATCAAAGTGGCGCAGGGCGAATCCATTAGAAAGGTTCTAAGGCGATGGATATCCTGTTTGTGTTTCATCTGCTCACCAAAGAGCGTGTTCAAATTCTCCATGAGCAGTAGCAGCATTTTACCACTTTTTTTGCGATAAAGTCTCAGTCGCGGAAGGGCGATATCGATGATATCCTGGTCGTCATCCAGATTCGACAGTCTCGAATGCGTTTCCCCCCAATTTCCAGTCGGATCTATTTCGTCCAAATTCGAAATAATTTCCAAAAGAATATCGGCAAACCCTAATATTCGGTTATTTTCTTCTGGAAATCGGATCACTGAATAAAAACCGTTTAATGCTTTTCGCGTTTCCACGGCATTTTCCACAAGGCTTAGAAAATGTGTTTTGCCGATTCCACGGGGGCCGATGAATAGAAAGTGCTGTACGCTTTTTTTTCCGGCATCTTTGATAAGATGCTCGAGCAGATCCTCCAACATTTCCGACCTTCCAACGGTGGTTTGGACAAGTCGATCAATACTGGTCGCATGCGCCCTGAAGAGACCGATGGCTGCAATCATGACTAATTTCCCTCGTATTCATAACTGTAATATTTTTTCCACCAACTTTTGAGCAAACGGCTGGAAAAATCAAACCTACCATCTTCTTTGGCTTCAATATAAAAATCGCTTTGAAGATGCAGCATGAGACGTTGAAAGGCCTGGCTTAAGGTTTGCCCCGTTCTGGCGTTCGTCCTGCGTTCCTCGATAGTACAATATGATTGAAATAGCGTTTTATTCGACAACCCCTTGTCGCTTAAAGACAATTGGCCCAGGAAATGGCAGGCCGCCTCACGCTCTTCCGGGGGATAATGGACATCAATACGAGTTCGGTAATGTTGAAGTTTATCGCGAGCCATCTCACCTAAAAGGGACTTGTTGTAAAGCTCATCAACCTGGCTGGCAGATAAAATTTTGGCCCGATCTCTTTTCCACAGACGATGCAACTCCTGCGTCAACATCTGAAGGAACAGGGGTATCGGCGTCCCCAGCAACGCTCCAATTCGTGGAATTACCGTGTCATCAAAACGAACATCGCGATTGTTAAACATGCTCTTAACAAAAGTCGCCACTTCTTTGTTGGTAAATGCGGGTAAAGGTTCGGTTTTAAGGTCATTGACTTGCTTGACCACCCCCAATTTATCAAGAACTGCAATCAAATTAACGGAGCCACCGACGAGCCACCGCAGGTTGTGTTTCAAAGAGAGATTCCTGATTTTTCGAAACCACTGGAGAAAGGCAATGAAGTCTTCAGGGGAAATTCGGTACATGCTGTTGAGCATATCGGGTAGTTCATCAATGATAAACAAGACTTTTTTATCACTTTTACGCACACGCTCAATCAGTTCACTGCCACGAGTTTGCCATTTTTGCTCTGGATTCCCACGTTTTCGGAGTTGAAATTTGAATTCCGAAACTTCGACGCGCTCGATGCTGGAAAACACGCTGGTTAAAAATTTCCACCCCTTTGCCAGGGTACGCAAGTAAGCCGGCTGGTATTCGTTGATGGCGTCAATTAAGGAGATTATAAAATCACCCGGCGTTTTGATGTCTTCAACGTTGAGGGGAATAACCAGCCATTGATCTCGTGGTTGATCCAGCATTCGATACATGACACTGGTTTTTCCGGTTCGACGCGGTGCCAATAAAAGAACATTGTGTTTGTTCAATGCCTCCCAAAGGTCATCAAGAAATTCCTCTCGAAAGTAAAAATCATCATCTCGTGCGGGACTGCCCACGATAAAGTCTGCCATAACACCCTCCCCCATCATATAAAACATTTTTGTTTTAAAACTTTTTCCCATTATAAGTTTGCAGGAGCGAGCTGTCAACAGTTTGAACAACTTAATTGTTGTACACCAACATTGATGTTTAAGCTTCATTTCTAAAACGGGGAGGGGCAGCTAGCCTGAGTTATTTTGCCTTCGTCGCGTCATCGGCTGGTTATTTCCTGGTGTCGGGCGATCCGGCCGCCCAAGCCACACCTTTACCAAGAACGTGAGGGACAACATGGCGCTTGTCAGCTACGTGCGGGTCGACGACAAGGAATTGGCCGAGGATTGGATTTAAAAACCTGATGGGTGACGTTTATTTTTTTTGCGCAAGCCTTAACCCAACAACATCCGGTCCGAAGCCAACTCTTCTCTCTTCAGGTCGTAAAAACGCGCAATCAGGTCTTCTTTTTTTAACGACGTTTTTTCTTCCCCTTGAATGTCGAAGATAATTTGACCGCGATGCAGCATAATCAGGCGATTGCCGTATTTCAAGGCGTGATTCATGTTGTGGGTGACCATCAGGGTGGTAAGCTGTTGCTCACCGACGATCGTTTCGGTGAGCGCCAGAATCTGACGGGCGGTTTTGGGGTCCAGGGCGGCCGTGTGTTCGTCGAGCAGGAGTATTTCCGGCCGAACCAGGGTTGCCATCAGCATGGTCAGGGCCTGGCGCTGGCCGCCGGACAGCAGCCCCACGCGGTCCCGCAGGCGATTTTCCAAGCCAAGCCCAAGCTTCTTTAAAACCTGTCTGAATGTTGCCCGGTCGGCGGCCTTGACGCCGATGGCCAGGCCGCGACGGCGGGTGCGCCGCAGGGCCAGGGCCATATTCTGCTCGATGCTCAATGAGCCACAGGTGCCCAGCAGCGGATCCTGAAACACTCGGCTGATAAACTTCGCGCGCCGGTATTCGGGCCAGTGAGCGATATCTTTTTTATCGAGCAGCAACTCTCCGCCATCCGGATTGCAGGTCCCGGCCAGACAATTGAGCAGCGTTGATTTGCCTGCGCCGTTGGAGCCGATTATGGTGATAAAGTCACCCCGCTCAATCGCGAAATCTACCTGTTCAAGGGCCAGCACCTCATTGACACTGCCCTTGTGAAAATATTTGGTAAAGGCTTTTAATTCGATCATCGGGCTTGCAACCGGGCTTTGATCTTCGGAGCGACCAGGGCCATGACAACCAGCAGGGCCGTTATCAGATTCAGATCGCTGGGCGTAAACGAAAACCGCCCCAATTTTACTCCCAGGGCCAGGGCGATGGCCAATCGATACAGCACGGAACCGAACAGCGCCGCCAGGCAGGCCCGCGCAATGCCGTCTTTACCGAAGAGGGTTTCACCAACGATCACCGAAGCCAACCCCGCGATGATCGTGCCGACACCCATGTTGACATCGGACGCCCCCTGGTTCTGGGCCACCAGGGCCCCGCTGAAAGCCACCAGGGCGTTGGACAGCCCCACGCCCAGAATAATGATGGTGTGGGTATTGACCCCCTGGCTGGTGATCATCTGCGCGTTGTCACCGGTGGCCATCAGCGCCTGTCCCAACTCGGTGTGCAGGAACCAGATGATTGCCAGCGTGATGCCCAGCGCGATCACGGCATACATAATCGGCGCCGCCAGGTACCCCGGCAGGCCCGACGCCATAACCGGATCGAGGATGGTATCGACGCCAAGCAGCGACACATTCGGACCGTCCATGATGCGAATGTTAATGGAGTAAAGCGCAATCATGGTCAAAATCGAGGCCAGCAGGTGCAGGATTTTCAGTTTGGTGTTGAGCAGCGCGGTGACCATACCGGCGCCAAATCCGGCCAGAGCCGCCAGGGCCAGAGATACAAACGGATTGACGCCGTTTGTGATGGCCACCGCAGAAACGGACGCGCCCAGGGGCAGACTGCCGTCCACGGTCAAATCGGGAAAGTCGAGCACGCGGAAGGTCAGATAGACCCCAAGAACCATTATTCCGTAAACAAATCCCTGTTCCAGGGCGCCGATGAATGCGTACCAAGTCATGGAGAATCTGCGTTACAAATCAATCGAATTATTGGTAGCGTTTATCGGCTTTATCCAGAAGGGCCTGCGGAATTGTAACGCCCATTTTTTCAGCCGCCTTGACATTGATATGCAACTGCAACTCTTTCTGGGTTTCCACCGGGGTGACGGCGGGATCGGCCCCTTCAAAAATCCGTTTCGCCATGGCGCCGGTTTGAGCCCCATGTTTATAATAATCAAATCCCATCGCGGCGATGGCGCCGCGCTTTACCGAGTCGACGTCGGCATTGAAAAGCGGCAGTTTGTTTTGCTCACAAACTTTGACGGCCGATTCGAGTGCTGACACGACGGTATTGTCGGTGGGCACAAAGACCGCGTCAACTTGACCGACTATACTTTTCGTGGCCTGATAGACTTCGCTTGACTTCGACACGGTTGCCTCGACAATTTCAATGCCCAGCTTGCGCCCTTCTTCACGAAAGCGCGGCAACAGAATCTTGGAGTTGACCTCGCCGGCATTGTAGAGAAAACCGAGTTTCGTCATGTTCGGTAAAAAGGTCTTCACCATGGTTAAATGCTCGTCCACCGGCAGCATATCGGAAACACCGGTGATATTGGCGCCCGGCCGTTCCAGGCTTTTAACGAGGCCGGCATTGACCGGATCGGTGACCGCGGTGAACAAAAGCGGTGTTTTTTGCATGTGGGGTGATTTCTTAAGGGCCTGGACACAGGCTTGGGAGGTGGGGGTGGCGATGGTCAAAATCATGTCCGGCTTTTCGCCCATTATCTGGAAGCCGATCTGGTTGGCGGTGGCGATGTTGCCCTGGGCAATGTGAACACTATACTCGGCCGCAATATTGTTCTGTTTCAGATAATCCTGAAACCCCTTGCGAACGGCATCCAGCGCCGGGTGTTCAACGATTTGACTCACCGAAATCCGGTAGGTCTTGGCCACGGCCAAGGTGGGACCCAGTGCGATAATGAGGGCGCACAGCGCCACTGTAATTCTTTTCATCCCGTGCCTCCTTGTGCAGTTTTGAAATAAACGAACGCCGTAAACAGCCACTTATAGGGAATATACCCCCTTGAGTCAACCATGAATCCCAAAATCATCGGGATTGACGCACACCGGCCGTTTGGACTTTAAAAAAGCAATCCCTGCACCTTTTTGTTTTTCTACTGGAAGTTATTATGAGAAGGGAGGCGGGATCAAGCAGGGCAATCGTATTCGGAAACTATTCAGAAGGTATCCATCCGAAAATAGTAGTTTTTGACTCAGGACAAGGCCGCAGCCTAATTGCAACCGCAGGCGTAGCAAAGCTGCATCGAGAATCGCAATTGGGCGAGAACGCCGTCCTGGACCAAAAGATGTTATTTCCGGATAGGTACCAGATGATAAAGGTTAATATCGTTTTGACTCTGGACCCCGGCTTTCGCCGGGGTGACGCGGATATTAAAACGGCGACTAAATATGTAAGCCTTCATCATGCCGGACTTGATCCGGCATCCAGAATTGACGTTTGGTGCCGGCGCTCGCCGGAATCACAATTCTAAAGGTATTTTATTGCCGGGTTAACATGGTACCATTTTACCTGACACCCCTGATCGCGTGCACGGCTGATCCGGGAATCCGAAACAGTTGCAGGAGAAGTTAGGGGGATTTACTCCCGAATCGCTTCAAGGGCCACTGTAAGTTCAACCGTGTCACCAACACCGTTTAAGAGAAAATCCATGCCGAAACGGCTGCGTTGGATCGTAAACGCTCCGGTAAAACCGATCCGCTCCTCGCCCCGCATCCCTTTACCCTGGCCGGTTTTGACTGCCTGGAGCGTTAACGGCCGCGTCACGCCGTGAAGGGTCAGATCGCCGGTTATTTCAAACGTATCCGCGCCGGTGCGCTTGAATTGTTTGCTTCTGAACTCAATGGTCTTGAACTTGTCGGTGTCAAAAAAATCAGGGCTGCGCAAGTGTTTGTCACGATCGGCGTTGGCCGTGTCGACCTCGCCGGCATTGACGGCGCAGGCAACATAGTTCTGGTTGTCATCGGCGGCATCAAAGCGCAACGTCCCCGTGGGAGAATTGAACCGGCCCTGAAAATACGAAATATTCAAATGCTTAACACGAAAAACAACCGTCGAATGCACAGGATCGATTTTATACGTATCCGCCGCCAACACCAGTGGCGTTGCCGTGCAACAAAAAACAAAAAAACCAAACCCGAGGACCGCAAATTTTTTCAGCGTCGTTTTCATCCCGGCCTCCTTTATGAAAAGGCGATTTGCAGTTTTGTGTATTGGCAGGAGAGACAAAAAGAAGTGAGACGAATGCCTGACGTACCCATACAGATCTAAAAACGTTTAACTGTTATAATAGCCATTGCACCCGGTATGTCAAAACCGGCCTGTGCCCATTCGGAAATAGTAGATTTTGGTTTCTGGCAAGGCCCGGGCATTTTTAAAACTGCAGGCATGGCGCGCTATTTCGAGGATTTTAAAAATGCGAGAACGCCGCCAGGGGCCAAAAGATGCTATTTCCGGATGGACACAAATTTACAAGAGGCGTTGCCGCCAGGCTAGTGCAGTAAACGAATCCTACAGTTGGGCGGTGAGAAGATTCGTTTAAGGTAAGAATTCCTGCTCTTGACCGAAAGATTCCATTTCAGGATGGGCGTTAATGCACGGCACCGGCATCCGAGGGCGCGCCGGTGTTTTCAATACCGGTTGCATCATCACTGTGCATCGCCTTGTTCCATAACCAGGGCGATCTGAAGGTATACAAAAAAAGACCGTATAAAATCAGGCCATTCAGGGCACTGGCAAAGATGCCGATGACCAGTTCCGGTTCCTGCATGCCGGATTGTATCGCCGGCACCCAGAACAACTTCAGTTTTTGGAACAACAACACGCCATTGACCGCCAATAGGCCGATCCAGATGCGCCGGTCCCACAAATGCTTATTGTACGCCAGGCCGAACAGGGCCACCGCATTGACCATGCTGACGATATAGCTTGCCAACTCGATCGGTGCAAAAATGGAAACAATGGCGAGAACCAGGGTGGTCAATATTACAAATAAGCAGTACACCACCCATAGTGTTTTCCAAAAAAGATAGTTTCGCATGGCTCGACTCCTCCATGTTTGGTAGAGATATCAAAATGATAGACGTAAAATTCTACCATTTCGGTTTAGGTCCGGATTTGGCCGCAAAAAAAGCCGGGCCGCCATAACAGGCAACCCGGCCTAAGGGCTCGCGCAAAAATTATTTCACATTTTAGACGCCCGGCTTCAGGTCAGGTTGGATCGATCTGAGGGGCCAAAACCGCAGCCATAGCAAGCAAGCGATGGTGAGGATTTTGGGACCGAAGATCGGGCCAAGATGACCTGAAGCCGGGATGCATAAAATGTGAAATAATTTTTGCGCGTGCCCTACGTTTTCTGATGAATTTGGGCAACCTGGCAATCCCTTTAACGTTTAGGGACCCATGGCTTTCCGCCCCCCGATTACTCGGGGTTTAGCTTTTTCCAGTTTTTTGTTAAACATCTTAATAATAGTGTGTAGCGGCAAAAAAGTCAAATGGGCCATCCGGCCGAAGAGTAAAACCTGTAAACAAGGAAACACCATGGAACGTATGATCCCCGACCCGCATGACCACTTTCGTGAATTTGTCCCCCGGCGGAGCAAACTGCTTGTCGATCTGGAAGCCGAAGCCGAGGCACAAGCCATTCCGATCATCGGGCCGCTCGTGGGCGAACTGCTTTACATCCTCGTCGCAACCACCAACGCGCGCCGCGTTCTGGAATTGGGTACGGCCACCGGCTATTCAACACTCTGGCTGGCGCAGGGATGTAACCAAACATCCGGCGCCGTGACAACCGTGGAAATGAATCCCGCGCTGGCCCGTCGGGCCCGGCACAACGTCAATGCCGCCGGTCTGGCGGACCATGTCGACATCCGCATCGACACCGCCGATGCCGCCATGCAAGGCATGGATACGCCGTTTGACCTCGTGTTCATGGATATCGACAAGGAGTACTATACCGACGCCCTGCCCCACATCGAGCGGTTGACCCGGCGCGGCAGCCTGCTGGTGGTCGACAACACCGGCTTTCGCGATGCCCGGCCTTTCAACCGGGTGATTTTCGAACGCGCCGGCTGGCGCAGTGTTCAACTGTTCGGCTTTTTACCCCGCCATAGCCCGGAGCAAGACGGCATCTGCCTGGCGGCGCGGGTATAACCGCCCCCTACATAAATTTGCATTTTTAACCTGCTCGCCTTATATTTTTTAAATGCTTTGAATTTAACCGGAAGGGAGTATCTCTGTGCCGGACAATCCGATTCCTCAAACCCGTTTTGGCTCAAGCGACCGCATGGTCACCCGCGTCGGATTAGGCGGCGAAGGGGTGCTGCGCACAGTGGGGCATGACGCCCAGGCCCGGGCCGTGATCGCCGCGGCCCTTGACTGCGGCATCACCTATTTCGATTCCGCCCGGGTGTACGCGGACAGTGAGGTTTACCTGGGCCGCATGTGGCGCGACCAACCAGAGACACGCCGCCGGATCTTTCAAGCCAGTAAATCGGCGAGCCGTGACAAAGCCGGCGCCCGCCAGGATCTGGCCGACACCTTCACCCGCCTGCAGACGGATTACCTCGATCTGTGGCAAATTCATGATGTTCGCACCGAAGACGACCTGAACCGGATCGCGGCCCCCGGCGGGGCGCTGGAAGCCTTTGTGGAGGCCCGTGACGCGGGCAAGGTCCGCCGGATCGGGGTGACCGGGCATCATGATCCGGCCATCCTGACCCGGGCGGTAAAACAGTGGCCGGTGGATGCGGTGATGCTGCCGGTGAATCCGGCCGAGGCCAATTTAAAAGGCTTTCTGACCTCAACCCTGCCAACGGCCCGCAAAAAAGGGTTGGCCGTGATTGCGATGAAGGTGTTGGGCGGTTCGCACTACATTCAAACCGACGGCCCGTTGACCGCCGACCTGTTGATCCGCTACGCCTTTTCCTGGGACATCACCATGGCCATTGTCGGCTGTTATGAACCATCCCACGTACAAACGCTGGCGCAGGCCGGTTCAACCACCCAACGGTTCAATGAACAGGAAAAGGCTGAATTGGAAGCCCTTTTCGCCCCGCACGCCCGAAGGCTGGCGTTTTACCGGGGCGTTATCTGACGGCCGGTTAAAAACGGCCGCCACAATTTACATATTTTGTCCCGGTTTTGTCGATGCCATGCAATCAGCGAAAAACCGGCGTTATTGCCTGCAGGAGGTTTTGAATGAAACGAACGACGTTACAACTTGCCCGGATCTGTGTGCCCATTATCCTGACAATGATTTTGACGGCTGCCACTGTTTGGGCCGGTACGCCCAAGGACATGGGCGGTTGGCAGGCCGACAGCGCCTACAATCGTCTCTACAACCCCGCGGAACGGGAAAAATTCAAAGCCACCGTGGTTCGCTTCAAACGGGTGGTGCCCATGTCCGGCATGTCACCCGGCGTGGCCCTGGTTGTCCAGGAATCCAAGGATGACGAACCGATCGTCGTGCATCTATGCCCGGAATGGTTTGCCACCAAAAAAGACATCGGCTTGAAAAAGGGCGACCGTGTCAAAGTTTACGGTGCCTGGGCCGAAATCGACGGGGAAGATGTGTTTATCGGCGCCAAGGTCAAAAAAGGAGATTTTTACCAGTTCAAAGTGCGATTGACCAGCAACGGCAAGCCGTTCTGGCTGATGGACAAAGAAGAGCTGGATCGGGAAAGGGCCGCCAAATAGCGGCCGTCCGGAAATGATAGCATCTCAAACGGGCTGAGCACGCGCCAGTTTTTTTTTATTTCGCGCAGAGGCGCAAAGGGGGAACTCCCATGGCGGGATTGAAAGGAAAAACCATCATCATCACCGGCGCCAGCCGGGGTATCGGCCGGGCCATTGCGTTGCGGGCCGCGTCCGACGGCGCCAACATCGTGATCGCGGCCAAATCGGCCGAGCCGCATCCCAAACTCAAAGGGAGTATTTTCGAAACCGCCGCCGAGGTGGAGGCTGCCGGCGGTCAGGCGCTGCCGCTCAAAATCGATGTGCGCTTCGAAGATCAGGTCGTCGCCCTGATGACGCAAACCATGGACCGCTTTGGCGCTATCGACGCCCTGGTCAACAATGCCGGCGCCATCAGTTTGACCCCGGTGGAAAAGACGTCGCTCAAACGCTACGACCTGATGCAAAACATCAACGCCCGGGCCGTTTTCCTCTGCTCCCAGGCCGCCCTGCCCCATCTGAAAAAAGCGCCGCAGCCGCACATCCTGAGTCTCTGCCCACCAATCGACCCGGATGTGAAGTGGCTTGCCGGGCACGCCCCTTACACGCTTTCAAAATACGGCATGACCCTGTTGAGTCTGGGCATGGCCGCCGAGTTTCAAAACTACGGCATTGCCGTGAACTGCCTGTGGCCCCAGACCATCATCGCCACCGCCGCCATCGAATTTGCCGTGGGCGATCGTAAAATGCTGCAACATGCGCGTACGCCGCAGATCATGGCCGACGCGGCCCATGCGATTCTGGCAACCAAAGACCTTCAACTGACCGGCCGCTGCCTCATCGATGAAACCCTGCTGCGCGATCGCGGGGTAACCGATTTTTCGGCCTACGCCCGGGACCCGTCCAAGGCGAACGCCCTGCTGCCCGATTTGTTTGTCGCCCCGAGTTAGACCTGCTTGGCGGCAACCAGGCGGGCAAAATGCTCAAAGGAGCGGTCATAGGTTTTTTCCGCCTCGGCCGGAAAACAACACGCCGGCAGTTGACGCGCGTTGCGGTGATAACTGAGGCAGGCGCAGCAGTTGCCTTTGTGCGGACATGGTTCGTAAGTGCAGTTGCAGTTCTTCAGATTTTTTTCTACATTACAGTCCATTTGAAAATATCCTTGTAGGGTTGTTCGGGTTTTCAAGCTGCAATCCTTTAACATAGCCGCAAACAGGATTCAACCGTGACCGGGCTGGAAGGCAGGGTAACTGCATTTGGAGATTAGGAGGACAAAAAAGGTTAATATCGATTTGATTCTGGGCCCCGGCCTTCGCCGGGGTGACGACTGTTTTTTTACTATTAATTCGGAGTCCCGGATCAGCCGTGCCCGCGGTCAGGGGGTGTCGGGTAAAATGGCACCTTATTCGCGTCACCCCGGCGAAAGCCGGGGTCCAGAATCAAATCGATATTAACCTTATTTGCGCCCTGATTAAACCATAACCTCAACGAAAAGGAAGATTATCGTGTTCATAGATTTAATACGCCAACGACGTAGCGTGCGCCTGTTTGAAGACAAACCCGTCGAACCGGAAAAAATCGAACTGTTGATCGAGGCCGCCTTACGGTCGCCGTCATCACGAAGCATCAATCCCTGGGAGTTTATTGTGGTCAACGACCGCGACACCCTGGTGCAACTGTCCAAGGCCAAACCCCATGGCTCATCCTTCTTGAAAAACGCCGCGTTGGGATTCGTGGTTTGCGCCGACGAGACGCAATCCGATGTGTGGGTTGAAGACACATCCATCGCCACCATTTTGGTCCAAATGGCCGCCGAGTCACTGGGCCTGGGCAGTTGTTGGGTGCAGATCCGCAAACGCGCCCATACCGACGGTGAAATGGCCGAAACCTATGTCGCCCGGCTGCTGGATCTGCCCGACAATCTGAAAGTCGAATCGATCATCGCCATCGGTTACCCGGCCGACAAAAACAGTCCGCACCCCGAATCCGCATTGCAATACGAAAAAATCTTTTTTAACTTTTACGGCAATACATATAAAAGCCTGTAAACATTTTGTGGGAACGGCGTTCCGCCGCGATTAAAATAATGAAACACGCCCTGAATCGCGGCGAGACGCCGTTCCGACGACACAACAACCCGTTTATCCGCAAGCCCAAGCAGAAAGGACCGTTTATGACCACCAAAGCGTTTCAGGACTTCTACCCGGACGATTACAGCCACTGTTACGGATGCGGCCGTCTCAACCCGCATGGCCTACAAATCAAAAGCGTATGGGACAAGGACGAAAGTGTCTGCCATTTCACCCCCCAACCCTATCACATGGCCATTCCGGGCTACGTCTACGGCGGTCTGATCGCCTCGCTCATCGACTGTCACGGCACCGGCACCGCCGCCGCCGCGGCGTATCGCGAGGCCGGGCGGCCCATGGACTCGCAACCCCCCATCCGTTTTGTAACCGCCTCCCTGAAGGTCGATTACCTGCGTCCAACGCCCATCGACGCCACCTTGCAACTGCGCGGCAAAGTAAAGGAACTCAAGGGCCGCAAAGTGGTTGTGACAGTCGATCTGATCGCCAAGGATGAAGTCTGCGCACGTGGTGAAGTCATTGCCGTGCAACTTCCCAAAAGTATGATGATGAGCGGATAGTCGTCGTATTGGCCATGGCCAGACACCACACCGCCACCGAGCCCCTTGATTGCTTCCACCCGCTTGTCGCCCAATGGTTTCGCGCGCGCTATGAAACCCCCACCGCCATCCAGCACCAGGCGTGGCGGCAAATCCAGGCGGGCCGGCATGTCCTGGTAACCGCGCCCACCGGCAGCGGCAAGACCCTTACCGCGTTTTTGTGGGCCATGGACCAATTGATTTCCGGCACCCTGAGCACCGACCACACCAGGGTGCTGTATGTCTCCCCGCTCAAGGCCCTGAACAACGACATCCGGCGCAACCTGCTGCAACCGCTCGAAGAACTCGACACTGTTTTCCGCCGCGCCGGGACGGCCATGCCGCAGATCCGCGTGCTGACCCGCTCGGGCGACACACCGTTTACCGAACGCCGTCAAATGCTGCGCCGTCCGCCGGAAATACTGATCACCACACCGGAAAGCCTGAATTTACTGCTCACCTCCCCCCAGGCGCGCACTATTTTAAATACGGTCAAGACGCTGATCCTGGATGAAATTCACGCGGTCTTTGCCGGCAAACGCGGCACGTACCTGATGACGGCCGTCGAGCGCCTGGTGCTGCAAGCCGGTGAGTTTCAACGCATCGCCCTGTCCGCCACCGTCAACCCCCTTGACACCGTGGCCCGGTTTGTCGGCGGTTACCGGTTGCAAGGTGCTTTGCCCGCAATCGAGTATGTTCAACGCCCCGTCGAAATCATCTCTTCGCCAACGGCCAAGCAGTACGACCTGCGGGTCCGCTACCCGCGCCAGGCCGCAAAACGCCCCGGCCGTGAATCGATCTGGCAGCCGCTGGTGACCGCCTTTAAATCCAAAATCAGCCAGAACCGGTCCACCCTGGTTTTCGTGAACAACCGCCGCCTGTGCGAAAAAATCGCGTTAAAGCTCAATCAACAGGAAGCGGAACCGCTGGCCTACGCCCATCACGGATCGCTGGCCCGCGAGATCCGCCAGAGCGTCGAAGCCCACCTTAAAGCCGGACGGCTAAAAGCCATTGTGGCGACCAACTCGCTGGAACTGGGCATCGATATCGGTCCCTTGGACGAAGTCCTGCTGGTGCAGTCGCCGCCGTCCCTTGCCGCCGCCATCCAGCGGATCGGCCGCGCCGGTCACCAGGTGGGGCAGATCAGCCGGGCAAGCATATACCCCACGCACGCCCGCGATTTTCTGGCAGCGGCCGTGTTGGCGCAAGCCGTCCCCGAACAAACGATCGCCCCCCAAAAGCCGGTCCAGGCGCCGTTGGACGTGTTGGCCCAGGTAATCGTCGCCATGACCGGCGTCGACACCTGGAATGTGGATGAACTGTACGGCCACATCAGGACCTGCCATGCCTACCGGCACCTGTCCCGCAAGCAATTCGACCTGGTGCTGCAAATGCTGGCCGGCAAATACGCCCTTTCGCGGGTGCGCGACTTAAAACCAAGAGTGGCCCTCGACGCGGTGCGCAACACGGTCAAAGCCCGCAAAGGGGCGCTGATGGCGGTTTACCTCTCCGGCGGGGTTATTCCCGATAGAGGCTACTATCATCTGCGGCATGCCCAAACCGGTGCGCGCATCGGTGACCTGGACGAAGAATTTGTGTGGGAAGCCAAGGTGGGGCAGACATTTAATCTCGGGGCGCAGAAATGGCGGATTGAAAAGATAACCGCAGGCGAAGTACTGGTCGTGCCCGGCCATCCGAGCGCCCTGGAGACCCCCTTTTGGCGAGGCGAAGCATTTCAACGCGACTGGCATTTTTCAGAGAAGATTTTAACCTTTTTACAAGAAGCGGATCACAGCCTGACGGACACAGCCTGGCAGCGCCAGGTCCGCGCGCGCTGCTGTCTGGATGCGTTGGCAGCCGAAGAACTGTTCGCGTTTTTAAAACGCCAGAAAGCCGCGTTGAACAATACTCTGCCCCACCGCCGGCATGTGGTGGTGGAGATGGTGCACAGCGCGCCGGGCGCGGCACCGGGCAACCAGGTCATCTGGCTGACCCTGTGGGGTGGCCAAGTCAACCAACCCTTGGCGCTGGCCCTGGACGCCGCCTGGCACGCAAAGTACGGCCAACGGCTGGAAATCTTCGCCGGCAACGACGCCATCGCCCTGTTGCTGCCCCACGACGTTCCGGCGGAAGAAATCCTGACGCTGGTCAACAGCGGCAACCTGGACCAGCTACTGCGCGCGCGGCTGGAGACGTCCGGCATATTCGGCGCCCGCTTCCGCGAGTGCGCCGGACGGGCGCTGTTGCTGACCCGCCGAGATTTCAAAAAACGGATGCCCTTGTGGATGAGCCGGTTGCGTTCCCAGAAACTCTTCAATGCCGTGCGGCAGTACGACGACTTTCCGATTTTACTTGAAACCTGGCGCACCTGTCTACAGGACGAATTCGATCTGGCAAGCCTGCGCCGCCTGCTGGGTGAACTGGAAACCGGCGCCATCACCTGGTCCGCGGTCCATGCCGCCCAGCCCAGCCCCCTGGCCCGCCAAATGGCCTGGAATCAGATCAACACCTACATGTACCGGGATGACACCCCCCAGGACGATCAGGCCTCGCGGCTCAGCAGTGATCTTTGGCACGAAATCGTCCACAGCCCGGCGTTGCGCCCCTCGGTTTCCCGGCCAACGGTGGTGCAATTTGAAGCCAAAAGTCTTCGCCTGGTGGCCGGGTACGCACCGGGGGACGGTGATGAACTGGTGGAATGGGTCAAAGAACGGGTGCTCATCCCGGCCGCGGAATGGCAAGCCCTGGGAGATATCATCGGGCAGGCACATGACCGGCCATTTACAGCGTTGACCGCGGCGGTGGCGCCCAGGTTGACGCGGTTAAGGCTCTCACAGGCAAGTGCAGACCTTGTCGTGGCGCGCGAACTGCTCCCCCCCGTCTGCGAAGCGTTATCGCAAGCATCTGTTGCGATCCAAATACTTCCCTTGCTTACCGTAACCGACACCCCCGAACCGGCACCGGATTTGAGCGACACCTTGGCCGGCCAAGTCAATTTGGCCTGGCTGTTGGGAGAGTGGCTGCAGTTTTACGGACCGGTACGAATCGACTTTATCACCCGCACCCTGGGTGTCGCTGCGCCCCGTGCGGCTGCGGCCCTGGATCAACTGGTCGACGACCGGCAACTGATCGGCGGTAAGCTCATCAAGGGTGAGAACGACACGGTTTACTGCGACGCCCGTAATTTTGAAATGCTGCTGCGGTTGGAACGCCGGGCGGCCCAGCCGGTTATCGAACCGCTGCCCTGCGAGGCCCTGGCGCTGTTCTTCGCCACGATCCAGGGACTGGTTCCGGGCGACGGTGATCGCCAGGCGCCGGTTGAACGCCTGCTGGCCCGCATTGAGCAACTGTCCGGCTATGCCATGGCCGCCCATTTGTGGGAAAGCGACATCCTGCCGGCGCGCATGCCGGATTATGATCCGGCCTGGCTCGATTCGCTCTTGCAAACCACGGATCTGAAATGGCTGGGCCGCGCGAAGCGTCACGTCATGTTCTGCTTTGAACCGGATCTCGATCTGCTGCTGCCGGACACCCCGGTTGCGCCGGAAACCCGGCAAGCAACGGTACCAGCCCCTTCGGATGCCGCCGTTGACAACGTATTGTCTTCCGCCGGCCGATTTGATTTTTCCACGCTGTTGCGCCTGACCGGACTTTCCCCGGCCGAGATCACCGCCACCCTTTGGCGCGGTGTCTGGCAAGGCGACTATTCCAACGATTCCTTCGCCGCTTTGCGCCAGGGGTTGGCAAACCGGTTCCAGCCCCCGCAGGCCGCGGGCCGCACCGGTGTCCGCCTGCGAAGAGGGATCGCGCGTAGCGCCTTTTCCCGCTGGAAGGCCGCCCTGCCCCAGGCCGGCAACTGGTTCAAGGTGTCGCCCCCGGAATTGGCCGACGACCTTCTCACACAACAAGAACGCCGCAAAGACCGCATCCGCTTGCTGCTGAACCGGTATGGCGTGCTGTTCCGCGAACTGTTGACCAGGGAACTGCCGGCCTTTCGCTGGGCCGACCTGCTGCGGACATTGCGGCTGATGGACCTTTCCGGTGAAATTCATTCCGGCTGTTTTTTTCAGGGCATCGCCGGGCTCCAATTTATTGCCCCAAGCGCCCTTGCACGGTTGACCCGGCCGGCCGCCGCACCGCCGCTGTTCTGGCTCAACGCCCTTGACCCGGCCTCGCTTTGCGGCCTGGGTCTGGCCCCTTTGAAAGAGCAACTGCCCCCGCGCATCGACTCCAATCACCTGGTCTATCGCGGCGCCGAACTGATGGTGACCTCCCGGCGCCGGGGACGTCACATCGTGTTCCATATCCCGCCGGACGATCCCGACCTTGGCGCGTGCCTGGCGTTTTTATACCATCTGCTTGACCGCGCCGCCCAGCCGCAGCGACAACTTACCATCATGTCCATCAATGACCGGCCTTCCAATGAAAGTCCCTACCTGCCGGTGTTCATGGATGCCTTTGACGTAGTGCGCGATCCCCGGTCGATTACCCTCTACAAACGGATTGCATAAACCGCGCAGTTGGAGGGCAAGGCCCGCCATTACCGGCAGGGTGGGCCATGCTCACCAGATCGCCGTTACCCGTGCACCGCGACAATTCGGCTTGACGGCACCGCGCAGACATAATAGGTGTGAAGAATGTTATTCAATTTGAATTGATTCGATTGCCGCAAGTTGCATCGAAATCGTTTCCGCCATCATTGAAGGGATGAAAAATGATCTACATTGGAATGTTTTTTTATGTCTCCAACCAGGAACACATCACCGAATCGGAACGACGTCACGGCGAATTCAGCCTTGTTGTCGACGCCGATAGCGAAATAACGGCCATCAGCAAATTCAAGGAACGCCTGGTCGAATACCGTAAAAAGAAGGATTTCTTTGAGGGCAACTGCAGCATCTACCTGGTGCAACTGATGGAGTTCGACCGTTTTCCGGCGCATGTGGCCGTGATGTTGAATTTCAAATCCTTTGCCGGCGATCCGAGCATGCCGTTTATCGGGTGCAGCCTGCCGTCGGATGATTCCGACTGGTGCAAAATCTACGATTGGGAAAACAATCAACCCCAGGTCGAGGGTAAAAACGAGCACCTGTTCCTTGAATTCAAAACCGAAAGCGAAGAAACCACCCCCTAATCCGGGACATGTGCGCCGCACCCTGCCGACCGCGCACGATGCGGCGCACAGGTTTTCAGTTATTAGTTGTCAGTATTCAGTTGTCAGTATGCCTTTACTGAACACTGACAACTGAAAACTATCCGACGAGCCGCAGGAGATGTGGCGCAGGGCTTTAGCCCATAGCCGTCAAGCGAAGAAAAAAAGAATAACAATTGAGTACAATTGCATATCGAAGCCTGACAACACCACTTGGGCATCTTTGCAATATCTCCTGGATTCCCGCCTGCACGGGAATGAGTGTCTAAACACGACGGGGCAAAACCTGCGTCGTCATTCCCGCGCAGGCGGGAATCCAGGCAATGTCCCTGAATGCGCAAACTGCGCGTTCCGGCGGCCGGCCGCAACGTAAGGGCGTTTTACAAATGCCGGCTACAGGCAAAAGTCCTGAGCCACTGCCTTAAGTTAATGACATTGAATTAAAAATTGTGGATTGTGGATGGAGATCAATCATAAAATGACACGATACCTTAATTCTCAATTCCAAATTTTTAACTCCTAATTCAACTTGTGTGTTCTTTTCGCACAATCGGTTTTGCGAATACGCTTGTTTTTTCCTTCGCCTGACGGCTATGCGTCTTATGTCCCGTATCATAACCCAAATTACACTTCAAAAACGAAACAGGTCGCGTCTGAATATTTTCCTGGACGGGGCGTACGCCTTTTCAATCGATCAGCGGCTCGGCGCCGAACTGGTGACCGGCGACCTTCTCCCGGAACAAAAAATTGCCGCGTTGAAAGGCCGGGATGCCCCGCACCGGGCCTACGATGCGGCGGTCCGCTATCTGAGCTACCGGGCCCGCAGTGTTTTTGAGATGCGGTCCCATTTAAACCAGAAGGGCTTTGCTTCCGAGGTCGTCGACCTGACCCTGGCGCGCTTGGGCCGGGAGAAATACCTGGACGACACGCAGTTCGCCAGACTCTGGACAGAACAGCGCTTGCGCCACAACCCGCGCGGCACCTTTGCGCTTAAACAGGAACTGCGCGCCAAAGGGATCGATGACACTGTTATTGCGCAAACCCTGGACCGGATCGACGACAACCGGTCGGCCTGGATGGCGGTTGAGCGGAGTTTGTATCGCTGGCAACGCCTGGATAAAACCCGTTTCAAGCAAAAAGTACTGGGATTCTTGAGTCGACGCGGTTTCGATTATGAAACCGCCTATGCCATCTGCGACCAGGCCTGGGAGCGGATCGAGGCGACCGCCGAACGTCATGAGGGCGCCGACAATGACTGAAAAAGAAGGTCTGTTAAAATTCAACCTGAGCTACACGGCATCGCCGCCCCTGCCGTACGAAGCGGTGCGCGCCCTGTGCGCCTGGCGCCGGATCATGGTCGACACAGGCTTGATCGGACAATCACCGGATCGCTACGAAGGGCTTGGTTTCGGCAACATCAGTTGCCGCCTGGCCCCCACAGCGACCCCGGCCAAAGCAATGTTCGCCGTGAGCGGCACCCAGACCGGCGGTTTGGCTGAGTTGGATGCCCGGCATATCGCCATTGTGCTCGCGTGCGATCCGGCGCGCAATCACTTAAGTGCCGCCGGGCCTGTGCGGCCGTCTTCCGAAGCAATGACCCACGCGGCTGTTTATCTTGAAGAAGAAACGGCAGCCGCGGTCATTCATGCCCACTCACCGCACCTGTGGCACGCGGCCGGCAAGCTGGCACTGCCGGTGACGGACGCCGCCGTTGCGTACGGCACCCCCGCAATGGCGCGCGCCGTGCAGTCGCAAGTGCAAAAAATCCAGCAGGCCCGGAAACCGCCCCTGTTGATCATGGGCGGTCATGAAGACGGCGTGCTCGCCTTCGGACAGACCCTGGACACGGCCGCTACGGTCCTGTTACGTTATCTGGCCAAAGCTTACGCCCTTAACTAGCGTCCATCCGGAAATAGCAGCTTTTGGTTCCTGGCAAGGCCCGAGCTTTTTTTAAACCGCAGGCATAGCGGGCTACTGCCGAGGATCAAAAAAAAGCGAGAACGCCGCCAGGCGCCAAAAGATGCTATTTCCGGATGGACACTAACTAAAAAACAGTACGGATACCCGTCAATGTCACCGACATCCCACATAACCGCGTGCACCATGGACTGCCCCGACGCCTGTTCGCTCATCGTCGATCAGGACGACCAGGGCAAACCGCGTCTGCGCGGCAATCCCCTACACCCGTTTACCGCCGGATTCACCTGCGCCAAAATCCGAAAGCACTTCGATCGTCTCAACAGCCCCCAGCGCATTCTGCATCCCTTGCTGCGCGACGGCAACAGTTGGCGCCGAATTTCCTGGGACGAGGCGCTTGACCGGTGCGCCGCTGCAATCGACACGCTACGCGGGGAACCGGCGGCGATCCTGCCGATCCAGGGCGATGGCGCCAAGGGGATTCTTAAAAAAGTCACCCCTTTGTTCTTCGATTTGCTCCAAAGCAGCCGCACGCGCGGTTCACTGTGCGACGCCGCCGGTTACCTCGCCTGCATCCACGACTTCGGGTCGCGGGACAACCATGATGCACACGACCTGTTGAACGCACAGACCATCGTCAACTGGGGCAAGGACCTGACCCGCACATCAATCCACATGGCCGCGATTGTTCGCCGGGCACGCAAACACGGCGCGCGCCATATCTTGATCTCCCCCGGCGCAGAAAACAACCGGGACGGGTTCGACCATTTTATTCGCATCCGCCCCGGTACCGATCGTTTTCTGGCGGCCGCCATCATTCTCCTGTTGTTGGATCATGGCCGCATTGACGCCGCCGTCCTTCAACGCACAAAAAACTGGACCAGTTTTGAAAAACTGCTCCAAAAGCAAACGCCGGCGGATTTGTGCGCGGCGTGCGAAGTGCCCCTGGCCCAAGTCGAGGAACTTTATCGCGTTTACGCTCAACCGGCACCGATCGCCACGATTATCGGTACCGGCTTGCAGCGTTACCGGTACGGAGGTGAGAATGTCCGCTTTATCAACGCCCTGGCCTTGTTATCGAACAATATCGGCATTACCGGCGGCGGCAGTTACTATCATTTGCATTCACTGCGCAACCTTGAGGTGTCCTGGGCCCGCGCGAATCGTAAAAAACCCCGCCGGACTTTCAAAATGGCGGCCATCGGCGCCGAGATCCTGAATGCCGCCGATCCGCCGGTGAAACTTATCTGGATCAGCGGTTCGAACATCGTCAACCAGGCGCCCGACAGCCGTCAAATCATCCGGGCGTTTCAATCGGTCCCGTTCAAGGTCGTGGTCGACGCCTTCATGACCGATACCGCCCGGCACGCCGACCTGATTTTGCCGGCCACCTTGATGCTGGAACAGGAGGATATCATTGCCTCCTACCTGCACGACTATGTCCAGTATGTCTGTAAACTCGCGCCGGCGCCGGGTGAAGCCAAAAGCGATTTTAGAATCATGCATCTACTGGCCCAACGGTTGAAGCCCCCCATCGATTTGCCGGACAAAACCACGTGTTTTGAAAAATCCTTGAATTCGGTCTTTCTCGACACGTCTCTGGACGAATTGCGCCGCTGTCACACGGTTCGCGCCCAAAGACCGCCGGTCGCCTATGAAGGACTGCAGTTCGACCACCCGGACGGCCTGTATCGATTTCCGATCAAGCTGCACACCGAACCAAAGGCTGCAGAGAATTTCAATCTGCGCTTGTTGTCCCTGGCGCGCCGGGATGCCATCCATTCACAAATCCTGCCGGTAGCCGATCCGGTGAAGCCGACGGTCTGGGTGGCACCGGATTGCCCGGCCCTGGCCACGCTGGATCGCAACCGGGAGATTTACCTGGTGTCGCCGTTGGGCCGTTTGGCGGTGAACCTGGAACTCATGGCCGGACTCTATCCGCAAGCGGTTGTCTACCGGCGCGGCGACTGGATTCAATCCGGCGGTGGTATCAATCAATTGATCCAGGCGCGCCCAACGGACATCGGCAACGGCGCACCGTACTATGAACAGTATGTCCGGCTTGAGAATTAAAGCGAAACCGGCAGATCAGGAGGATGCCCGTTATGACACGATTCGAATGGATGCCCGCCGAACTGAACGCGTTGACGCAACGCTGGTCGACTTTTTTCGAAGCCGAAAAACAGACCGACGCCCGCATCAACATGGTGCGGGACGAACTCCCTGCGCTTCTTGCAAACCGGACGCTGTTCACGCAATTGATTGAGAATATCACCAGGGGCCGCCCCTACCCCGACATCAAAACCACAGCCGCGTTCGAAACGGAGATCATCTTGTACCTGCATCCCAAGCGCTTCTTTTCCATCCGCATGTTTTTGTACGCGCCGGGTGAATTCACGCCGATCCACGACCACAGTTCCTGGGGCGTTACAGGCACCGTCAACGGCACACTGGGGGTGTTGCAATATCGCCGGCTGGATGACGGCCGCACCAAGGGGGTTGCAAAAATCGAAAAAAATGCCGAACGAAGGATGGTTTGCGGCGAAACCGAAATCACGCAACCGCTCAACGAAGGCATCCACCAGACCGGCAATCCGACCGGCGCGCCGATCATCATGATCAGTGTCTATGGCAGCCCGATGGTTCGACGCTTGCACATGAACGGTTTTGATCCCGACACAAGCACGGTCTACCCGATGTACACGCCACGCCTGAAGAAAAAAAAGCTGGCCGGCGCACTGATCAAAATTCTTTGACCCAATGTCGTTTTTTATTAATTTGAATGAAGATTTTGCCGATTAGGTGTAACAAAAGGTCGCACTGCGGCCAGCCGTTTTGCAACGAGGCCGCGGCACCGATGAATCAGAGCATAACTAGTTGAAATAAAATAATATCAATATAATATTGCCTGTGGAGTTATCCCATGCGAGGTAATTTCAAGAATGATTTTTTTGCCGATGCGTTGATGCAACTGTGCCTGACATGTCAGACCGGCCAGTTGAAAGTCACCAATGGCGTTGAGACGATCCTGCTCATGCTCAATGAAGGACGGCTGATATACGCCATGGGATCACGCAAGGAACTTCGTTTGGGTAAACTGTTGCAGAGCAAGGGCATTCTTGACGGCGAGCAACTAAATACCGCGCTGGGCCTATCCAAGGCACGCGGGGAATCGTTGGGCAAGGTGATGATCGATGAAGGATATGTGGCCAAGGACCTGCTCGCCACCATCATCCGCAAACAGGCCGAAACCATCCTGGTCAATCTGCTAAGTTGGAACGTCGGCGGCTTTGAATTTGAAGCCGGGGCGTTGGATTTAAGCGGTATTGTCGCCAACGAGTTGGAAGTCGTTCCTGTCATGCTCGATGTCGCCCGCAAAGTCGATGATCCGCCGGCCTGGCAACGCGCCTTTGCCGACCGGCAGATCGTGCCGGCGCCCGCGGATCAACCCCTGCCGGATGACGTTCTGCTGGAACCCATGGAAACCAAACTTTACGCCATGATCAACGGCAAACGCACGGTGGCGCAGACCATAACGGAATTTGAACACGACGAGGACGTCGCCCTCAGGCAGTTGTTTATTTTAAGATGCTGCGGCGCCATTGTCATGCAACCGCCGGCCGAGCCGGATGAAGCCGACATCACCGAAGCGGACAAACTCAAAAAACGTATCTTGCGGTCCATCGTCGACTTGCCTCCCATGCCCCGCGTGGTGCAAAAAGCGCAGCAGATCATGAGCAGCGCCACTTCAAGCTTTCAACAAATCAGCAAGGTACTGGAAACCGACCCGGCCATTGCCGCGCGCGTACTCAAAATGGCCAACTCCGCCTACTACGGCTTGAGCGGGCAAGTGTCCTCGATTCAGCACGCGGCCGTGGTGCTGGGCTTTGAGACGCTGGGCCAACTCATCACCGTAGCCGGCACCTCCAGCCTGTTGGGCGCCGCCCTCAAGGGCTACCAACTCGATTCAGGCGATTTGTGGCGCCACTCCCTGGCCGTGGCCTTTGCCTCCAAAATCATCGCCGGCCGCAAAAGCGCCAAGGACGAAAACGACGCCTTCTCCGCCGGGTTGATCCACGATGCCGGCAAAATCATCCTGGACAAGCATCTAAAAAAACAGCAAGAAGCCTTTGCCGCCAAGCTCCAGAGCAACGGCAAACCACTTTATACCATCGAAAAAGAGATCCTGGGTTTTGATCATGCGCAAATTGCCAGCGAGCTGTGCAACCAATGGAAAATACCCGAAATGCAGGCCCAGGCGATCCGCTTTCACCATGCGCCCACCGAGTCAAATGAAAACCGGCTGGCCTACACCCTGCATGTGGCCGACATGATCGCCCGCAATGCCGGCATCAGCGCCGGTGCCGGCCCCATCGGCCAAATCGCGCCGGAAGTACTCACCTTCCTGAACCTTGAAGAGGACGACATCGAAACCATCACCGCCGAAGTAGTCGAATCCGTAGCCAAAATCGCGGAAGATGTAAAATAGAAGTAGAGCCCCGGTTTCGAGAAGCAGGCACAAAAAGATGTTGGAATCGTGATTTTTAGAAATAGATATTTGGTACACATTCAGAGGGTGCGCCAAGTTATGTAACCAATTGGAAATATCAAGAAATTATGTAGTTGTGTAACCATTTGAAATAATTGTAAAAAAATCTAGATTTTTGTTTTTTTGTATGCTATATCTCTTTCATGCAATCAAAAAGACCATTTTCCCAACTTGATTGGTCCTGCACACCTGAGCCTGTTAGGCAGTATATCGTTGCGCTTGAAAATACGATCATGCAATTACAACAGCAATTGGATCAGCTTGAAAAGCGCACCGAAAAACTTGAAGCTCGGACCAAACAAAATTCTCAAAATTCAAGCAAGCC
>JANQIE010000217.1 GCA_028282295.1 Desulfobacterales bacterium | reverse complement strand
CAATAAAATACCTTTAAAAGTGTGATTCCGGCGAGCGCCGGAATCAAGCGTCAATTCTGGATGCCGGATCAAGTCCGGCATGACGAAGGCTTACATATTTAGTCGCCGGTTTAATATAAATGATCTCAATCCACAATTCTTATTTCTTAACTCCATCTACTTCGGTGTTTGGATCTCGAAGCGTTTGAGTTTACGACGCAGCGTGTTTTTGTCGATACCCAACTCCCGGGCCGTGGCCATCCGCTTCCAATCGTTGCGTTTCAACGCCTGCAGGATGGTCAACTTCTCCACATCCTTGAGCGTCAATCCGCTAGGCACCGCAACGGTACGGTTGAACGGTTGAATCCGCTCGGGCAGATGCTGCAGACGGATCAGTCCTTCGGTGCAAAGCACAAAGGCGTGTTCGATGGCATTTTCCAGCTCGCGGATATTGCCCGGCCAATCATAAAGCATCAGGGCGGTCATGGCTTCCTGGGCCAAACCCAGGATCTGACGGGCATTGAGGCGATTGAAATGATCCACGAAATGCTCCACCAACAGCGCAATATCCTCCTTGCGTTCACGCAAGGGCGGCAGGGTGAGTTTCATCACGTTGATCCGGTAGTACAAATCCTCGCGGAACGTGTTGTCCCGCACCAGTTGCTCCAGGTCGCGGTGGGTGGCGGCGATCACACGGGCATTGGTCGTCACCGATTTGGTGCCGCCCAACGGTTCAAAGGTCCGTTCCTGCAACACCCGCAACAGCCGCACCTGCACCGCCGGTGAAATATCGCCGATTTCATCCAGAAAGATCGTGCCGTTGCGGGCCAGGGCGAAACGGCCGGCCTTATCCTTTTTGGCATCGGTAAACGCGCCGGCTTTGTACCCGAACAATTCGGATTCGATCAGGGTGTCCGGCAGGGCGCCGCAGTTCACGGCCACAAAGGGGCCTTTTTTACGGGGACTGTGGTTGTGGATGGCCCGCGCGAAAAACTCCTTGCCGGTGCCGGTGGCGCCGTCGATCAGCACCGTGCTGTCGCTGGCGGCAATTTGCGGCAAAATCGCAAAATAGCCGAGGATCTTTTCATTCTTGCTGACAATGTCTTCAAAAGAGTGTTTCTTGAGATAGGCTTTTTTCAATTCGCTGATGGCCGACAAATCGCGAAACATTTCCACACCGCCGATGATCTTGTTGTCCGAGGCCCGCAGCACGGCCGTGTTGACACTGATCGGAATCCGTTTGCCGTCGGCCCGCAAAATCACCACCGGCATGTTGGACAAAGGCTTGTCGGTCTGCATGGTCTTGCGCAAAATACAACCGTTGGCGCAAACATTGGTCCGGAAAATCTCCGAGCACCGTTTGCCGATGGCCTGCTTGCGCGTAAACCCGGTAATCTTCTCGGCGGCCCGGTTAAACGACATGATGCGCCACTGCTTATTGACCGTAAAAACCCCTTCCTCGATACTCTCGAGAATCACCTGGTAGTTTTTTAGAATTGATTGCACGACAACAACCTCAACGACCGCAATTGGGAATTAAGAATTGAGGTATTCTACCATTTTATAATGGTCTCCATCCAAAATTCTTATTTCTTAATTCACAATTCTTAATTGCACTTATATCCGGGTGCATTTGGTTCCCTGAAACCATAGCACATCGGTGCATCCGGTTTCCATTCGAATTGTTGCACCGAAATATCTCCAACCAACAAATCCTTAGATTTCAGCCACTTAAACAAAAAAGAAAACCAACCTGAAATTCGGCACCGACCTTGCTCTAAGTTATAGCAAAAAACACCCCAACGCGCCGGAAATTTCAATGTCCCATGCACCCATAACCGTCAGGCCAAGGAAAAATAAACACTTTTGCAAACCCGGCTGCGAGAACGAGACAGACAGAGGTTGAATTAAAAATGAAGCATTTGGAATTGAGGATGAAGGTACCCTGTCAACTTATAAATGACTTCCATCCACAATTCTTGATTTTTAATTCATAAATCTTAATTCCCACGGGTCTTCTCGGCCCGTAACAGTCGCCATCATTTATCTCACGCCTTTGCCTGACGGCTATGCCTATAAACCGGGCGGCGTGACTGCCTAAGGTCTCAACTCGAACACCAAGGGAGGCGAACGCGATGTTTAAAAAAATACTCTTTGCAACCACGGCATCGCCCACCTGTGACGATGCGGCCAAGGTCGCCTTTGACCTGGCCAAAAAGTACGAATCGACACTTTTTACATTCCACGTGTTCGGCATCCCGACCCATGGGGCCAGTCCGTTCATCGTCGATGTGCGCACCGGTGAAGAGGAAGTGCATGATGAGGACTACACGGCATGGGTCCGGGAAGAAATGAAAAACACCTATGCCAAGCAACTCGAAGACGCCGACAAGTGCATTATCGAATGCACCGTGGGGGCCCCGGCCACGGCAATCCTGCGCAAGGCCCGCAAGGAAGACGCCGATTTGATCGTCATGGGCGCTCATACCCGCCAGGAAGATGTCGGCGCGGCCCGCTACCGCCATATCGTCGGCAGCACCATGCAGAAAGTGGCCCGGGGCGCCCGCTGTCCGGTGTTGATCGTCAGCCGGCCCTGCAATACCTGCTTCTGGTATTTCAGCAACATCCTGTTTTGCACCGATTTTTCCAAGGCCGCCCTCTCCGCGTTCACCTTTGCGTACCAAACCGCCCAAGCCATCGGCTGCAAACTCTACCTGTTCCACGCCATCGATATCACCGACATGCAATACGGCAAGGTCGCCGGTCAGGAAGAGATCGAAAACCGGGTGCAACGCGCACGCCGGAAAATGGAAGAAACCTATGTGCCGCGCATGAAGGACTATGACAATTACGAAATCGAAATCTGGGAAGGAATCCCCCACGTGGAAATTTTGAAATTCGCCCGTGAAAAAAGCGCCGACCTGGTGGTCATGGCGCACCACACCCGGGAGATCGATCCGGAAAAGGCCCTGCTCGGCAGCACCGTGGAGCAGGTCGTGCTGCGTTCGGCGTGCCCGGTGGCCAGCGTCAACCGCCCGGACAAGGTTGACGCATCCTTTGACCGTCACGGCAAAACACCACGCCGGCAAACGGAGACCGTTCAATGAAACCAAAGGAACAATGGGACTGGGATACCGCTGAAAAGATGATTCCCACGGCAAAATGGCACGACACCTATGAATGGGTGGAAGAACCGTATAGCAGCCCGGACGGTGAACAGGTGGCCGCCATCGTCAACCAGGGCGAAGACAGCTTCGGCGTCTGTGTGAACGGCACCCCCTGGGCCGCCGGTTTCGAAAAAGCATGGCAACTGCGGTTTACACCGGCCGGCGCCTTGACGGCCCTGGTGGCGCAGGACGGGCAATGGACCGTGGCCGTTGACGGCAAAACCTGGGCCACCCATTTCGACTATGTCTGGAATCCCCTCTGGAGCCGGGACGGCGCCCACATGGCCGTGGCATTTCAACAACAACTCGAATACGGCATGGCCATCGACGACACCGCCTGGCCCGATCGGTTCGGCAACATCACCGATATGACCCTCAGTCCCAACGGGACCCGGACCGCGGCAACCGTGCAAACCCTGGCGTTTGGCGAAGGCGACATTTTCGAGTTCGAAAAAGGGGCGTTTACCGCCGCCGTCAACGGTCAGCCATGGGAGACGAATTTCACCAACGTCTGGGGCAAACAGTTCAGCGCCGACGGCACCCATTTGGCGGCGGAGGTCCGGCTCAACCGTGACGAATACACCATTGCCGTGGATGGGGCCGCCTGGCCACAGACCTTTGCCATGGTGTGGGAACCTTGCTTCAATCCGGTTTCAAACCAAGTCACAGCGCCGGTCAAAGTCCGGGACGGTTGGACGCTGGCCGAGGACGGCAACCTGATGTGGTCCCAACGATTCACCCAGTGCTGGCAGCATCGCTACAGTCCCGATGCCGAACACATCGCCGCCATTGTCGCCCCTCGCTTCGGGCGCTGGACCATTGCCGTGGACGGCCGCCCCTGGCGCACAACGGTCAATGAAATGATTACCGATGCAGTATTCAGCCCGGACAGCACCCGGCTAGCAGCCGCGGCCAAGCACAACGGCCGCTGGACCGTATTGACGGACGACCACCTGTGGCGCAACACCTTCGAGCGGGTATGGCCTCCGGTCTTCAGCCCCGACGGCAGGCATATCGCGGTGGTGGTCGAGCGCAACGGCGGCTTCGACATCGCACTGGACGACCACTTGTGGGGCCGGGCATGCGACAAAATCTGGCCGCCGCAATTCAGCCCCACCGGCGACCGGTTGTTGATCCGCTGCATCGAGCACGGCAATTACTATCGACGCATCCTGCCACTCACGGCCTGGATCGCATAGGAGCAAAAGCGATGCACACACTCTATCAAATAGTCAGCGGCCCCCTGGTCTGGGTGGCTTTTGGCGTGTTTATCGGCGGAAGTATCTTCCGCCTGGCGCAACTCTACCGCCTGGCCCGGCGCCGGGAGCCTTTTATATTCAGTTATTTCAGCCTGCGCTATGGCCTGCGCTCGGTGCTGCGCTGGTTGATTCCCTTTGCCACCGCCAACATGCGTCTCAATCCGGTCATGACCATTGTGGCTTTCGCGTTTCACGCTTGTCTCCTACTACTGCCGTTTTTCCTGCTGGCCCATATCGTCTTATGGGAAGAGGCGTTCAATGTTCGCTGGTGGGCCTTGCCCACTACGGTGGCCGACACAATGACCCTGATCGTCATCGCCGCCTGCGGCTTCTTTTTGGTGCGCCGCCTCACCCGGCCGGAAGTCAAATACGTCACCAGCACATCGGATTTTGTTCTGCTGGCTATAGTCGCAGCGCCCTTCATCACCGGTTTTTACTGCTACCACCAATGGCCCGGCTACCAGGGCATGTTGATTCTGCACATCCTGTCCGGCGAAGTCATGCTTATCACCATCCCGTTTACGCGCCTGATTCATATGATCTTCGCCCCGTTGACTCGCGGTTACACCGGCTCGGAATTTGGCGGTGTCAGGCGGGCGAAAGACTGGTAGGGAAGGCAATTAAGAATCGGGAGTTAAAAATTAAGAATTGCGGATGGAGATCATTTGCAAATTGGAAATCAATGTCATCAACTTAAACAATCCGATGAGTCGAAGAAATGTAGTGCAGGGCGTTAAGCCTATAGCCGTCAAGCCAGTGTCCATCCGGAAATGGTAGATTTTGGTTTCCGGCAAGGCCCGAGGATTTTAAAAATGCGAGAACGCCGCCGGGGGCCAGAAGATGCCATTTCCGGATGGGCACTAGCTAAGAAAGAATGAATAACAATGGAGCAAAATTGCATGTCGAAGTCTGACAACAACACTTAGGCATTTTTGCGATATCTCCTGGATTCTCGCCTGCGCGGGAATGACGCCTAAACACGACGGGGCAAAACCTACGTCGTCATTCCCGCGCAGGCGGGAATCCAGGAAATGTCCCTAAATGCGCAATTTCGAGTTTCAAATTTCAAATTTCCACCCCAAACCCAAGGATGGTGCCATGGCACAAACGGCTGTCAATATGGAAACGAATCAACCAAAATCTTCGCAAAGCCCCGCACCGCCGGCGGGGGTGGTGGATGCGGGCCTGGACACCGGCGTGGCGCGCTTGACGCCCGAACGGATTGAACGAGTGATCAACCGGGTCCTGAACCGGGAGGCCGGCGCGCGGCTCAAGGCATATGTCGACACCTGCGCCCACTGCGGTCTGTGCTCATCAGCCTGTCACTACTACCTGTCCCACGACAACGAACCAAAATTTTCGCCGGTGGGCAAAGTCAAACAGACCCTCTGGGAAATGCTGCGCCGCAAGGGACGGGTCAGCCCTGCATTCATCAAAAAGGCCGCTCAGATCGCCTACACCGAATGCAATGTCTGCAAGCGATGCAGCATGTACTGCCCTTTCGGCATCGACATCGCCTACCTGATGCTGGTGGTACGCCGGATCTGCCACAAACTCGGCGTCACGCCGCTTTACATCCAAGACACGGTCAACAGCCATTCAGTGACCGCCAACCAGATGTGGGTCAAGGAAGACGAATGGATCGACACCCTCCAGTGGCAGGAAGAGGATGCCCGCGACGAAATCCCGCACCTGCGGATTCCCCTGGAAAAAGAAGGGGCCGACATCATGTACTCGGTCATCGCCCCGGAGCCCAAGTTCCAGGCCGAATTGATCTACCAGGCCGCCATCATCATGCAGGCGGCCGGACTGAACTGGACCATGCCGGCCAGCCCCGGATGGGACAACAGCGACATGGCCATGTATTCCGGCGACAACGAAATCATGGCGCGCATCAAACGGACCCATTTCGAAACCGCAGCCCGCCTGCGGGTCAAACGGATCGTGATGGGCGAATGCGGTCATGCGTTTCGCTCGGTCTATGATGTGGGCAACCGGGCCCTGGGGTGGAAGATGCCGCCCATCGAAGTGCAGCACGCCATCGATTTTTACTACGAACTACTCAAGACGGGTCGCCTGCGGGTGGCGCAGAAATTCGAAGCGCCGGTGACCCTGCACGATCCCTGCAACGTGGTGCGGGGCCGCGGGCTGCACGAAAAAGCGCGCTACGTGATCAACGCCACCTGCGCCAATTTTGTCGAAATGCACCCCAACCGGGAACACAACTACTGCTGCGCCGCCGGCGGAGGCGTGATAAACTGCGGGCCGCCCTACAAACAAACCCGCATGCAGGGCAACCGGGTCAAGGCCGAGCAACTCAAGGCCACCGGCACCCAGGTTCTTATCGCCCCATGCCACAACTGTCACAGCGGCCTGGAAGATATCAACCATCACTACGAGCTGGGGATGAATGTAAAATTCATCAGCGATATCCTGTACCAGGTCATGGAGAAACCGGCGTGACGGTTCATTAATGCATCAAACCAAGGTAGAGATCACCATGAAACGCAAATACATCCTGATTCCAATTATACTTTACTTCGGGTTGCTCCCCATCATTGCAGCCCAGGCACAGGAAGACATGCAGTTTGTCGACAACACCGTGTTTGAAAAGCCCAAACGCCCGCCGGCCCGTTTTGAACACGACAACCACAACGACATCAGCGGCATCGAGGAATGCAACACCTGCCACCATGTCTACGCCGACGGCCGGCTGGTGGAAGATGACTCCTCCGAGGACCAAAGCTGTTCGGACTGCCATGGCATCGATCCCGCCGGCAACCGGCCGTCGTTGCGCCGGGCGTTTCATCTGAACTGCAAAGGCTGTCATCAACAACAAGGGGCCGGGCCGGTCATGTGCGCCGAATGTCACCAGAAACCGCGCCCCTTGAACGCCGCGGCCGGCGGCGCACATCAGCCCAAGCCGGACCCGCAACCGTAAATTCGCAGCAAAGGAAAACAGCCATGGCCAAAAAAATACTGATCATCGATGACGATCCGATTGTCTTGAAATACCTGGACAATCTGTTTAGCGACAACGGTTACGAAACCCATTTGGCCACCGACGGCGTAAAGGGGACCGAAATGGTGGCCAAAATCCGGCCCGACCTGATCACGCTGGATTTGCAGATGCCCGAGCAATGGGGTCCCCGCTTTTACCGTCAAATGACCAAAACCAAGGAATTCAAAAAAATCCCGGTCATTGTCATCAGCGGCTTGACGGGCAGTAAATACAGTCTGCCCAAGGCCGTGGCACATTTGAGCAAACCGTTCGATGCACAAGAACTGTTGGGGATTGTGCGGAATCAGATCGGATAATTTATTTAATCCGCACCTCCCTGTAGAACAGGAAAATGAATGAGCACCGATGCTTGATCAGTTAATCAAAAAACGACACAGCCTGGTCCTTAAAATCATCGCCTCGGTGGGTGTGATTCTGCTTGCGTCGTTCACGGCCTGGGCCTTTTTCAACATCCGGCAGTACGAAGAAAAAGTAATGTCCGATATTGCGGCGGACTGCGACCAGCTCAGCGAGGCGATTCTGCTGGGCACCCACTACGCCATGATGTTCAATGCCCGGGACGACATCAACCAGATCATCACCAACATGGGGCGCCTGAAGGGCCTGGAGCATGTCCGCATCTACAATAAAGCCGGCCAGATCAAATTCTCCAACCTGCGCCGGGAAGTCGGCCTGACCACCGGCATCAAGGCCGAAGCCTGCTTTATCTGCCACCGCACCGATCCCCCGCTGGAAAAACTGGCCTTGCCCAACCGCGACCGCATTTTTATGTCCGAGAAGGGCAACCGCCTGCTCGGCATCATCAGCCCCATCTACAATGAGCCCGGTTGTGCCGGCGCGTGTCATGCCCACCCGGCCGGCAAAAAAATATTGGGCGCCCTGGATGTGGTGATCTCCCTGGAGCAGACCGATGCCCACATCACCGCCTTTCAACGCGGTTTGGCGGTATTGGCCCTGATGGTGTTCGGGGCCACCTCGGCCATCATTTTCCTGGTGCTGGGACGCTTTTTTATCTTGCCGATCCGGCGCATTATCGCCGGCACCGAGTCGATCGCCGACGGCAACTACGACGCCCTGGGCGATTTTAAAAGCGACGACGAGATCGGCGGCCTGGCCTCGGCCATCAACAGCATGGGCCGCGAAATCGGCGAAAAACAAGAAGCGCTCAATCGCCAGAAAGATGAATATCAGCGGCTGTTCGAACTGGTCCCCTGCATCATCTCGGTCCAGGATCGCGATTATCGACTGATCGGCTACAACCGCGAATTTTCCGACCGCTTCGACCCCACCCCCCATGATTACTGCTACTCGGCCTACAAGGGGCGCACCACGAAATGTGAATTTTGCCCGGTGGAAAAAACCTTTGCCGACGGTCAACCCCATTTCAGCGAAGAGACCGGTCGCAACAAGGACGGCACCCTCACCCACTGGCTCGTCAAGACCGCCCCGATGAAGGATAAGGACGGCAACATCGTCGGGGCCATGGAGATGAGCCTGGACATCACCCACAAAAAACAACTGGAAGACCGGCTGGCCCAGTCCGAACAGAAGTACTATGCCATCTTCAACAGCATACCGAGTCCGGTATTTGTCCTCGACGCCGCCGACCTGAAGATCCTGGACAGCAACGACTCGGTTGAAGCGCTTTACGGCTACCGCAAGCAGGAAGTCATCGGGCGGCCCTTCAGCATGTTTTTCCCGCGCGAAGACCGGCAGCGGTATGCCACCCGTCTGCTGGGCCGCCATGAAATCAAACAAGCCCGGCAGCTCACCAAACAGGATGAAACGCGCTTCGTCCATATCCGGGTATCACCGTCGCTTTACAGCGGCCGTGCCTCGCTGCTGGTCACCGTGGGCGATATCACCGACCGGCTTGAAACCGAAATGCAACTGATTCAGGCCGGCAAGATGGCCACCCTGGGCGAAATGGCCACCGGCGTGGCCCACGAGCTCAACCAGCCGTTGGCCGTCATTAAAACCGCCAGCAATTTTTTCATGAAAAAAATCCGCCGCAAGCAGCCGATACCGGACAACATCTTAAACACCATGGCTACGGAAATCGACGCCCACGTGGACCGGGCCACCCATATCATCAATCACTTGCGCCAGTTCGGTCGCAAAGCCGGCCCGGACCTGGCCGAAGTGCGCGTCAACGCCATTTTGAAGCGGGCCTTCGACATGTTCAGCCAGCAGCTCAAACTAAAGGAGATCGAGGTCACCTGGGAACTGGACAACGCCCTGCCGCCAATCATAGCTGAAGCCGGTCGCCTGGAGCAGGTCTTCATCAACCTGTTGATCAATGCCCGCGATGCCATCGAAGCTCACAAACAAAAGGCCGCCGATACCACGGCCGTGCCCAGGAAGATCACCCTGAAAACCTGCCGGCAGAACAGCCGGGTGCAGGTGGCGGTCTGCGATACCGGTGTCGGCATCCCCTCTGCTGTTCAGGACAAAATTTTCGAGCCGTTTTACACCACGAAAAAAGTGGGCGACGGCACCGGTATCGGCCTGTCGATCAGCTACGGCATCGTAAAGGAATTCGGCGGCACCATCCGGGTTACGTCGCAACCGGATCGCGGCACCTGTTTCTATCTGAATTTCCCTGTGAGGCGCCCGCATGACAACTGACCTGCGCACCACCAGAATCCTGTTGGTGGATGACGAAAAAGGCATCCGCAAGGTGCTCGGCATCGCCCTGGCGGACCGGGGCTATCGGGTGTCGGCGGCTGACTGCGGCGAAACCGCCCTGGCGGTGGTCACGCAGGCGCCCCCGGCCATCGCAATTGTCGACATAAAAATGCCGGGAATGGACGGCATCACCCTGTTGAAAGAAATCAAGCGGTTATCGCCGGACACGGAAGTAATCATGATCACCGGGCATGGCGATATGGATCTGGCCATCGAAAGCCTGAAGCATGAAGCCATCGATTTTATCACCAAACCGATCAACGAAGACATTCTGGAGGTGGCCTTGAAACGGGCCGCGGAGCGGATCAGCCTGCGTCGCCAACTGCGCCGGTATACCCATCATCTGGAAGAACTGGTCGCCGTCAAGAGCCGCCAGTTGATTGAGGCCGAGCGGCTGGCCGCCATCGGTCAAACCGTGGCCGGGCTGTCGCATTCCATCAAGAATATCGCCGGCGGACTCACCGGCGGCGCGTATGTGGTGGAAAAGGGAATCGAGCAGGACAATCCCCGCTACCTGCACCAGGGATGGCGCATGGTCAAAGGCAATGTCGACAAAATCGCGCGGCTGTCACTGGATCTTTTGAATTACGCCAAAACCGCCCGGCTCCGGTTACAGTTGTGTCATCCCAACCAGCCGGCCGGGGAAGTTGTCGAACTTATGGCGGCCCGGGCCGAGGAAGAAGGGATTACGCTGGATATCCGCCTGGATGATCGCCTGGAACCGTTTTACTTTGACCCGGAAGGGATTCACCGGGTGTTGCTCAACCTGGTCGCCAACGCCCTGGACGCGTGCGGCGCCGCAACCGCGCCTAACGGCGCCAGGACCGTGAGCCTGCACACCTTTCAGCCGGCAGACGGCGTTGTCGCCTACCGCGTCAAGGACAACGGCGGCGGCATGGATCAAGCCACGCAAGACCGGCTGTTTCAAACCTTTTTCACGACCAAAGGGAGCCACGGTACCGGAATCGGCCTGATGATGAGCAAATCGATCATCGACAAACATAAGGGCCGCATCGACGTAACCTCGCGTCACGGACGCGGTACTGATTTTGTGGTCCGGCTGCCGATGCGCCGGGAACCGCCGCTTGAAAGATCAAACCACCACCAGGGAGAACCGTGAACAATGGCATCGATCCACCTGACACCGGAAGGCAAGCTGCTTTACAACAAGAATATTGTCACGACCGACCCGTTAACCTATCTGGGCTACGCCCTGCGTCTCGATCCGGCGGTGACCCTGCGCAGCTTTTTCGCCCTGATGGAAGCCTACCCCGACCTGCTGCGGCTCAACCCGTTCCAAAAGGTGTTCCAGGCCCAATACCGCCAATGTCCGGCCACCGGCTGCACGCTCGACGCGATCGACCACCTGGCGCTGGCGCGCACCGTGGAGATGACCGGCTATCCGGGGCCGCCCGGCATGCAGCTTTATATTTCCCTGGAAGGTCACAAGGAGAAAAAAAGATGCCCGATCAAATCCTATTGGCTGGAAAACCTGCTCGATTTGCCGCTGCAACTCGGCCGGCTGAATCACCGGGTGTTCGGGGATAAAGTGGACACCTTTACTTTTGATACCGTTTTCAACCTGTTCGAATTCATCGACGGTATCTGCTGGCAGCTTAGTTTTCACAACCTGCCGGCCGAGTGCCGGGTAGTGCTTTAATGAAATGACAAATGACGAGAGTACAAAACGCTGAGGTAGTGTCCATCCGGAAATGGTAGATTTTGGTTCCCGGCAAGGCCCGAGCATTTTTACAACCGCAGGCATAGCGCGCTATTCCGAGGATTGTAAAAATGCGAGAACGCCGCCGGGGGCCAAAAGATGCCATTTCCGGATGGACACGAGGTAACAATGAACGCTAGTGGTGATGCCGCATCATGACACACTCCGCGCCCAAAACCGTTTTGGTGGTCGAAGACGCGCTTGACATGCGCATTTTCATCAAAACCCTATTGGAAACCAACGGCTACCGGCCGCTGGTCGCCAAGGATGGCAGGCACGGAATGGTCCTGGCCCGGCAGCATCGGCCGGATCTTATCCTGCTGGATGTCATGATGCCCGAAGAAGGCGGCGCCAATATGTATCGCCGCCTCAAGGCCGATCCGAAATTAAACGCTGTTCCGGTTGTCATGCTGTCCGCAGTAGCGCCGCAAACCTTTAACCACTATTTGCGTATGCTCAATACCCGAACCAAGGACCCGGTCGCAGAGCCGGACGCTTACATTGAAAAACCGCCCGACCCGGCGCATCTGCTGCGCGTTCTAAAACGGTTGGCTTAAGTGACAGCCAATCCCAATTTTAGGGCTGAATATCCCGCACCACGCTGGGCGTCCCTTTGGACGGATTGGAATACGCGTTGGCGTTTTTACCGGGACCGGCAACCGCTTCGGCTACGGCCGGTTTGCCGCTGCTACCATCAGCAACCGCCGTGGCATTCGCCGAGGAAGAACCGCCGCCACCTGATGACGCCGGCGCCGGAGGTGCCTTCGGCATGGGGGCTGCGCCTTTGGCTTCCGGGGTTGCCGGACTCGGGGGCGCGGCAGAGCCGCCTGCCGATTTGCCGCCGCTTATGGATTGAACAAGGTTCATTAGTGCCTCCATGGCCGCTTTCAACACCTGGACCACTTTCATCAGCTGATCGGCCGGTGAAGCCGCTCCCGCACCGGAGCCGGAGCCGGCCGGTGAGGTTTTGGGGGCTTGGGCCGGGGCGGCCGCCCTTGCCGTTGCAGCGGCGTTGCCGCCGCCCTTGGCCACGGCATTGGCCTTCGCCGGCTGTCCGCCCTTGGACTGTGCGTCGGCAACTGCATGACTGTGTTGATGACTATTACCCGCCTTGGAAATACCCATAACATCCTCCTCATCTATGTTGGACTCGCACTGAATCAACAATTCCTTAAAGTTAGGTAAACGAATTATGTTAATCTTTGGGTACCATAGCAAAATTGGCCTGTAAATCAGGGAATCCCTGAAAAGCGGGTTCGAAAAACCTGAATCTTGGTATCAAATTCAATGAAAAGCGGGTTCGAAAAACCTGAAACCTTGATTCAGAATGGGTCTCAAGCGCCGTGTAGCCCAATCCGGTGGGCATGGCCCACCCTGCAATCCTACCGAAAGGCAATCACAAGGTGGGCCGTGCCCGCCAGCCGGATGATTGCCAAATGCGGTTCCCCTGCCCGACCCGAGGTACTTGTTGCGCATCATCCGGAAAATAGATTAAGATTGATTAAATGACGACAAAAGGTACATCAATGCCCAAACCCAACCATACCATCCTTTTGGTGGACGACGAAGAAAGTATTCGCAAAGTACTCGGCCTGTCGCTGACGGACGAGGGCTACGAAGTGCTGCCGGCCGCCAACGGCCGGGAGGCATTGCGCCTGTTTCGTGAACTGAAGCCGCCCATCGTTCTGACCGACATTAAAATGCCCGGCATGTCCGGCCTGCAATTGCTGGAAACAATCAAAGCCGAAAGCCCGGACACGGAAGTCATCATGATCACCGGCCATGGCGACATGGATCTGGCCATCAAAAGTCTTAAAATGGAGGCCACCGATTTTATCACCAAACCGATCAACGACGATATTCTGGCGATCGCCCTCAAGCGCGCCCGGGACCGTATCACCATGCGCGGCAAGCTCGTCGATTACACCGCCCGTCTGGAACGGCTGGTCAAACAAAAGTCAGGCCGTCTGAACGTTTCCCAACAAAGCTACCGCCAACTCTTCGACCAGAGCCCGTGTTACATCACCGTACAAAACCCGGACCTGCAACTGACCGCCGCCAACAAACGCTTTAACGACGAATTCGACGGCCGCATCGGCATGCATTGCTACCAGGCCTACAAACAACGCACCGCCCCCTGCCCGGACTGCCCGGTGATCGCCACCTTCGACGACGGCGAGCCCCATCAATCGGAGATGCAGGTCACCGCCAGATCCGGCGACCAGTGTCATCTGTTCGTCGCCACCGCGCCGCTGTTCGATGACGACGGCACCGTGGCCCAGGTCATCGAGATGTCCACCAACATCACCGAACTGCGCCGCCTGCAAGACCGTCTGGCATCACTGGGGTTGCGAATCGGCTCCATCGCCCACGGCGTCAAGGGCCTGTTGACCAATCTGGACGGCGGGATGTATCTGCTTGAATCAGGGTTAAAAAAACAAGACCGGGCCAAGACCGCCGAAGGGCTGGAGATCGTCAAATTCACCACCGACCGCGTTCGACGCATGATTCTGGATATTCTTTACTTTGCCAAGGAAAGGCCGCTGCAAACACGTTTACAGGACATGCACAAACTGGTGGAAGAAATCGCCGTGACCTTCAAAGCCCGGCTGCAGGATCAACCAATCGCTTTTGAAGAGCGCTTTACCGAGATCCCGCTGAAGGCGCAAATCGACGCCACGGTGCTGCGCACCGCCCTTTTGAACATCCTCGACAATGCCGTGGACGCCTGCCTGGAGCAAACCTGCGAGGGGACCAAAAAAATAGTCTTCGGATTGAGCGCAAAGCGCGATTACGTCATCTTCGACATCATCGACAACGGCGTCGGCATGGACAAGCAGACCATCGACAACCTGTTCGATCTGTTCTTTTCATCCAAGGGTCACCGGGGCACCGGCATCGGTCTGTTTGTCGCCCACCAGATCATCACCCAGCACGGCGGCACCATCCATGTGTCTTCGCGCAGGAACCAGGGGGCCCATTTCCGGGTGGTCCTGCCAATCGCCGGGGAACATTGATTTTAAATATAAAATGGATACCTGACCATGCAAATCTATTCCAACGTGCTCGAAATGATCGGCCGCACCCCCATGCTCGAAGTGCGCACCATCGATACCGGTCCCTGCCGGTTGTTTTTAAAACTTGAGCTGATGAATCCCGGCGGCTCGATCAAGGACCGCATCGGCGTCTCCATGATCGAGGCGGCCGAGCGTCGCGGCGATCTCAAGCCGGGGGATACCATCGTGGAGGCCACCGCCGGCAACACCGGCATCGGGCTGGCCCTGGTGGCGGCCCGCAAGGGGTATAACCTGATCCTGGTGCTGCCGGATAAAATGAGCCCGGAAAAGATTTTCAACCTGCGTGCCATGGGTGCGCAGGTTGTGCTGACCCGCTCGGATGTGGCAAAAGGCCACCCGGCCTACTATCAGGATCTGGGCAAACGGATTGCGGAAGAAAAAGGAGCGTATTTTATCAACCAGTTCGGCAACCCCGACAATCCCAAAGCCCACGCCGAAACCACCGCCCCGGAAATCTGGGAACAAATGGCGCACAACCTCGACGCCATCGTCCTGGGTGTGGGCAGCGCCGGCACCATCACCGGATTGAGTCAATTTTTCCGACGGGTTGCCCCGAACCTGACCCTGGTGCTGGCCGATCCCCAAGGATCGGTGCTCACCGGATATGTCAACACCGGCAAACTGGGACCGACCACCGGCTCCTGGCTGGTGGAAGGGATCGGCGAAGATTTTATTCCCCCCATCGCCGATTTCTCCTTCACCAAAATCGCCTACAGCATCAGTGATGCCGATTCATTTGCCGCCGCGCGCGAGCTGCTCAACGCCGAAGGTCTGCTGGCAGGCTCTTCTTCCGGCACCTGCCTGGCCGCGGCCCTGCGCTATTGCCGCGAACAGCGGACCGCGCAACGGGTGGTCACCTTTGTCTGCGACACCGGCAACAAATACCTGTCCAAATTCTTCAATGACTTCTGGATGGAAGATGAAGGTTTTCTTATGCGTAAACCCTACGGTGACCTGCGCGATCTGATCGGGCGGCCTCACGCAACCCATGCCGCCGTAACCGCCGGCCCCGGCGAGCCGTTGAGCAGCGCCCACAACCGCCTGCGCAACGGCGGCTACTCGCAGCTACCGGTCATGCAGGACGACCGGTTGGTGGGCATTTTAACCGAGGCCGATATTCTTCGCCATACCTGCGACCACCCCGACCGGATGGCGGCGCCGATACACACGGCCATGCAACAGGATTTTGCGCGCATCGACAAAGAGCAAGCCATCGATGTGCTGGTCGCAAGACTGCAAACCGATCCCCATATCGCGGTGATGGACGGTGCGCACTTCCTGGGATTGATCACCCGCGCCGATGTTCTTAATTATCTTCGCCAGAAATCGCGACAGACCTGAACTTGAAGAAGGGACTGACCATGGAGAAAAAAGACCGATCGTTTCATTTCGCCACCCGCACCATTCATGCCGGTCAAACGCCCGATCCGGGCACCGGCGCCATCATGCCGCCGATCTACGCCACCTCCACCTATGTCCAGCAAAGTCCGGGGGTGCATCAAGGGTACGAATACTCGCGCAGCCAGAACCCGACCCGCAACGCCTACGAACGCTGCGTCGCCGATCTCGAAACCGGCCGTTACGGCTTTGCCTTTGCTTCCGGCATGGCCGCCATCGCCACGGTGCTGGAACTTCTCGACACCGGCAGTCACGTGCTTGCCATGAACGATCTGTACGGCGGCAGTTTCCGGTTGTTCGACCAGGTGCGCAAACGCTCGGCCGGCCTGCAATTCACCTTCGCAGACCTGTCCGATCTGCAAACCATAAGCACCCACATCCGGCCCGACACCCGCATGCTCTGGGTCGAATCGCCCACCAACCCCCTGCTGACCCTGGTGAACCTGCAAGCTGTGGCCACTATCGCCAAGGCCCACAACCTGCTGTTCGTGGTCGACAACACCTTTGCGTCGCCGTACCTGCAACGCCCCCTGGAATACGGGGCCGACATCGTGGTGCATTCCGCCACCAAATACCTGAACGGGCATTCCGATATGGTCGGTGGGGTCGTGGTGGTCGAGGCGGAACGCCTGGCCGGGCAGGTCCGGTATCTACAAAATGCGATCGGTGCCATTGCCGGCCCCTTTGACAGCTTTCTGGCGTTGCGGGGTCTGAAAACCCTGGCCCTGCGCATGCAGCGACATTGCGAAAACGCCCAACAAATCGCTCACTGGCTGGAAGCCCACCCCAAGGTCGAGCGGGTCATCTACCCCGGATTGAACAGCCATCCCCAGCATGGCCTGGCCGCCGCGCAGATGTCGGCGTTCGGGGGAATGATTACCTTCTTCATCAAGGGCGGGTTGGAAACGGCGCGCAGTTTTTTGGAAAATTGTCGTATCTTCGCCCTGGCCGAAAGCCTCGGCGGCGTGGAAAGTCTGGTCGAACACCCGGCCATCATGACCCACGCCTCGGTGCCGCCCGATAAGCGCGCCGCACTTGGCATCAGCGACACCCTGATCCGGCTTTCGGTGGGCATTGAAAATGTGGATGATTTGATTGCCGACCTGGAGCAGGCATTTATCGATTAGGCATCATTGCTGACATTCATCGATAATCGGTTTATACTTAAAGACGCTTTCCAGATCATTAATCGGTTCTTTGTTCGCTCTTCGAACCATGATCTCGCTTACAATCCGGATCGTCTCGTCCAACAGATCCGGAATCAATTCGGCTTTGACGGGATCGCCGAATTTCAACGCCGGCCCTTTTTGGATTTCGGTCAGCCAGACATTCAGATCCTCATCAATAACCCAATCCGCGCCCATCATCGCAAAATAGTTGCCGAAAAACGGGCGCCGCTTCAATTTCTTTCGCGCCAGCAAGACAATATAACGCAAGCATTCCCCCACGCGGGGCAGCAGACAATCCGCAATATAACCGGGTCGTCCAAGACGCTCCTCCATGCCCACATTGGTGAATTTGAATCTGCCGGGATCATAGTCGCCCTGCATCTGCTGGCATGAATTGGTCAAATGGATCATCCGGTTGTCGTAGTCACCCTGCTTGTAAGGCACGGTGGTCGTTTTAAACAAGCAGTCGTCGTAGAGATAGACCAGCAACGGCTTCATACTGGCGATGAGAAAATAGGTTCGAAAGGAAATCTTGCACCCATTGTCAAGCAGAGGATTGTTTACATACTTCTGGATAATCGTCCTGGATTCTTTGAATTCTTTCCTGGTCTTTTTATCCGCGAGCATATTTCGCAGAACATCCAAATCGGTTATCAGCGTGATCCCCTTGGTGCTGGACAGATTGCCCGTTTTAATCATCCAGGGATCATCCTTGCCGTCGGCGGTGTCAAAAAAAGATTTAACCTGTTTTTTATGCCACAGACAGTAGCTGTCCGGATAAAAGGCGGCCGGCTTGTCACAGCTTTTGTCCTTGTTCAAAATCTGCGTCAGACACCCTTTGTTCGTAATCCAGCTTTCATTTTTCAGATGATTGAGGGCCTGGGCTGGTTTGACGAGATAGAAATAGCCGTAATGCTCGTTTCGCATCCAGAGAATATGCGCGTTTTCAGGATCATCGGCGATTGTGTAGCCGGATAGTTCAAATGACTTTCTTGCATTGACGGAATCAGGATCACAGTAGATAGAGAGACTTTCGGTTGAATTCATAAGCGCTCCATAAGTGAGGAAAAGAGATTAACTCTAACTCCTAATATATACAACAAATCAGGTCAATCATCAACAAACCGCAACCCTGCGGATCAGACAATAACGGCGGGCACGCCCCCCCGTAGATACTATGTGGGCTAGTACCAAGACGAAGTGAATGCCCAAAGGCTCGCGCCCACCCTGGAGAGCAATCATAAATTGCCGCGTTTTCGTAGATGGA